>CAYVLD010000026.1:0-17715 GCA_964452205.1 uncultured Oscillospiraceae bacterium
GCAAAGCTGTGCGAATAAGTCACAAGGGCGACTTATTCAGCAGACATTAAATAATGAAACTCTCTTGTACGCATTTGCGTACAAGAGAGTTTTTGTTTATTTGCGAATCAGGATTACTTGATAATCAAGCTGTTTACAACGATTCCTTCACCGATCATACCGATGCCGTAGATCGCACCGCTGCTCAGTGTCAGCTTGTTCAAAACAGATGCGCTGCCGCCAAGGTCACGCACTACATAGACCTCACCGGTCAGTTCATCAAGGATGAAACCACGGCCGTTGTAATATTCGCCCCAGTAGCCGGGAACCAGGCTCTGCTGGAACAGCACCTTCTCTTCAGCGGTCAGATCAAGCGTGTTAAGCATACCGCTCATGAAGCAGTCTACCATAAAGGCGGTGCTGTCGGTGACAAGAAGGTTTGCTGCCTGAATTTCCTGAGAATTGAGCAGAATCTCGATCTTGCCGCTGCTCAGATCCACTTCGCCGATTACGGTGTTGAAGATCCAAAGGTCTTCGTCGGCTGCAATCGCATTGAGATAGACCTTGCCGTTAGAAGCATCGTAGGACATATCAACGGGCGTTAAAGGAATCTGTGCGGTTGCGTAGCCCCAGATAGCATAGCTGAAATACTCTACATCGACAGTCATTTCAGAGACACCCACGCCAATGGCGGTGCGCTCAAAGGTCGTGCCATCAATGGAGTAGAACATGCCGTTTGCGTCATACGCATAGATGCTGTCACCGACGGTGATGGCGGCTGCGATGGGAGCTTCTCCCTCTGCATCTTCACGGACGACCGTGACAGCGGAGGTGTCTTCTGCGCTGAAGCTGATCCATTGCGTGTTCGTCTCGTCATAAGCATAGAACTTTCGTTCTTCTGCCGTAATGGTGACGGTACATTCTGCGCTGATGCCGTTTACGGTAGTGGCGGTGATGGTAACAACGCCTGCGCTGATGCCGGTAACGACACCGTTTTCAACGGTTGCGATGCTTTCGTCAGAGGAAGACCACGTCAGAGTTTGATCCACTTCGCTGATGCTGACAGGCAGTACCTTTACATTCAGGGTAACGCTGCCTCCGACATAGGTCGTGTTCTTCTCATCCAGAGCAATGCCGGTCGGCACTACTGTTTCGGGACAGGTGGGAACTTCCTTGGGAATCGTGTACATTGCAGCAAGCTGTGCGCCGCCTGCAATGATTCCCAGATTGGTGGAAGAACCGTTGGCCAGATCGATCAGTCGCAAGGAGCTGCTGTAGGAGCTGTCTGACTGTGCCCAATAGGTATTGCCGGAGTTGTGGTCATAGTGCATGGACTGGAAGATGTCGCCGGAGCTTCCGGTGCTGCCGATCAGAGTTGCTTCGCCGTTCGTCTTGTCGATGGAATACAAGTTGCCGTCTGCGCTGATTGCGTAAACCGTGCCCTTTGCATCGACTGTCATTGCGATCATGCTGATACCGCTGTCACCGACGAGATATACCTCGCCGCTGTCAAGATCGACCTGTGCAAGCGCGCCCTTGCAGGTGCCGCCTTCGACCATTGCAAGCATTGTTCCGCTGGTGTAGTCGAACTCCATGTCACGCACGGTGTAATCGCAGACAGCCAGCTTGGTGTAGCTATAGTCGGAAAGATTGATC
This sequence comes from uncultured Oscillospiraceae bacterium, assembly GCA_964452205.1. Classification (GTDB taxonomy): domain Bacteria; phylum Bacillota; class Clostridia; order Oscillospirales; family Oscillospiraceae; genus JAZOXB01. Next base: position 1,636 of record CAYVLD010000026.1, read on the forward strand.
TTGCCGATATGATAGCTGACAACATATGTTGCGTTATCCATGATCTGCAGGTAGCCGTAGAGCGTGTCGTCATAGTAGGCACCTGCGAAGAGGCTCATAACCTCGGGTGCATCATAGCCGGCGTAGCCCTGTGCGTAGAGGTTGTAGCCAATGATCTCAGCGGAGCCGGGGTTAACATCGCTGAAGCGTGTGTAAACGTCGGAGCTGTAGGTGCCAAACTCCATGAGCATATAACCGTTGATTGTGCCTGCGCTGGATACAACGGTGATTTCAGCTTCCAGAGTTTCGTCCAGCTCGGAGATGTAAACGGCCAGCGTTGTCTTGCCTGTGCTGACACCGGTAATAATGCCGTCTGCGCTGACGGTTGCAATGTCGGGATCTGCTGTGGTATACGCAGCGCTGACATTTGCGTTCCACGGAGTGACACTCAAGCCTGCGCTGACGCTGCCGCCGACAAGGATTTGATAGCTCGGTGCAAGCGTGATCGTTTCAGGCTCGGCATAGTTGGTTTCCGGCTCGTTTTCCGGAACCATGAACATTGCCAGAGGCCAGCAGCCGCCCAGATTTTCGCCAAGGATGCCCAACATGACAATGACAGGATTTGCAGGATCGCTGATGTCAAGGTGATACAAATAGCCGGCGTCATCTGCCCAGAAGTAGCCCTCGTTTTCGGCAGAGTAGAGCAGGGAACAATAGTTGTAGAACGACAGACCGCTGAGGTTGATCGATTCGCCGTAGGTTACGGTGCAGCCGCCTTCGCTATCGGAAACGAGGAGGTTCTGCATGACACTCATCACTTCATAGGTGTCATAGTCCATCTGCATACACACCAGGCGGATATTGCCGTCATAATCGATTGCCATGCCGCCGATCGGTGTGCCGAGGGTTATTTCATCCAATGCCGTGACAAGCACAGTTTCGCCCGTAGCGAGGTTAATGCGTACCAGGTTGTAGTAGACTTCCCAGAAGCTGCCTGCCTGCTGTACGGCGTACATATAGCCGTCAGCATAGTTGAACGCCATAGCAATGGTCAATGCGCCGACAGAGCCGACTTTTTCGCCTTCCAGAGTGACCGGATCGAGTCTGTAAAGCAGATTGTCATAGTCAGCGGCATAGACATAACCGTTGGCATAGGTGCCGGCGGTGAAGCCGTAGTTCGTGGTCTGACCGGTAGCAATTTGAGTTGCATCGGCCGGTGCAGCTACGTTGGAGGTGTACCAAGCGTAGTTGTAACCCATGTCGTAGTAGCTGATGTCACCGGCATAGGCGTTGACGATCAGAGAAGCACTTGCGCTGATGCTGCCGCAAGCAGCGGTGATGGTTGCTTCGCCTTCTGCCAAAGCGGTGATCGTGCCGTTTTCTACCGTCGCAATACTCTCATCAGAGCTTGTCCAAACAAGCTCATCGAGACTTGCGTAATAGGGAACAGGTGTGCAAATCAGCTCGACTGTACTGCCAACTGCGGTGTAAACGGTTTCTTCACTCAGATTCAGAGCCTCCAACTGTGCGTCGGCAGGGAACAGACCGTCAATTTCGTAGGGCTTGAAGATCGCGGTCAGCTCGCTGTTGTACTGCGGCTTGCAGACCTCGGTCAGCTTGGCCGTGGCTGTGTCTACTTCGAAGAAGTAGCTCGTGCCTGTGTAGCCCTGATATGCCGCCCAGTACAGCTTGTTGGTGTCGTGGTCGATCGTCATGGACTGCATGTTTTCGGGATTGTATCCCGTTGCACCGATCAAGCTTGCTTCGCAGGTTTCGGAATCGATGGTGTAAAGGTCACCGTTTGCGTAGTTGATAGAATACAGGATGCCGTCATTGTCACAAGCCAGAGTCAGACCCTGTGCGCTCTTGCCGTTGTTCTCATCACTTGTGAAGCCGGTAATTACGCCGAGATCGGTCAGTTCACCGGTCAGGTAGTTCAGCGTTGCCAGGTGTCCGCCTTCGCCTGCGGTGAGTTCATCCGTCAGAACATACAGAATGTCATTCTTGATGTCATATGCCATATCCAGAGCAGGATATGCAGTCCCGTCCAGCTCCAATGTGCCGATGGGCATACGCTGATAGTTGCCCGGCTTCATGGCAAAGATCACACCGTTAGCATCAATGCCGATCACATACTTACCGACAAAGTCAGCAGCGGCCACGTTGGTTTCGTTGCTGTCCATGTAGATGTTGGTGTGCTGAATAACGCTGTCGGGGGTCTCAAATGTCAGCCAGCCGTTCAGGCCGTCCGTTGTGTACAGATAGCTGCCGCTCGGAATGACTGCAACACGGCGGAAACCGAAGAAGTCATCGTCTGCGTAGTTCTGCGCACCTTCGAAGGAAATTTCATAGAAGGTTTCATTTCCGCCGTAGTCGCATACTGCGAGCATGAAGGTGGAATCGTAGTTGCTGACATCAATGGAGATCAGCGTTTTTTCATTGGGCTTGTCCTCGACTGCGTAATATTCGAACGGATCGCCTGCAGCGGTCAAAGGAACGATTGCAGCAATGTCATAATTGTCCGAAACGTAGAACTCCAGACGGCGCGTATCGGCATACGGATTGTAAAGATATGCGATTTCGTCTTCATAGAGTACGGGAGCTTCGGTGTCGATATAGATGGGAACCTCGACGGTTTCATCAACGACCTCGTCACCGTCGTCCAAATATGCCTCGATGGTCAGCTTGACCTCGGTACCGCTGGTGAGGTAGTTGCCCTGTGCATCGGTAAAGTCGTAAGCATCTTCCAGATAATCGGAGTAGATGAACGGATAGTTCAGTCCGTAGGCAGACATATAATAGCTTTTGCGTACCCATTCGGCCGTGGACTCGTGCAGAACTTCGCCGGTCTTTGCGTCGGTGTAGGTGAAGCGCAAGGCCTTTGCACCGCGCATCATGCTCAGGTAGATCTCGCTTACGCTGTCCCAATAATTATCTCCATTGGGAGAAAGTACATTGTGAGCAGAGTCATATTCTTCTTCGATATAGGGGTTGACGCCCAGATAGTAAGAGCCGTCTGTGCCGTAATCGACCCAAAGAACATTGACATAGCGATTTACTTCCATCTCGCCGGAATCCTGATAGTACCAGCCGCCGTCAAATACACGGGCTGCGCTCCAGTCACCGTAGAAGCCGACAAACGGCAGACTCAGATCTGCGTTGCCTTCGTCGAGTGCATAGCAGCGGACGAAGCCGTCAACATAGATGCCGTTAGGGTAGAAGGTTTCGATATAACCCATATCCCACGCGCTGAGCTGGATTTCAACGCTGACAGAAACGGTTTCGCCTGCGCCGACAACAACGATGTCGCTCTCAAACGTACCGGAGGCGATCAGTTCGTAAAGAATCTGTGCATCGGCCGTATCCAGATCGCCGTCTTCATCCAAGTCGAATGCGGCAAGGACGGTTTCAGGCAGCTCGGAATTGCCTACGATGCCGTCGAGCAGGTACTGCACATCGTCAAGATTGCATACGCCGTCAACGTTGGCATCATAAATATCGGAGAGATTTTCCTCCTGAATATGGAAGGAGGGGGTGTTATGGAGCTTGTAAGAGGTTTCACCCATGAAGTAATAGCCGTAGGATGAATATGTGGTATCAACAAAGTCTGTCAGTACAGACGCATCGAGCTGATAGGTCAAATCCTTGTCAGAGAAGTTATTGATCTCAAAGCTGAAGGAATAAGCACCCGTCTTACCGTCGTCATCGCCCATGGAAATCTTCGGCGTAGAGCCGTTAACGGTGAGGTAGCTGCCGCTTGTAACGGCATCATAGACGTTTGCAACACCTGCGCCCTGCTTACGAGGAGAGTATTCGACATCTTCGGACTCGATTGCCGGAGTTGCGGTGCTCATGATCAGAGCTTCGGCAACGGTGTGCATCTGCGCGTCGGTCAGCTCGCTGTGCTCCTCGTGCAGATACTGCAGCACGAGCGCGGCCATACCGGCAATGTGCGGAGCAGCCATGGAGGTGCCGGACATGACACCGTAGCTGCCGTCATTGATACTGGAATAGATGTTGCCGCCGGGAGCGGTGACATCGGGGGAGAGGGTCAGATCGGGATTGACACCCCAAGAGGAAAAGTCGCTCATCTGACCTGCAGTTGCGCTGGGAGTAACAATATAATCGTCTGCACCCATGAGCTGCAGCTTGCCGACACCGTCAACGGCGATTGCGGCGAGATATTCACCGTCTGCCTTGCTGATGAAGGCGTTGGGAAGCACTTCGGCATCCTGCATATAGATCAGATCGCCTTCTACGTTGTCATAGACAATGCATGCAATCGCGCCTGCGTTGTAGGCGTTGGTCTGCTTGTCGGTGAAAGCGATTTCGCCGCGGGAAACAACGGCAATTTTGCCCTCCACATTAACGGAAGCGAAATCTTCGACTGTGCCCAAGCCGGGAACCATGACGTATTCCAGCTCGCTGCCGGCGAGAGTATACATGGCGGTTGCACCGACGTCGGTGTAAGCGATGTTCTTATCGCCTGCGACGAAGTACAGCGACATGGTGCTCTCATTTTCGATACTTGCAACCGTGGTAGAGCCAAACCAAGAGCCGGGGGAGGAGAGAACACCGTTGTCCGGATCGGAGGTGAGGTTTGTGTTTGTGCCGTAGCCGTTTCCATAGGCAGCGGAATAGCTGTTGCCGGCAGAGACGGCAGCGATCATATCGTTTTCGGTGATCTTTGAATAAATCTCATCATACAGCTCGTAGCCGGTGCTGGTGAAGCCGGCTGCAGAACCGAGGCTCATGTTAACGGCATCGACATTCAGACGATAGCAGTCTTCCAAGGCTGCGAGAATGTCGTCGAAAATTGCGCCGCCGGTGGACTGGAACACCTTCATAACGATGACCTGTGCATCGGGAGCAACGCCGACAACATCGGTCGATTCAATGGCGTTTGCGGCAGCAATGCCGGCAACGTGGGTTCCGTGGTCACCAACCTGGTCGTTGTCGTGGGTGACATCCAGGCTGTTTGAGCCGTAGTTAAAGCCGTAGGGTACCTTTTCACTGCGGTAGAGGTTTTCGGCCTTGAGCTCCATGCCGTAAACGCTGAAATAGCGACTTGCAGCGTTCAGCTCGGAAATGACACCCTGAATTTCTTCTACCGTCAGGGAGGTTTCGGTCAGCTCGGGGGCATCGGTAAAGGACGGATGATCCAGATCCAAGCCCGTATCCAAGATCGCAACGCGCATGCCTGCGCCGGTGTAGCCGGCATCAAGCCAAGTCTGAGCGGAGCCGAAGGTATCAGAGGTTGCGTACATGTTGGTGTCCACGGTAGAACTGTTGGCAGTATAGTCCTCGGGAACATCATATACGGGAGCAACAAAAGCGTACTTAACGCCATCGAGCGCCTCAATCTTTGCCAGATCGCCGTAGGGTATGTCAAAAGACAGACCGCTGACGATAACGCTGAAGCGGTATCTCAAAACGGACTTCTCATCGGTAACGTCGGAAATCTGCTTAATCAGAGCATCCTGCTTGACAGCGAGCTGCTGCTTTGCAGCGGTGAGAGAAGCATCGTTGGCAGAGATCTGCTTCTTGCTGAAGCCTTGATCCAGCAAAGATTCGTCTTCCATGACAACGATCACGGTTACGATGTCCGTATCGGCATAGCTGAGGGACTCGATAGGCGAGCTCTCGTTGCTCTGCAGCTTCAGATCGTAGTCAGGGTTTTCGATTTTCTGAACCTCAACGGAAGCTTCTTCCTGCTGCTCGGAAAGCAGCTCTTTGAGCTCAAAAGAAGGAGGCGTCAGGTTCGTCTCAGCCGTGATGGAGCTGCTTACGGCATCCTGCGCGGCAAATGCGGTGGGCGCAATCGTCAGCAGCATGCACAGGCTCAAAAGAAGAGATAGGAATCGATTAAATTTCTTCATAGTATATCCCTCCTGTTACGAAAGACCGGTGTAGCGGCACAAAATGGCAGCAGTCTGTGCGCGGGTTGCGGTCGCATTCGGTTGAAGTGTGCCATCGGGATAGCCGGTGACCAGCTCTTTGGTAAGTGCCCACTGTATCGCGTCAGCAGCCCAAGAACTGATGGTATCAGCATCGGTGAAGCTGCTAATATCGGCCTCAGCAGCGACATCTTCGCCCTTATACTGTGCATAGCGGTAGAGCATGGTGAGCATTTCCTGACGGGTAATGCTGACCCACGGGCTGAAGGTAGTCTCGCTTGTACCATTGGTCACGCCGTTCTGCGTTGCCCAAATGACGGCATCGGCATAATATGCGTTGGTATCGACATCGGTAAATGCGCTTTCGACAGCATCCATCTCAGGTGCACCGTCAAGGCGGTACAGCACGGTCACGAACATCGCGCGTGTGATGTTGATGTCAGGACCGAATTCCGTTTCGCTGATACCATTGAAGAGATTGGCATGGAAGGCAAGCAGAATATCCTCTTTTGCCCAATGCTCATCGATGTCTACAAAGGGATTGTACTTGCCGACGGTGACGGTTGCACCGTCAACATTTACGGCATTGCCGGAGGCGTTAGCGCTCACGGCATTTGCGCTGACGACAGCCTCCTCATTACCCGTAACGCTGAAAACCAGCGTCAGAAGAAGCGTCTGCTCATTTGTCAGCTTGCTTCCTGCCCATGCCATAGATACGACAGCGGAGGTTTTGGTGTTTACGCTCGCAGCGGCGCATGCCTTGCTTGCATAGGCGTTTTCGAGCGTAAGAGCATTTGCGTCGTAATCGATACGCAGCTGACCGTCTGTTAAACCGTCGGCATTTTCTACGGATAGTTCAACGACTGCCTTGCCATCGATGTACTGCGCGGACAAAACGAGCTGAGCAGGTTCTTGTGCGAAAACGCTGAGCGTTGTCATAGACAGAACCATCAGCATTGCCAGCAACAGTGCAGCAATTCTTTTTTTCACATAATTCTTCCTTTCTTTCTCAGTTTTTCGGAGGCCGTACCTGCCAATACAGCATCCTTTCACTGATTATTGATACAAAACCGTCAAAATCGGACGGGAGTATCCGTTTATACGCATATAACAAATATGTTACATGGCAAAATAGGGGAGAGGGCATACTTACTTCATTTTATGATTGAATATTATATACCTCTTTCCCTAAATGTACTTTAATTCAGCTTAAAAAAGTGGCATGGGAACAGTTTTGTTCCCATGCCTGATCGGAAATTTATTGACCTGTTGCTGACATGTAAGCTGCGACGCTGTCACCGTAGGTGAGCATGGCATTGACCATGTTGATTTCTGCCTCGGAGGAGGTCGATTTTTCACGGACAGAAGCGACATAGCTTTCAACGCTCCAAGTGAGTGTCTGAGAAACTGCGCTGTCGCCGTCGTAGAGCGTAATGGCCAGAAGCTGACGCATCTGCTTTGCGCCGACGTTGCTGTAAACTGCCTGCCGGAAGGTGCCCGTCTTGGTAACGTCCAGCGTGTCGAGTGTTTCGCCGCTTTCTGCGTCCTTGATGATGTAGTGCAGAGTTGAAGCATCGGCGCCTGTGTAGTTACAGTTGAGGTATAGCAGAACCTTCGACTGCAGCGACACGCTGCTGATGAGCTTCGCGCCATCACCCGTAGAGGTGCTGTTGTTTTCTGCTGACGGAATCTGTGTGGTTGCATATTGCAACTGAGCCTCGGTCAGATCGGCGTTTACCGGATTGTCAGTATCGTAATCAAGACGAATCTGGGCTGCGGCACCGTAGTTCAGCATGTCGACACACATGGTCTTGAGCTCATCGATTGCGTTTTCATCATTAAGTTTTTCGGTCAGATAGCTCTTGATCGAGTTTTCTGCAGGATTGCTGCAATACAGAGCGCCATCTTCGGTTTGCGCATGCAGCGTTGCCGTGAACTTATCGCCCATTTCCTTTGCGTTGATGCCGCTGTAAGCAATCTGATAGGCGAGAGTCGAGCCATCGGCTTTTTTGACCTCAGTAATGCCATCATCCAAGGTGTAGGTTGCTGTGACTGCCTCACCCTCAGCAAAGTCCTTGACGACCGTCATATAGAAGCTGTCATACCCTGCGACGGTAGCCGGGGTGATCGTGTAGATGATCTTCATTTCTGCGCCTGCGCTGATGCTCGTGATGAAGCTCAAATCGTCCGTTGCAGTTTCGAATTGAATATTTGCATTTGCAAGCAGATCGGCATCCACTACGAAACGCACGCTGCGAGTTGCTGCGGAAGCGGTGGTTGCGGCGTCGTAAGCGTACTTGATATCGGTCAGAGACAAAATGCCTGCGCCGTCAGCGTTATAGATGGTCACATAGACATATTTGCTCCCATCGCTTGCACTCTGCCATGCAGAAGCCGGAATGCTTAACGGATAATATTGCACCGTGCTGCTTGTAACAGTAACGGCCTGCTTGGTCGGAAAGTCGCTTGGAGCGGAGCTGCTGACACTCATCGTCAGATTTGCATCCTCGTTTTTCGCCGTCTTCGCGCCGAGGTCGATGCTTGCCGGAAGAATACCGCTTGCAACTAACTTAAAGGCGATTGCCTGACCTGCGGCGAGATACGTTTCGTTATTCGGACCGTAGCTGGTGTAGTTGGTGATGGTAGCGCTCTTGTCGGTGTTGTCGAGATAAAGCACACCCTCCATCGTGCCGCCTGCGGTAAAGCTTCCTGCATCGATCAGGAGTTTTCGAACCTCAGTGAGGGTTTGATCTGCTTCGCCAATTTTCAAATAAGCCTCATATGCCGCTTGGTTCAGAGCGTTGTTAGCGCGAACGGTCGATGATGTGTCGATCGGATTGTAGATGCGGACGGCATCGAAGTAGAATTCACCGCCGCGGTCTAACGCACCGCCGAAATTGTCGGCATTGCCGTCGTTGCCATAGTCGTAGGCCGCGTTGACAAAGATTTTAACTTGATAGGTTCCGTGAGTCAAATCATTGACCGAAACAACCGGAATTTGATACAGTTCCAAATTCTTATCGCTCTTGTTAACAACCGATACGGTCTTAACATAGGTGCCGTCCGCTTTGTAAATCATCACACGAATTGCACCCTGCTGTGTGCCGGTGCGGCTGAGAAGATCAAAGCCGGTTCCCGTAAAAGTAAAGGAAGCTGCGTTGTAAGTTGCCGGTTTCAAGGTGTAATCGGAATTGAGCAGCGGCACACCCACACCCTCAACATAGAGACTGCTGCCATTGGAATAATTCGTATCATTCTCATAGCTCGAATCGTAACCGATGACCATCTTGTCTTGCGACGGCGCATTTTCTTGCGAGCCAAGATAAATATAGTCAATCGTGACCTTGCCGAGCTGCGTTGCACTGATGGAGGTCATTTCGTTGAAGAAGACACAGAATGTCGAAACCTTCTCTAACGCTGCATAAGACGCACTCATCGGAACGGTGAGCGTGATATACTCTCCGCTGTTTAGATAATCGGTGCTAAAATACATTCTGCCTGCCTCGAAGCCGTCATCCTTTCCGTCACCGTCTGCATCGACCTTTTCGCCGGAATAAACAGTCATTGCAACATAGGGCGTCTTCGTTGTATTCGTGAAATTTTCCAGCTTAAAGCGCACCTGCAGCACATCCGTCGAAGACGGTTGGTGATTGAGCGTATAGTTCTTGGCATTATCCGTACTGGAGCGAATGTAGTGGGCAATGTTTCCGGAAACTGCAGTAAACGCCTTAGTTCCCACGTCGTCACCCTCGTAAAGCTCCGTATTTCTTGCCGTATTAGCAGACCAAGGATCGGCATCGCCGTCAAAGCCGCCGTAAACGTCCTGACGATAACGCGTATAAGAAAGGTCATCGTTATTGAAGTCAATGAAGATCGCATCATTACCCGGGGCACGGCTTTCAGGACCGATATAGATATAATCAATCTCATAAGTACCGTCGGCATCTGTACCCAAATCACTTACCACAGGATCAACACGAAGATCGGCAATTGTTTGGCCGAAATGCGCTTCAGGAACCTCCAAGGTGACGATCTCATATTCTCCCGTGATGTGATCATAATAATTGTCATAAATGCGCTTCGTTGAATTATATCCCGGGTTTTCTCTCGTAGAATAGTAGAACTGGAAGCCTACCTGCTTATTGGTCGGTTTCGTAATCGTAGTTTTGATGCGAACCTGAACCACATCACCTTTCTTAAAGGTATAGCTAAGCTGATTGCCGCCCTTAACCATGCCGACCCAAGGATCAATACCGGTGATTTTTCCCTTGAGAACACCGTTTGCTAAGTCCTTAGTGACAGTTGCCTGATTGAGATAATTCCAGACCGTCTTATCGCCCTCGTTGAAGTCCAAGAGCAGATAGTTGTCGTTATTCGTCAAGCCGCTGTCCTGCACGGAATCAGGCGTTGTGTCATCGGTCACGGTTTTCCACTCCGAGCGATTATAAACGGTAACCTTGTTGAAGTCCTCTTCCTTGCCTACATATATGCAGTCAACGATTACTTGTCCGCCGTTTGTACTTTCGAGATTGGGGAACCATACGCCGACCGTACTGAGAATATCTCCGGCTTGGAACAGCTCTCCAATCTTTATCGAAACAGTGATCCATTCATCCTCAAGGAATGTATACTGCACATTTTCTCCTATTCCGCCATAATACTTTTCTTCACCGTTGCGAGTGTAATGGCTAACAAACAATGCAGTTGTAGCATTATCAGTAATTTTCGTGCAGTTTGTTATCTTAAAGCGCACCTTCATTACATCAATGTCACTCGCATCGAAATCCAAAATACCGCAATCGTAATTACTCGACCAAGGATAATCCGTCGTTAAACCATTCGTGACCGACAGATAAGGTCCATTGTAAGACGTGTTCGAAGAGAGATTGATTACCAAAGTTCCTGCATCGTTGTCGATCGTATATGCAGTAGAATACGCTGCGTCACCGAGCACCCAGTTGCCCTCGTCAAAGTTGACGCCACCGTATTGCTCCTGCTTATAGCGGAGCTGATCGTCTGTTCCGTTATCGAAATCGAAATACAGATAATCATCAGCAGGGGCATTCGCTGCAGGTCCAATGTAGATATAGTCAAGGTCTACTGTTCCCTTGACATTGGTGGCGGAATCGAACGGGTCCACACGGAACGCTCTCAAGGTCTCGCCGATCAAAAGCTCATTGACAGGATACTGCAATGTAACAAAGTTATCAGTATTAAAATGTTTCGTCTCTTCGGTCATTCGAATTGAGGTTTCTTCCTTATAGTTCGTATGTCCAGTCGTTGTTGTTGCCATAAAGATCTGTATGCCCGAGTAATGGGTGGCAGATTCGACATTGACTTTGATGCGGATACTGACAACATCCCCTTCCCGAAGTGTATAATTCAGAAGTGTAGGATTATACATTGGCATAAAGGGGGTGGTATCGGATTCTATCTCACCATGAATGATACCATTTTCGCTATCCTGCGTGACTGTAATTCCTTTCGGATTTTGCCAATCAGTAGGTTCATCAGGACCGAAATCGACAAAGAGAAAATCTTGATGGCTTTCTGTCTCAAAGATGCCATCACCAAAGTCGGTCTCGTAATACATCACCGTTGCAGGAATGATCCGCAGTTCTTCATAGACATAGAACGAATCCGTACCCTTGGTATACTTGACAACACAATAGACCCGCTCAACGGTGTCAAGCATTTTTGAGGGAACAAACTGCACCGTGCTGTCTACGATAGAAAGCTCACCGCTGCTTAACGAATAGGTCGTTTCGCCTGCGTTCTTACGGCTTGTGATCAGATTCAGGCTGTCGGTGTAATCCGCAAAGCCTTGCAGTTGTCTGGAATATCCCCAGGTAAACATCAGCGGCGGATCATTCTCCAACACATCAATTTGCATCGTTTTGCCGTAGTCTACGATGATCTCATCTGTCTGTGGTGACAAATCAACAAAGGTATTTGTGCAGTTGAATGTAATTGTTTCATTGCCATACAGATCACCGTCGATGGAAACTGTGCTGGAAATATTCTCATTGTAGCTGCCGGAGGTAAATGTCGGCGTAGCAGCCGTTACAGCTCGGTCGCCCGTGGCCGTGTAAGACCAATTCACATAAAACCAAGTGCTTGCAGGCGTAGTTTCTACGACCTTGTACTTGTTGTCTGCAGTGAAGTTCAGCCCCTTGAACACCGCACTCTGACCGTGCTTCAGTGTAAATTTACCGGCTGCACTTGTAGTATACTCACCAAGTTCAATACCGTTCTCAAGCAGATGATAGGACTGATTTGCCATCGCAGTACCGTTATCGGTCAGGGTGTATTCAAAGCTCATGGTAGACAAGGTGCTCATCAAGGATGCGGATTCGGAAGCATCCATTTCAACCAAATTACCACCCTGATAGGTTGCGCATTTGACATCCTTGTTGACCGTCAAAATATCGGTCTGCGGCAGATTGAACTTGATCATGGAGTTTGTTCTGCCCTTACCTCGATCCATGTAGTAGATCGTCAGAGTATGGTTTTGACCGTCGTTTGCAAATTCCTCGATGGTCTGATTAAATACCTCGGTATAGATGTTCTTCTGATACATTTGGTTCGTGATGATCGAATGTACATCGGAAAGCTGCGAAGCATCATATTTACTGCTGTCAGACCAACCGTAGCCGTCGGTATTCTTGTCGCGTACACGGTCATACTTGTCCGAACGAACGATCACAGAACCATCCGTAAAATTGATCACACCTTGGATGGCATCATGCGAACCGCCAATGTCCAGAACGAGCTTTCCGTCAATATAGACCCAAACGTCATCATCACCGGAAAATTCGAAAGTGATCGGTGTGTTTGCATCGTCAGCCAAGCGGCCGTCTTCGGTCATAATGAAGTCGACATCGAGCTTCATACCGAAGCCCCAAACCGCAGTACCGGAGCCGGAGACTTCTACGACCGGGCTGGTGGCAGATCTGAAGGCGACACCGTCGAGCAGATAGCTGTCAACCGGTTCGGTCGCTTCAAATACGGACGCTTCGGCAGCATAAGCCGCAGCCTTACGGTTTGTCATTTTCGCAAAGGGCTGGAAGCCTGTGACATAGCCATCGCTCTGCTCGAATGTTGTATAATCGCTTTCAACATAGTTTTGACTTGCAACACCGTGCGTCATGCCGCCCGACCAATAGTAAGCGGCAGGTCGTTCTGAAATCGCAAGATTTGTGCCGGAAGTCGGTTCTCCTTCAAAGAATACCGCGTTGGTATCGCTATTGAGGATGTAGTAGCCGTCTTCATAAGTAAACGGCACGCCGACATCGGTGTAGACCTCTTTCGCGTTTTCAATGGGCGTTTCACTCCAGAAGTCTGTCGTGACAACGGTGTTGGCAAACGGCGGATTCGTTGCCGTAGAAAGATCGCTCGCCGCAATACCGGAGGTTATACTGTACATCTGCGAGCGGATCGTCTTTTCCTTAACGATCTCGCTTGTAGTGCCGTCATAGACACTGTAGAAAGCAGTCGTGTTCTTGTTGTTGCCGGATTCAAAATAGAAGCCTGCCGTGTCCGCACCGGTCATGACATCTACCAGAGCATTCATATTGTCCTCATTGTAGTTATACATATTCGCCGAGAAATAACGAATGCCTTTACCCTCTAAGTTGATTTTGAGGATGCCCATCAAATTGATCAGCTCACGCTCTGCGGCGTCAAAGCTGTCCTGCAACGCATCACGGTTCGTTAAATTATTGCCCGTAAGAACCGTGCCGTTATACTGCTCATACAGAGCAATGCATCGCTCCACGCAGGCCAAGAAGCTGTTATAGGAAACCGTATCATATGCCGCACTCGGATTGACATAGTTACCTGCTTCCTTGAGCGTTGCATACATATTTTCGGTATGCAGGCGATCCGTCAGAAGCTTATAAAGGTAGAAGGTGTTATCCGCACAAGCTGATACGTTCGAATTGAAGCGGTAGAAATAGTAACCGTCCTGCTCATGCAATCTTAACCAATGCGGTGTGCCTTCGATCTGTCTGTAAATACGCATGCGATCAAGATATGTTTCCGTAACCACACGCAGAGATAAGTTGTAGGCGGAAGTCATACGGCGAGCCTCTCCGTAAGTACCGGTCGTCGCATTCGCGCCGTAGCCGAGATAGTAATCGCCGTTCATTTTAATGTTGAAGGTACCCTCATTCGTACCTGCCGCGCGGAAGATCAGTTCAATCGCCATTCCCGGCTCTGCGCCGTAGATCGCATTGTCCTTGACCGTAACGGTTGTCGCAGGGAAGCCAAGGCGGTTGCTCTGGTTGAGCGTGTCAAATACACGGGTTACACCGTCGCTTCCCTCCTGCACCAAATAGTAAATACCGTCCCACGCATTGCTGTCAAAGGCGCAGCCCGTCAGATCATAATACTCATTTGTAGCAATGGGATCAACCAAAGTATTGATTCTGTTGATCAGTGCAAAGCTTCCTGCAAAATCAACACCGCAAGCATCACAGATATTATCGCTGTCGCTGTCAGTATGCTCCAGCGCTGCCAGCTTTGTCGTTTTCAAAATAGCAGAGCACTCGCAGCAGTAGGTCGTAGCTAAGCCGTTAGACGAGCAGGTTGCCTTGGGGGTTGTTGCCGTGACCGTCTCCTCAAAGGTGTCGCCGGCCATCGCCATCAGAGCTGCATTGTCCTCATTCAAAGCCGGAAAGCACATGCCCTGTTGCGCAAAGCAGCCTTCCACCTCAGGGATGCTTTCAACAAGGTAATTTGTACCCACATCTTTAGCAGGTTCTGTTGTTGTCGAGCGTGTTGCGATCTTCTTCTCGACTGCATTGGTTTCTGCCATCTCTTCGTTGGATGCCAACACGCCAACCGGGAAAATGCCGACCAGCATTGCCAAAAGCAGCAGCCATGAGAGCAAACGAAGTGAGAGTTTTTGTCTGTTCATAATTTTTACCTCCAAGTTCATCTGCATATAACTATATAAAATAAAATTAAAAACGAAAGTATTGCAATGAAAATATAACCTTTTTTAGCAATTAAACTTTCCTTGTTTGATTATATATGGCTCCGTTTTGAAAGTCAACCCTTTTGAGTTAATCTTTTTAACTCAAAAGGGCTATTCTACATAGAGAACAAAAATGTAAGGATGGGACTTGAATGACAATTGGAATGGCAGTTCGCGAGCGAATTTTGGAGCTTTGTGAGGTAAATAATATTACGGTGAATCATCTTGCTGCGATCAGCGGTGTGACCCAATCCACGCTCAATAATATTGTCAGCGGCAGAAACAAGAGTGCAACGATCTCGACGATCAAAAAACTGTGTGATGGGCTTGGAATCACGGTCGTAGAATTTTTTGATACGGAAGTGTTTTATAATCTGGAGCAGGAATTGTGCTAAATATTGTCTGCTGAATAATTCGCTGTTGCGGCTTATGCGGCATCGCTGCATAATTCCGCAAATAACGTATTTTGCAAGCGTTATTTGCGGAAAAAGCCCTCAAAAAAACAACTTTTTCGGCACAAATGAAAATTTGAAAATAAAAGTTATTGCAAATTAATGATGGGAAGTGTATAATAAGAAATAATGGGTGCTGATTGATTCGTTTACGAAAAATGAGTCAAAAAAGGAGTGAAACGGATGAGAAGAAAATATGAAAAGCCGTATCTGGGATTGGAGTCTTTCCAGCTAAATGCAGCAATCGCGCTGAGTTGCAGCAGCGGTGGATTCCGGCCGATTAATTATGGTGAGGAAAGCTGTACCTATGACCACGGTCAGTTTTATAATTTTTTCAACTGCCAAGTGGATCTCACAGATGCTACACATGACAATAATGACAGCATATGTTACCATGGACCGATGTTATCAGGCGGCATTGTGTTCACTTGGTCGTGAAAGAAGCGTCCTTACATGAGAGATTAGAAGATGCAATAAAATGATGACAGCTTATCATTGTAAGATAAACGAAAATTAATCGTGACAATAAAAGCGTGCAGTCTCTTTCGATATACTTTGAAAGAGATTGCACGCTTTTTGTTTGAAAGGGACTGTAAAAATATGTCATCAAGAACGGCAAAAGCAAAATATTTGAGATTGCCACGACCGACTTGACGGCGGAAACGCAATGACAAAACTATAGTTTTTCGACAATCCGGCAGCCCCCTGAGAACTTACGTTCTCAGGGGGCTGTTTTGTTTGATTACTGGCCGCTTGCGGTCATGTAGGCGGC
>CAYVLD010000027.1:0-17090 GCA_964452205.1 uncultured Oscillospiraceae bacterium
ATCGGCCGTGATCTCCTCGGAAGAAAGCTCGTACAGCTTCAGCTCAAAATCGGCGTACGCTCCTTGCGACAGGAATACATCCTGCGCCTGCAGCAAGCAGTAGCGCAGCAGATCCTCGCGGTCATTTTCCTCAAGGTCCGCATGGTGGACGATCAGATAGCTCAATGCCTGCGAGAAAATCTCAGCACTGTCCAAGGCATAAGTGGTATTACTGTTGACATACTGATCCACAAAATGCCCGAACTCATGCGACACCGTCAGAAGGTCCTGCATCGAACCCTCTCCTGCGACATAGATAAACGGCATATTGTAGTAATCCAGATAGACCGTATACGCGCCCGGCATCTTCATGTCATCGTTTCCGATGTCATAAAGCTCGTAATCATCCATAAATTCATACGCCGTGGCGATCTCACCGCCGAGATGGTAGACGGTATCCTCCAAAAGCTGCAAAACTTCTCCGTCGTCCACACTTGAAAGTGTCGGAACCGTCTCATAGCGCGTAATCTGCGGCACAAATTCCTGCTTCAAAAGCTGCAGATAGTCCTTTGCCTTTTCGTCTCCGTAGTCACGGTAATAGCCCCATGAAAAAATCAAGTCGGCATAGGAGTCTTCATCGAATACATCTGCCAGCTCCTGTCTGAGCCGCACAAGCTCCTTCAAAATTTCGGCGGCTTGCTCGCGGTTTTCACGCAGAAGATCGTCAATCTTCTCCGAAGAAGGGTCCGCAATTGCAGGGTTCCCCTCCGAATCGATCGAGATTTCCATATCGCCAAGCAGCTTCGTATACTGCGCGAGCAGACGATTTTGCTCCTGCAGCAGCTCCACAGCCTCGTGATTGCTGTAGAACGTGTGATTCTCATAATACTCAAACAGCTCTTCATCAAAATATTCCACCAGCGAATCACGCAGAGGACTTTTCGCAAAAGCAATCAAGCATTCCTCTAACGCCTGATTCAGCAGCGGCGCGCTTTCCATACGGTAAGCATATTCGTCTGCGTAATATTCATCCTGAACATTCCGGCAATACTTGATGTAGGCAATGTTGGCTCGGGTATAGTACATGACATAGTTGCTGTAGGCAATGTCGTACGCCTTCAAAATCGCGTTCGGATCGGTTCCCTCCTGCGCCGAAACCGCCACATCATTCAGCCGTTGCAGCAGGTTATCCACATCGGTATGGACGTAATCGATCTGAGAGAACTTCTTCGGTGCACCGAGGGAGTAGCTGTAGCGTTTGAAGGTCGTATAGCTTTCGTGCTCACGAAGAGGCCCCGGGCCAAACAGCTCCTCGATGGCAGAGCAGCCCGTCAGCAGGAGCGCCAAAGCCATCAGTAGAGCAATCAATCTTTTTATCTTTTGCACCTCAGGAATACAGCTCCCCACGCAAGAAGCGATACAGCGCCTCCATACGCCCCTCATCAAACGGGGAGGCCAGTTCAGCAGATTGCATCAGCTCCTGAATGGAGGTTCCCGAAGACAGAGAAAGAAGTCTGCGGTAGGTTTCCAAGCCGCTTCCGTCCTCCAGCTCGCACTGATAGACCTGCAGCGCCGCATCGAGCGATACGCAATAGCTGATGACATAGTGCGAGGAGATAAAAAAGTGCTGCACCTCAAACCATCCGGGCTCATAATACTTTTCGTAGCCATCAATTTCGTAGAGATACTTCTCCATACATTCACCGAAAATTCGGTTAAAGTTCTCAGCCGTCAGCTCATCCTCGTCCAAAAGATAAAGCTGCATTTCAAAATCGGCGTAGCACGCCTGACCCAAGAAGGTCGTAACTGCACTTGCCGCCTGCGATTTGCGCAGACTTTCGCGTTCGCTTCGGCTCAAATCGGCAACGTCGATCGTCAGATATTCCAACGCCTGTGAGAAAATCTCATTGCAGTCAATGGAGCTGGTTCCGTTGCAGTTGACATAGCCATCGACAAAATGACCGAACTCATGCGCCGCCGTCATCAAATCCCCGATCTCATTGGTCGGAGAAACATACATATAAGGCATCTCATATGCGTACAGGTACGTCATATACGAGCCGGGCATCTTGCTTGTAGACTCGGTAATATCATAAAGATCGTAGGCCATCATGTAATCATACGCCGTCGCGATCTCGCCGCCGAGCTCATAGGCAACACCCTCAAGCAGAGCCATCGTTGTATCCGTATCCATAGGCGTAGAATCGCCGCTCGCAGAGGCCGCAAAATACAGAGGCTGCAGATTTTCGGCAATGCTGTCTAAATACTGCCGCACCTGCTCGGGGCTGTAGTCGCGCTCGTAGTAGTAGCTGTAGGCAAAATCAGCATAGGTCTCATAGCCAAGCTCTTGGGCGATCTCATTGCGCACCAGGATCAGCTCAATGAGAATGTCGGCGCAGAGAGGATTATACTTGCTGTAATACGCATCGATCACGGCGAGGTAGTCCATATAGCCGAGAGAATCGTCGGCCAGCAGGTCATCGACAAGCTGTTCCTCGCCCTTCCATTCGATGGTTTTGTCGCTCTGCAGCGCCATGTATTCCGACTCGAGCGCGCTTTCCTTCTGCATGAGTTCTACTACGCGATCGTTGGAAAAAATTTGGTTTTCGTCATAAAAGTCGAAGAAATCCTCTCCGAAAAATTCTTCCTCCAGCTTTTCGCGCTCCGCACTTTTCGCCATGGCGATGAAGCATTTCTCCTCCGCCTGGGCCAGAATCGGCATCTGCTCCTCACACCAGTTGTATTCGTCATCATAATAGGAGTCATTCAAATCAAGCGTGTAGCGGATATGAGCATAGCTGTTCATCGTGCTGAAGATCGTGGTCGCCTCATCGATCGGCTCATAGACCTGCAAAATCTCCTGCCACGAAGCTCCGGCTTCCACCAGCTCCTGCAGCTCGGCAAAATCATCGAGAATCGCCTGCGCATCGGGTCTTTCATAGGTAATTTCGTCAAAAGAACACTCCGCAAGCACAGGCTCGCGCGGACGCTCATACTCGGTGTAGGGCGTGTGCGTTTCCGGCTCGGTCGTCTCTTCGGGCTCTGTCTGCGTTGCTTCCGTCTTCGGAGTAAAAAATGTGCCTTCGGGCGTTTTTTCCTGCGTGTCTGTGATGCGTGAAAAACTGCACGCATTGAGTAGAACAGATACGATCAGAAAGACGGCAATCAGTGCAATCGGTTTTCTTTTTTTCATAAAATTCTTCCTTTCATATTTGGTTCTGCGGCAATTTTTTTCGACAAAGAAATGAGCTGCGCATAGTTTTTCGGATTTCCTGCTGCGACAGAGCAGCGATCCTCAAAGCGCAGGGGCGTCCCGTCCAGCGCGCTGACCACACCGCCTGCCTCCTGCACGATCAGGCTGCCTGCAGCATAGTCCCACGGACGAATACAGCATTCAAAATACACATCCGCCTTGCCCGCTGCAAGATAGCAAAGATCCAGCGCAGCCGAACCGCCCCGACGGAAATCCAGGGTTTGCGGAAACAGCTCCTCAACAAAGCGCAGCGTTGCGGGAATGGTCTCTCGGTAATAAATGGCGCTGCCGAACAGAAGCAGACTCTCCTGCATCGGCACATCGGTGACGTGGATCGGCTCACCGTTTAAGAGGGCACCGTGTCCCCTCTGCGCGGTAAAAAGCTCATCGTAGTAAGGATTATAGACCGCACCGTATTCCATCTGCCCATTGAGCAGCAGACCGACGGAAATACAGCTATGATGAAGCCGACGGACAAAATTCGCCGTACCGTCGATCGGATCGACGATGAACCAGCCGTGTTTGCCCTCCGTCCGGCAGCAGTCGTTCTCCTCGCCGTAAAAGCCGAATTGCGGATACGCAGCCATCAGCTCAGTGCGCAGATATTCCTGCACCGCGGTATCGTAAGCGGTCACAAGATCGCAAGATGATGTCTTTATTTTTACGCTTTCATCAATGTCATGCGCACTTCCGACGATCCTTCCTGCATTTTTCACAATCTCCTCGATTTTCCGATACATAAAAGCAGCCTCGCTCCCATTAAACTGCTTCTATTGTATCACATTTTTTTCTCTTTGCACAGGGTGAATGTTGTTTTTTTATCGTTCTGTGTAAAACAGAGAAAATTTCGGCGTTTTCGGGTCGGTTTCCATAACATTCCCTGTGCATAACCCTGTGTGTTTGTTGACAACTCAAGCATTTTGCACAGATACCTCCGAAAAAAACGCAAAATTATGTTGACAATGAGACTGCAGCCGCAATTTTAGGCGTTTTGTGATAATGCCGAAAAATTTACAGTTTTTTTACGCAAATTCTTGTTGGTCTATAGTTTTTTGAGGTGATTTATGTTATAATCTATGCTGATGAAATATGTGATTTGTTTTTTTTGATGGTAGGAGTTTGAAATATGCTCGAATTATTATCTCCCGCCGGCTCGTTTGATGCCCTGCGCGCAGCGGTTTGTAACGGTGCCGACGCGGTTTATCTCGGCGTAGACAGCTTTAACGCACGCCGCAGCGCGAGAAATTTCACATTGCAGGAGCTGCGCGAAGCGGTGCGCTATTGCCATGTACGCGGTGTCAAGGTGCATTTGACCCTTAACACCCTCGTCAGCGACCGCGAGATGCGCAGCCTTTCCGAGACGATCTGCGCTGCCGCCGAAGCAGGCGTTGATGCCTTCATCGTGCAGGATCTGGGCGTTGTATCGCTGTGCAGCCAAATTGCGCCGCAAATCGAGCTGCACGCCTCCACGCAGATGAGCATCCACTCCCTTGAGGGCGTGCGTCAGGCCGCTGCAATGGGACTCAGCCGCGTGGTTTTGGCAAGAGAGCTGCCGATGGAGGACATCGCCTTCATCTGCCGCAACAGTCCCGTTGAGATCGAGGTATTTGTCCACGGCGCGCTGTGCATGTGCTATTCCGGTCAGTGCTATATGTCCGCCGTCATCGGTCGCAGAAGCGGCAATCGCGGTCAGTGCGCTCAGCCGTGCCGACTGCCTTACGGCTACGGCCGTTTTGAAGAAAAATATCCCCTGAGCCTGAAGGATAATTGTCTGGTTCAGCACATGCAGGAGCTTGAGAAGCTTGGTGTGGCCAGCGTGAAGATCGAAGGACGCATGAAGCGTCCGGAATATGTCGCCATCGCCACCGGCATTTACCGCGAGGCGATCGACAAGGGCTCCGTCAGTTCGCAGCAGATGCATCAACTGCGCACCGCTTTTTCCAGACAGGGCTTCACGCAAGGCTATTATCAGAAGGACATTGGCCCTCAGATGTTCGGCACACGCGTAAGCGAGAAGGAGGACAAGGCGCTTCTGCAAAATGCACGCGCCGGCTACGAGGGTGCTGAGCCGCAGAGGGTCGGCGTGCGTTTTTACGCCATCATCAAGCGGATGCAGCCGGTGATGCTTGCTGTGCAGGATGAGCAGGGCAATATCTGCAAAACGCAGGGACATCCGCCCGAGCCTGCCCGTACCCGTGAACTGACAGCCGGGGAAGTTGAAGCACGTCTGAGCAAGACCGGCGGCACGCCGTATTTTTCGCAAGCTGTGCGCTGTGTGCTCGATCCGGGACTGAGCGTAAGCGCCGCCGAGCTCAACCGCCTGCGCCGCGAGGTGCTTTCGCATCTGACCGCCGTGCGCGGTCGGCTGACACCGACGGAGATCGGCATTTATTCCGAGCCGCAGAAGCTTGCAGGCGAAGCGAAGCGTCCGCGCATGAGTGTGAGCGTGCTGAAAACGGAGCAGATCACACCCAAGCTGCTCAACGCACATCCGGCAATCATCTATGTTCCTCTTTGTCAGATCGTCGCGCAGCCTGAGTACTATACATCTTTGGCGCAGACGCAGACGATCGGCGCGGTTTTGCCGCGTGTGGTGCATGACGATCAGATGCGCGAGCTTCTTTCCGATTTAGACCGCGCCGCCTCCATTGGCATACGCCGTGTCTTACTGGGCAATCTCGGTCAGATCACGATTGCGCGCTCCAGAGGCTTTGAAATTGCAGGCGACTTTGGCCTGAATCTGTATAACTCCCGCGCTGCAGCCATGGCGCAGAAGCTGGGCTTGCGCACAATGACGGCGTCGTTTGAGATGACGCTAGCGCAGCTTCGCGACCTGTCCAAGCCGCTGCCGACGGAGCTGATCGTCTATGGCAGACTTCCTCTGATGCTGACGGAAAACTGCCTGATGAAGAACCGTTCCGGCATTTGCACCTGCACCACCGGCTCGACCAAGCTCATTGACCGCATGAGCGAGGAATTTCGCGTAGTCAAGGACGGCAATACCTGCCGCAGCGTCCTGCTCAACGGCAAGAAGTTATATATGTTAGACAAGATGGATCAGCTTCAGCAGCTCGGTCTTTGGGCGCTGCGGCTGTCCTTTACCACAGAGAATCCGGCTGAGATCGACCGCGTGCTTTCCGCATGGAACGGCAATGCGGACTTCGATCCGGGTTCCTATACGCGAGGCTTGTACCTCAGAGGCGTAGAATAGGAGGTTTTTATGAATATTATTTTGGCTTCGGCCTCTCCCCGACGTAGTGAGCTTCTTGAGCGGATGGGGCTGGATTTCACCGTCAGAACAGCGCCGCATGACGAGACAATGAACCTTTCAGCCGCGCCCTCCGACGAAGTGTGCAAGGTCAGTATTCTCAAGGCGCAGGCTGCCTATCCGCATTGCTGCAAGGACGATATTATTGTCGCAGCCGATACGATCGTTGTCTGCGACGGGCTGATCATGGGCAAGCCGCGTACCGAAGCGGAGGCCTTCTCCATGCTGCGCCGTCTGTCCGGGCGCAACCACGAGGTCATGACCGGTCTTTGCGTCATGCAAGGTGAAAAATACGAGGCTGTGACCGTCACGACCACGCTCAGAATGCGCCATCTGTCCGATGAGGAGATCCGCGCCTACATTGCCACCGGCGAGCCGATGGACAAGGCCGGCGCGTATGCGATTCAGGGACTTGCCGCCATGTTTATTGTCGGCATCGATGGGGATTATTATAATGTCATGGGACTGCCGGTTTGCACACTATCCACCATTTTGCGCAAGCACGGCGTGAAACTGCTGGGCTGTTGAGGTGATCGCTTGAAGAAGTTTTTGAACGGACGTGTGAAGCTGATACTGCTGCTTGCCGTGATCCTTGCGGTTGCCACGTCGATCATATCGGCGCTGTTCGGTGTGACTTGGGCAGAGCGCGCGGTGCAGACGGTGCTTGCCCCCATCCGCGGCGGTGTCAAGGCGATTACCCGTCAGGTTGAGCAGTATTACAATTACATTTTTAACTACGAATCGCTCGAGGCGGAAAACGCCTATTTGGAAGAGCGCATCGCCCAAATGGAAGACGATGTCCGCAGTGCCGACTCGCTGCAGCGTGAGAACGAACGTCTTCGCGAGCTTTTGAACCTGAGCGAGGAGCATGTGGACTATCAGTTCTGCGCCGCCTATGTCATTGCGTGGGATTCGTCCAACTGGAAAAGCACCTTCACCATCGGCAAGGGTACAAACGCCGGCTTGGAGACGGGCATGGTCGTCGTAACGGAGAATGCACAGGTCATCGGTCTGATCACGCAGATCGGCACGAACTGGGCGACCGTTACAACGATCCTTGATACCTCTTTGGAGATCAGCGCTTCCGTCGCCTCCACCGGCTCGACCGGTGTCGTGCAGGGCTCGTATATCACGGGCAACGAAGGTAAGCTCCGCATGAATTACCTGCCCAATGAAGCGGTTTTGCGCAATAACGACCAGGTCGTTACCACAGGCTCGACCGTCTATCCTAAGGGCTTGATCCTCGGCTATATCGAAAACGCGGGCTTCGACGAGACCGGCGTTTCCAAGTATGCCATTTTGCGGCCTGCCGCATCACTTGACGATCTGGAGCAGGTTTTCGTCATCACGCATTTTATCAGTGATTAAACAGAAAGGATGCTGCGGCAATGCTGGATAAACTTTATATTACGCCCAAGCAGTGGCTGCACATTCTGCGCTGGACGTTGTACGCGCTGTTGTTTTTGCTGGCGATGATGTTTCAGACAGTCGTGCTCGGCAACCGCCCGATCTTCGGCGTGATACCGGATTTTGTAACGGTCGTCATCACCTGCGTTTGTCTGCGTGAGGGACCGCAAAGAGGCGGCTGGTTCGCGCTTTTGACGAGCGTGTTCTGGTGCCTTTCCGGCGCCGACAACGGCAGCATCAGCATTGCCGTTATGACGATCATGCCCGTGATGGGCAGCATCGTCTGCCGTTGTGTGCTTAACAACCGTTTTATGCCCTCGGTGCTGGTCACGGCCGTTACTCTCTTTACGCTGCACGGCATCATTTTCCTGCTGAAATATTTGATCGACGGCATGCATCCTTCCCTTTTTGTGCAGAAGCTGCTGCCTTGCGTGCTGCTGTCCTTGCTCGCGCAGCCGATCATTTATCTTCTGGTGAAAAAAATCAATCGGATCGGAGACGACTATGAATCAACATAAATTTTCAGTCAGAGTCGGTATTCTCATGGTCATGGTTTTGATCATCATCGGACTTTTTACCGGCAAATTGTACAATCTTCAAATCACCAAAGCGCAATCCGACGAGGCTGCGCCTCCCGGCTCAACCACCTACTACACACGTATCTCCGCTGCACGCGGTCAGATCCTCGACCGCAACGGCAATGTTTTAGTCGGCAACCGCGCAGCCTTCAGTCTTTCGATCGTCAACGAGGTCTTGTTCAACTCCAGCGATCCGAATGAAGCGCTCAGAAAGCTGACAAATATGTGCGATCAGCTCGGACTTTCCTTTATCGACCATTTCCCTGTCACAATGGAAAAGCCCTACCGTTACACCACGGAGGATTATTCCGGCGAGTGGAACGGCTATTTCACCGATTTTCTGATCGACCGCGGCTGGGACACGGACATCTCCGCGCCGCAGCTCATCCGCTATCTGAAGGATCGCTATAACATACCCGAAACCTGGACGGAGGCAGAGGCACGCCGCGTGATCTCTCTGCGCTATGAGCTGCAGCTTCGATATTCCACGAGCCTTCCGGTGTACACGCTTCTGAAGGATGTGGACTCGACTGCGCTTGCCTCCCTGACAGAGCTCAACACCCCCGGTCTTGTGGTCAACACCTCCACGACCCGCGTTTATAACACGGATTACGCGGCGCATATTCTCGGCTACATCGGTCTGATGAACCCCGAGGAATGGGAGGTTTATCAAGACCATGGTTACTCCATGGATGCCTATGTCGGCAAGACAGGCTTGGAAGAGGCATTTGAGCTGGAGCTTCACGGAACGGACGGTCTGCTGGAAACGACGATTGCCGAGGATGGAACGATCTTAGAGGAGCATTATATTACCGAGCCGGTCGCAGGCAGCAATGTTGAGCTGACGATCGACCTGAATCTGCAGGAGGTCGCAGAGGACGAGCTTGAGAGTTTGATTCTCGACCTGCGCGAAAACGGTCTGAAAGGAACAGACAGCGGCAAGGACGTTGAAGGCGGTGCCGTTGTGGTCATGTCGGTCAAAACGGGTGAGGTTCTCGCCTGCTGCAGTTATCCGACCTATGATTTGAGCACCTATTTTGAGGATTATAATGAGATTCTGCAGCAGGATTATGATCCTTTGTACAACCGTGCGCTGCAAGCTGCCTATCCGCCCGGCTCGATCTTCAAGATGGTAACCACGGTCGCCGCCATTGATTCGGGAGCCATCGAGCCGCAGACGTATATTTATGATAAGGGCATTTATGACCGTTTCTCCGATGCCGCATACTATCCGCGCTGTATGCTCTGGACGACACAGGGCTTGACTCATGGCAGCATCAATGTCACGGAAGCGCTGGCAGTGTCGTGTAACTATTACTTCTATGAAGCGGCATGGATGACGGGCATGGACGAGATCGACAAGGTCTCCAAGGCGTTGGGCTTAGGCGAATCGACGGGCATCGAGCTCTACGAAGCAACCGGCCGACGCGCCAACGCCGAAACCAAGAAGGCGCTGTATTCCGGCGAGAGCAGCTATTGGTACGGCGGCGACACCGTTTCTGCTGCCATCGGCCAGTCAGAAAACCGTTTTACGCCGTTGCAGCTTTGTTCCTACATCAGCGCACTTGCCAATCAAGGCACACGCTATGAGGCAACGTTTTTAAAGCGCGTGATTTCGGCGGATTACCAGCAGCTTCTTTTTGAAAACACACCGCAGATTGCAAGTCAGATCGCCATTTCAGACAAAGCATATCAAGCCTGCATTGACGGCATGAAGATGGCCGCCAGTTCCGCAATCGGCACATCGTACAGTCTGTTTTACGACTATCCGGTCAGCGTCTGCGCCAAAACCGGTACGGCAGAGCACGGCTCCGGCGGTTCGGACAATGCTTCCTTCGTCATTTTTGCGCCGGCAGATGATCCGCAAATTGCCATTACCATTTATTTAGAAAAGGGCGCACAGGGCGGTAACCTCGGCAAGATCGCAAAACCGATCTTAGATGCCTATTTTTCCGCCAGCGGCGCCATTGATACCATCCCCGGCGAAAATGAATTGAATTAAAAAACGAAGGATCTTCTGCGGAAGATCCTTCGTTTCAGTCTGTCGAAAAACTATAGTTTTGTCATTCTGAGCGACAGCGACTTATTCAGTAGACATATTATAATGCCAGCCCCATGGCGAGGATTCCGATATTTTTCTCATAAATGCTCGGAAACTGCGTCAACGGCAGCGGATTCTCTCCCACGCCCACTTCGATGGTGTAGCCCGGACGGTTGTAATCCAGAATGAACCAATCCTTGTAGCCTGCAAAGCCCGAAGCATAGGGCGTATCCTCCAGCCGATAGCCGCTGACACGCTCAAAGCTCTGCCCGATCCCCTCTGCCTCCGGCGGCTCAATGTCAAGAAATTTCCAATAAATGACCTCGCCCTGCGAATGGTACGACACCGTCAACCGCGGATTGACCTGCCGCGTCAGATCGACCATTGCTCTGCTTTCGACCTGATCCAGCGGCGCATTGCCGACAAAATCCCTCGGCGCAGGGCGGTCAAATCCAAGTGCATACTTGTTCTCCTTCGCCTGCTCCCATTCGGCAGGATAGTTCAGATTCAGATCTACACCGTTCAGATTCGCCTTCCAGCCGTCAGGAAACGGAATGGCAGGAAAAAATGCCGCAATATTCTGCGCCGCCTCATACTCCGCGCTCAACGGCGCAATCGCTCCCGTCACCAGATCCACACCGTCCGGATTCACCATCGGCACGAGATAAAGCTGCGTCCTGCGAAACAGCGCACGCGCATCCATTCCGAAAATACTCTGTCCCTGCGAGACCGCCTCGGCATACTCCTCTAAAAATCGCATTAAGACCGGCGTTGTGATCCATTCGTTTGCATGATGGCTCGCATTGTACAAAACGCTGTTTGTGCCCTCACCAATGCGCAGCAGCGTGAGCCTTCTACCGTTTGCGGTTGTGGCGATGGTTCGCTGCGAGATGAACGGATATCGTGCCAAAAGCCCCTGCACGCTCACATCAAGTACCTGCGAGGTAAACGGCAGATTGGTCGGCACGACAGGAAACCCAAACGGAACGATCAGATATTGCCCAACGGAAAGCCTGCGCGGATCAACGTTCGGGTTCGCTGTTCGTATGGCGCGGACAGTACTTCCAAACTGACGGGCAATTTTGAAAAATGTATCATTTGGTTTTACCATGTATCGTTCATAGCCCAGCAGGTACGGCATCAGCCGCTGCATTGTGAGAACATCCTCCGTAGCGGAGGGATACAGGCCCTCACGCTGCTGAAACTCCGTCAGGCTATTTGCACCGGCTCTGCGCAGAGCCAACTGTATCAAGCTCAAAAAAATCCCCTCCGACACACTCTATGTCGGAGGGAGCTTCTCTATTCGCATGAATTCATCAATTCTTCCAGATAATCGTATGCGCTCAGCAGCTTATCCAGATGGTAATTCATCACAATGGTATCTCGACGGGTGCATTTCCTTGCAGGAAGTCCGTCTCTCGGCAGCGAGATCTTCATTTCTCGCAGCCGCAGCTCATTATCGGACGCCAGATCTCCCAGCGTGTCCATGCCGCAGATCGCCTCCAGCTCCTGCACCATGCGTTCAGCAAGGCGATAGCAGCCCGTCAGAAGCGCCTCTTCGTCATTCTTGCGGTGGAAAAAACGCTGCGCGTGGTACATCGACAGCTCACTCTCGATCGAACGCAGCAGTTTTACCAACGGCTGCATGTCCGGAAAATGTTCCCTCACCACGATGCTCTCCAGAGCCTCGGGCAAATGCTTTCGCAGCTTGCGAAGCAGCGAGAGAATGCGGCTTTTGTTGTTATACGGACGGATCGCAATATTGACTACCATCGCAGTTGCAAGTCCGACCGCAGTATTTGCTATGCGCAAAGCCGCATCGCGCAAAAGATCGTTGCTGTGCGAATTGTACATGCACGCCGACAGGAATACAATACACGAAAGCGTGATGGTATACGGGAATTTCAGCATATTGCACAGCAGGATCAGAATCAAAACACCCAGTCCCACAACCCACGCAGGAATCGAGGCATGAAAAACATACAGCACAACATAGCCGACCACCGTACCGAACAAAACGCTCAAAAGCTGCGTAATGCTCTGATGCACGGAACGGTCAAGCGTCGTTTCCATGGCGACCAACGCGCCCAGCGCAGCATAAAACAGCGCATCCGTGTTATTCGTATAAAGGCGCACGATCAAAAGCGCAAGTGTCACAGAAAGCGCAGTTTTCAGCGTGCGCAGCCCAAAGGGAAGATGAAAATTCTTCATGTTCGCCCTCCTTTCAAGCAAAGTATACCAGAAAAACGGAAAATTTCAAGTGCATTTCTCCGCGAAGTATGCTACAATGATTTGCAAGAGGTGAAAAAAATGTCCATCCGAACGGCAACAAGCGCAGATATTCCTGCCATGCTTGCGATTTATGAGTATTTTGTAGCAAATACTGCAGTAAGTTTTGAATATGCACTTCCCACGCAGGAGGAATTTTTCAAGCGTTTTTCCGAGCATATCGCGGTGTATCCTTGGCTCGTTTGGGAGGAAGAAGGCGAGGTTTTGGGCTATGCCTACGCAGGCAGAGCCTTTGAGCGTGCAGCTTACGCATGGAATGCAGAGATCTCGTGCTATCTGGCGGAAAACGCACGCAGACGCGGCATCGGAACAGCTCTGTATGCTCAAATCGAAGAAATTTTGAAAAAACAGGGCTGCCGCAAGGTGTTTGCGGTCGTGACCTCGGCAAACGAAGCATCGGTGAGATTTCACGAAGCGCTCGGCTATCGCATCACAGCGGTCTACAAGGACGTCGGCTACAAGCTGGGGCATTGGTATGATGTGATTTGGCTTGAAAAGCAGCTTTTGCCGTTAGGAAAACCCAAACACTTCCCTGCTTCTTGGCAGGAAATATGAAAAAGGGCTGTAAAAAACTCTTCGCATGTCATTCGGAGTTTTTTACAGCCGCTTTTTATGCCTCGATTGCGGCGATCAGCTTTGAAAGCACCGGCTCGAAAGCAGCTCCGTACCAGTGGTTGTCTTCCTTCGCGGTCGCTTTAATACATTCCATCGTGTAGCTTGCTGCGATGACAGCCGCATCATAGGCACTTTTTCCGCGCACGAGCGCACCGACAAAAGCCGAGGCGTAAATATCGCCCGTGCCGTGGCAGCTATTGGGCAGAAGCTCGTGCTCATAATAGGCATACTCGCCGTTTTCAAGCACAACGATCCCCGTTTTTCCCTCGGCATAGGAGACGCCGGTCAGGATGATGTTTTTGCAGCCCATTGCACCAAGAGCCGCCAGCAAACGGTCGATATAAGCGCGATCATATTCCGTCTCATACGGAAGACCGGCAAGCAGCGCCGCCTCCGTAATATTCGGAACCACATAATCCGCCGCAGCGCAAAGCGATCTCATCGCCTCGACAAACGCCATATCAAAGCCCGGATAGAGCTTGCCGTTGTCTGCCATGGCAGGGTCAACGATCATCAAGCCGTCTTCCTTTTTTACCGTTCGGGCGATGTCCTTAACATAGTCGATCTGCTTGGTGCTGCCCAAATAGCCGGTATAGACCGCATCGAAGGCGATCTTCTCCTTCTGCCAATGCGCATTGATGGCAGGCATATCCTCCGTCAGATCGCGGAAGGTATAGCCGCTGAAGCCGGCAGTGTGCGTGGACAAAACCGCAGACGGCAAAACGCACGTTTCAATTCCACAGGCGGAAATGATCGGCAGCGCGACCGTCAGCGAGCACTGACCTACGCAGGAAATGTCCTGAATGGTGAGAATTTTCGGATAAGCCATAGAAATACCCTCTTTACATTTTTGTTTTTTCTCAGTATAATGCGATTGTGGTATTGTGTAAATAATCAAAAAAGGATAATTTTATATAACCAGATGAAAAAGTATTACAAGTTATATCAGGACTTAAAAAAGAAAATACTCCTTGGCGAATACCGAAGCGGTGAAAAGCTCCCCTCCAAGCGCATCATGGCAGATTTGTCCGGCAATAGTTTGATCACCGTACAGCGCGCCTATGCAATGCTCGAAGACGAGGGCTACATTCTCTCAGAGGAGCGCAAGGGCTCTTTTGTCTGCGCAATTGACGCTATCGCCCCTGTTCCCGGCAAAAAAAATACTGTTGCCTATTTGCCCGAACCAACCGAGCCAAGCGGTCAGGATTTTGAATACTCCGTTTGGTTTAAAACGGTGCGAAAGGTGATCTCCGAAAAGGGCGAGCAGCTTTTCCTCAAAGCGCCGAACCGCGGCTGCGCCGTTCTGCGAAACGCGATCGCGGATTATTTGTACCGTTACCGCGGAATGCTCGCGCAGCCAAAGCACATCATCATTGGTTCAGGTGCCGAGCAGCTTTATGAGAGCGTTGTGCAAATTCTCGGCAGAGATCGGATCTTCGGCATCGAAGATCCGTCCTATGCACAGATCCGTTCGGTCTATTCGGGCATGGGTGCGCAGCTTTGTCCGCTGAAAATGGGCACAGACGGCATCGAGACGCAAGCGCTGCGCAGCAGCCGTTTCGACGTGCTGCATGTAACCCCCTTCCACAGCTAT
Source organism: uncultured Oscillospiraceae bacterium (assembly GCA_964452205.1). Taxonomy (GTDB): domain Bacteria; phylum Bacillota; class Clostridia; order Oscillospirales; family Oscillospiraceae; genus JAZOXB01. The sequence goes on from CAYVLD010000027.1 coordinate 15,025, forward strand.
CCCTCCGGTGTCACCACCTCCGTTTCCAAGCGTTGGGAATATTTAAAGTGGGCAGAGCAGACAGAAAACTACATCGTCGAGGACGATTTTGACAGCGAATTTTTCATCCCGGGGCATCCGATCGAGTCGCTCTATGCGCTCGATGCAGCCCGGCGTGTCATTTATATCAATACTTTTTCCAAAAGCCTCTCACCTGCCATGCGTATCGGATACATGATCCTGCCCGAGGCGCTTTCGGAAGAATACGACCGCGTCCTGGGGCATCTATCCTGCTCCGTGCCTGTGATGGATCAGTATATCCTTGCGGAATTTATCGAAAGCGGCAGCTTCGAACGCCATTTGAACCGCATGAGAAGAAAAATGAAAAAAAATAAAAAAGTGCTTGACAAATAAACTATTGCTTGCTACAATAAACTTATGATTAGAAACTACATAAATTGGTGGTGAGCAAATGACGCAAAGAGAACGGCAGATCCTTCGCTGGATCGAAGAAGATCCGATGATCTCGCAGGAACGTCTGGCGGAAAAGGCAGGCATTACCCGCTCGTCCGTCGCCGTGCACATTTCCAACCTGATGAAGAAGGGGCATATCGCAGGCAAAGGCTATGTGGTGCGCTCCGGCAGCTATGCCGTGGTAGTCGGCGGCGTAAATATGGACATCGGCGGTCACTCCTTCCGGCCTCTGGTCGCAAAGGACTCCAACCCCGGCAGAGTCACGATGAGCGTCGGCGGCGTAGGCCGCAACATTGCGCACAATATGTGCCTGCTCGGTGTGGACGTGCGGTTTCTGACCGCCTTGGGCGATGATCTTTACGGTCAGCGCATCGCCGCATCGTGTGCGGAGCTCGGTATGGATATTGGTCATTCGCTGCGCATTGCAGGCGGTGCGACCCCGACCTACCTTTTCATCAACGATGCTGACGGCGATATGTCTCTTGCGGTTTCCGACATGGAGATCTGCGATAAGATCACGCCTTCCTACCTTGCATCCAATCTCACCCTTTTGAATAACGCCCAAGTCGTCGTTGTCGATACAAATATTCCGAGCCAATCGCTTGCGTATCTGGCAGACAACTGCACCGCACCGATCTTCGCCGATCCGGTCTCCACGGCCAAGGCGCAGAAGCTGCAGCCGATTTTGGGCAAGCTCCACACCCTCAAACCCAATCTGCTTGAAGCGCAGTTGCTCTCCGGCGTAAAGGTTACGGACTTAGAATCGCTCCGTCTTGCAGCCAAGACGCTGTTGGACACGGGACTTCGCAGAGTGTTCATTTCGATGGGTATCAACGGCGTGTTTGCCGCCGATCACAACGAAATGAAGCTCATCCCCTGCCAAAAGGCCGTGATGCGCAATGCAACCGGCGCAGGCGATGCCTTCATGGGCGCACTCGCTTGGGCATATTTACAGGGCACGGATCTGGAAAACAGCGCGAAAGCCGCTGCCTGCACCGCTGCCATGGCAATCGAAGCCGAAACCACTATCAACCCCGACATCACCGCTGACTCGATCCGCGCACGGATGAATCAAAACTAAATTTTGGAGGAAATTATTATGTTGAACAAGTATCTGGACATTAAGCCCGAAGTCGCTGAAGCTCTCGCAGCCGGCAAGCCCGTAGTTGCTCTTGAATCCACCATCATTTCCCACGGCATGCCTTATCCGCAGAATGTAGAAACCGCACTGGCTGTCGAGAAGATCATCCGTGAAAACGGCGCAGTTCCCGCAACCATCGCCATCATCGGCGGTCGTCTGAAGGCAGGCCTGACCCCCGAAGAGATCGAATACTTCGGCAAGAAGGGCATGGAGATCACCAAGGCTTCCCGTCGTGATCTGGCTGTTCTTTGCGCTCGCGGCGAAGACGGCGCAACGACCGTTACCACCACCATGATGATCGCCCACATGGCAGGCATCAAGGTGTTTGCAACCGGCGGCATCGGCGGCGTGCATCGCGGCGCGGAGACCACCATGGACATCTCCGCCGACCTGGAAGAGCTGGGCCAGACCCCTGTCATGGTCGTCTGTGCCGGTGCCAAGTCCATTCTGGACCTGGGTCTGACGCTGGAAT
>CAYVLD010000028.1:0-16684 GCA_964452205.1 uncultured Oscillospiraceae bacterium
CGGAAAACCTCGTGCTGGATGCCAATCCGATCATCATAACCAATCTGGCAGCCACGCCGGACGATAACGGTAATCTCGTCGTCACATGGGATACGCCTGCCGGCGAGCCGAATGGGCAGTGGCGCGTCAGCTATCGTCTGAAGGACGGTTATTATAATGAGGCTGACGGTCATTCCGTGCCCAGCGTTTCCTGTGACGCAGAGGACGAAAACTCTGTAACACTCAAGTACCTGCCTGCAAATGCACAGTATGAAATTACGCTGATAGCGCTCGATACAGACACCAACAGCTATCCGCGCATTTTCGGCACAACCACCGTTGAGGCAGCTACCGCTGATGCAATCCCCTTCGATGAATATCAGACCCTTCCGGCAGCTCCTTACGGCGACGGTTTCGCAAACAACAGCCTGATCGCCCTGTGGGAAAAGCCGGCTGAAGATCCGTGGGATTACCGTGACCTGCTCTCCCAGCGCCGCACCACCTTCACCACGGATCAAAAAATCGCCATGTGCATCCAGATCGATAGCTGCGACCTGTCTACCGCTGTTGCAAACGATACGGTTCATGTGACCTATGTTGTTCGTAAAGCATCGCAAGGCAGCGTTATCATGGTGGATGACCGTGAAATGAAATGGGATTCCGTCTGGTTCGATCGCCGGCATACCGGTGTCGTTCCGATGCCTCTGCAGTTGGATGAAGCCGGAAACGTATCGGTTCAGACCGGTCAGTTCCTTATCGAAGTATATATCAACGGTAAACTACTTGCAAGCAAGGGCTTCACGATCGAAGCCTGATGAACATCTCTTAAAGGCATTATCGCCTGCAGATAAAACGGCAAACACAAAAAGGAGGAAACTAATGGAAAATTGGTTCGTAGTTGTCATGGGACTTGGTACGGTTTTTATTGTGCTGAGTCTGATCATCGGTCTGTGCTATCTTCTCGGCATTCTCTGCCGTGACCGCAAGGAAGCACCTGCCGAGGCCGCAGCATCTGCTCCGACGGAAAACTCGATTGAGAACCGTGCTGAGCTTGTTGCTGCTCTCTCCGCTGCCGTTGCCGAATATACCGGCACCGATGCAGCCGCCCTTCGTATTGTATCCATCAAAAAACTTTAATAAAGAAAGGAAACAATGAAATGAAAAAGTATCGTGTCAATGTCAACGGCTCTCTCTATGAGATCGAGATCGAAGAAATGAATGCTCCTGCAACCATGAGCGCAGCCGCTCCCGCAAAGCCCGCCGCTCCTGCCGGCGGCGCACAGGTCAAGGCTCCGATGCCCGGTGCCATTTTGGATGTTCGTGTACAGAACGGTCAGAAGGTCAAGAAGGGTGATGTTCTGGTGATCCTCGAGGCCATGAAGATGGAAAACGAAATTCAGGCTCCGTGTGACGGCACCGTAGCAGGCGTCAGCGTCCGCAAGGGCGACACCGTTGAAACTCAGGCTCTTATTTGCTCTATCACCTAATTTATTCAAGGAGAGATAGATATGTTCAAAAATAACAAAAAGCTGCATCGCTGCTCGATTGCGCTGTTGGTGCTGGCGTTCTTGGTTTGTATGTGTTTCACGCTTGCAGCCTCCGCAACCGACAGCTCCGATCAGCCCGAGGAACCGACCGTAACGGCTGCAGCGGCGGAAACCGCTGAATCTGCCGAGGAACCGACCGTAACGGCTGCAGCGGCAGAAACCGCTGAATCTGCCGAGGCCGACGAGCTCAAGAGCAACTCCGATGCACTTGCGGATTTTCTGGAGCAGACCGGTGTTAAGAAGCTGATCAACAACACCGATTGGAAGTCCCTGGTTATGATCCTCATTTCCTTTGTTCTGATGTATCTTGCCATCGGCAGAGGCTTTGAGCCGCTGCTCCTTCTGCCCATCGCATTCGGTATGCTTCTGACCAATCTCCCCGGCGCAGGCATGTTCCACAGCGAAATTTTTGACGGCGGCCACGTGCATTGGGATCTGATCAAAAACGGTGTCACGCTCGCTGACGGCACCAACGAAGCCGCAGGTCTGATCGACATCCTCTATTTGGGCGTTAAGCTCGGCATCTACCCCTGCTTGATCTTTATCGGCGTCGGCGCGATGACCGATTTCGGTCCGCTGATCGCCAATCCGAAGAGCTTGCTGCTCGGCGCAGCCGCTCAGCTTGGTATTTTCGTTGCATTTATCCTTGCAAACGGTCTTCTGGGCTTTACGCAGAACGAAGCCGGCTCCATCGGCATCATCGGCGGTGCAGACGGCCCGACCGCAATTTACACCACTTCCCTGCTCGCTCCGGAGCTGCTCGGCCCGATTGCAATCGCAGCATATTCCTATATGGCGCTTGTCCCCGTCATTCAGCCGCCCATTATGAGAGCCTTGACCACGAAGAAAGAGCGTCTTATCCGCATGGACAATCTGCGCACCGTCAGCAAGAAGGAAAAGATCATTTTCCCGATCGCTGTTACCGCGTTTGTCGCTCTGATCCTTCCGAGCGCCGCTCCCCTGATCGGCTGCCTGATGCTCGGCAACCTCTTCCGCGAATGCGGTGTTACGGAACGCTTGGCCAAGACCGCTCAGAACGAGCTGATGAACATCGTTGTCATCTTCCTCGGCATTTCTGTCGGCGCAACCGCTAAGGCTGAGAACTTCCTGAATCCGAAAACCCTCGGAATCCTGGCGCTCGGCATCTTCGCTTTCGCAGGCGGCACCGCAGGCGGCGTTCTGCTTGCGAAGTTTATGAACCTCTTCCTGCCGGAAGGCAAGAAGATCAATCCGCTTATTGGCTCTGCCGGTGTTTCCGCTGTCCCGATGGCTGCGCGCGTATCACAGAAGGAAGGCCAGAAGGAGGATCCGTCCAACTTCCTTCTCATGCACGCCATGGGTCCGAACGTTGCCGGTGTTATCGGCTCTGCTGTTGCCGCAGGCGTGTTCATCGCCCTGTTTGGCGGTTAAGGAGGTAGCTTATGAAAAAGAATCCCTTAAAAATTACCGAAACGATCCTGCGTGACGCACACCAATCGCAGGCTGCAACGCGTATGCGTCTGGAGGATATGCTTCCGGCTCTGGAGACGCTCGACAATATGGGTTACTGGTCCTGCGAGTGCTGGGGCGGCGCAACGTTTGACGTTTGCATGCGCTTTCTGAACGAAGACCCGTGGGAGCGCCTGCGCACCATCAAGAAGCACATGCCCAAGACCAAGCTGCAGATGCTTTTCCGCGGTCAGAACATTCTGGGCTACAAGCACTATGCAGACGATGTGGTTGAGGAGTTTTGTAAAAAGTCTATTGAAAACGGCATCGATGTCGTCCGCGTATTCGACGCTCTGAACGACATCCGCAATCTGCGCAAGGCGGTTGAATCCGTCAAGAAGTACGGTGCTTGGGCAGAGGTCGCCTTGAGCTATACCGTCAGCCCCGTTCACAACGACGAATACTTTGTCGGCGTTGCCAAGGAGCTTGAGAAGATGGGCGCAGACTCCATCTGCATCAAGGACATGGCAAACCTTCTGCTCCCCTATCATGCTTTTGAGCTGGTCAAAAAGCTGAAGGACAACGTTTCCGTTCCCATCCACATGCACACCCACAACACCGCCGGCACCGGCGACATGGTAAACCTCATGGCCGCGCAGGCAGGAGTTGATATTGTTGACTGCGCTCTGTCTCCGCTTGCAAACGGCACCTCTCAGCCTGCAACCGAAGCACTTGTTGCTACGCTGGAAGGCACCGAGCGCGATACCGGTCTGGATCTTGCCAAGCTCAATGAAGCAGCGGTTCATTTCCGCAAGGTTGCTGAAAAGCTGAAGAAGGAAGGCACGCTTGATCCCAAGGTTTTGAATGTTGATACCAAGGCTCTGATGTATCAGGTTCCCGGCGGCATGCTGTCGAACATGCTCGGTCAGCTCAAGCAGGCCGGTCAGGAAGACCGTTACTATGACGTTTTGGCAGAGGTTCCCCGTGTCCGTAAGGATTTCGGCTATCCTCCCCTGGTCACTCCGACCAGCCAGATCGTCGGCACGCAGGCCGTTATGAACATCATCGGCGGCGAGCGCTACAAGATGGTTCCCAAGGAGTCCAAGGGTCTGCTGCGCGGCGAATACGGCAAGCTCCCAGGTGAAGTTAACGAGGAAGTCCGCAAGAAGTGCATCGGTGACGACAAGGTCATCACCTGCCGCCCTGCCGACCTTCTGGAGCCGGAGCTCGAGAAGTACCGCAAGGAAGCCGGCGATCTTGCCAAGAGCGATGAAGATGTCCTCTCCTACGCTCTGTTCCCACAGGTCGCTCCGAAATTCTTGGCATACCGCAACAATCCCAAGCCCGTCGAGGAAACAAAGCCTGCTGACCCCAACGCTGTCCGCGAGCTTTATGTCGAGGATTTGGGTAACTGAAGCATATACAATGCCCCTTGACCCGTGTGTGGTCAAGGGGCATTCGTTTACTTTCTTTCAATATTCGCTGCAAAATTATGTTTTTTATCACGTTTTTCAAACCCATGGAGCCAATCGGACTTTATATAGAAAATCAGATAAATGATACTGCTGATCGTCCATGTCAGAGGGTAGGCGCTGAAAATGACCCACGGTTTTCCGACGATCGGGACGAAAATCGAAATATACGCCACACGAAGCGCACACCATGTGCCCAGCATCACAAACATCGGTGCCATAGGCTTTCCTGCGCCGCGCAAAATTGCCGCAATACAATGTGAAAACGCGAGGAAACAGAAAAACAGCGATTCAATGCGCGCCTGCTGTACGCCGATCTTGACCGCCTCAGGATCGTTATGAATAAACAGCTCCATCAGCGGCTGTGCAAAGAGGATCAAGATCGCGCCGATGATCTCTGCCATAATAACCGCACAAATGATGCCAAAGCGTGTGCCTTTTTGCGTGCGCTCATATTGCCTGGCACCCAGATTCTGGCTGACGAAGGTCGTCAACGCCATCGTGAAGCAGGTAATGGGCAGAAACGCAAAGCCCTCAAGCTTTGAATAAGTGCCGCAGGCAGACTGCGCTACCGTACCGAAGCTGTTGATGTTTGTCTGGACGATCACGTTCGCAAACGCAATGACCGAGTTCTGCAGTCCCGACGGCAAACCGTAATGTATGATCTCAGACAGACGCGCCTTATCGATGCGCATTTCTTCCGTTCGAAGCTGATAAACCTCTTTGCATCGAAACAGGCGGAACAGGCAAAGCACACAACTGACAAACTGAGAAATCGTCGTTGCCATGGCGGCGGCCCAAACGCCCCAGCCGAACACGCCCAAGAACAGATAGTCCAGCGCAATATTAACCAGCGACGAAACGATCAGATAATACAGCGGATGCTTACTGTCACCGACCGCGCGCAGGATACCCATGCAAAGATTGTACATCGAGATCGCAATACCGCCGAGGAAATAGTAGCGGAAATACTCAATGGAATAGTCGATGCTTTCCTTCGGCGCACCCATCCAGCGCAGGATCGTCGGCGTAAAGCAAACGCCGACCACGGTCAAAAGCACACCGGCAAGCAGGCCGAACAGAACGGTCGTGTGAATTGTTTTGCGCAGCTTTTCCATATCCTTCGCACCGTAATAGCGTGCGATCACCGAGCCCGCGCCGACCGAAATGCCGCCAAAGAAGCCTACCAATAAAAACACAAGGCTTCCGGTAGAGGTCACCGCCGCATAGGGGTCGCCGGGCAGGTATTTGCCGACAAACCACGCATCGGCAATATTATAAAGCTGCTGAAAAATCTGACCCAATAAAATGGGCATGGCAAAAAGAAGCAGGCCCTTCCAAATCGGGCCTTGCAAAAGATCGTCCTTCTGTATTTTATTTTGCAAGACGGAATCTTTCTGTTTCATCGTACTCTTCCTTCGATTTATATCCTAATAATTATAACACAGCAGCTCTGATCCGTCAATCCGATTCTTTCAAAAAAATCTGTATATTTATCAATCGATATTTTCCAATATTCTGAAAAAATAAAGGGGCTGTAAAAAAACTCCTTCCTATGTCATTGCGAGGGAACGAAGAATCTTTTGTAAAGTTCGGGAAATAGTAGTTTTTCGGAACTTTTAGAGATCCTTCGCCTGCGCAGCCGTCAGCGAGGAACGAGCGCTGCGGATGCGGCGTGCCCCTTGCGGGTATTCGCTCAGGATGACATAAATCGGAGTTTTTTACAGCCCCTTTTATTATACTTGATTTACAACACCAATAAACAGCGGTTGGTCACCGCAGCCTGTGATGACGAAAATAAACGGCCGATCCAGTACAAAGGCTATTTCTTCCGTATTAATGCAACCGGTTGCCGCCACCGACTGGATAACGTAGGCCACCGCTGTGCAGCCCTCCTCATCGACCGTCACACGAGCGGCATGCTCGATCCGGCTGACAAATACATCTTGGATTTGCTCACTCATCGGAGAAAAGTCGGAAGCCGTATAATCAAAAACCTCCGTGATCCCCAGATTCTGCATACCCCGGATCAGATCCAGCTTGCTTGTCACATCGAATTTCGGCATAAACAGATTAATTAACACGCTGTCCTTTCGTTGCTCCCACAACGCTCCTGCCGCTGTCATATCGAAGATCTCGCCCTCGGAAAGCACGTCCTCCACCGTCTTGTCCTCATCCGGCAGGATCAGCCACATTGACGCACCGTTTACCATACCGTGCTCAACCGCTGTATAGCTCTCTCCCCAATAGACGCTCCCCATTGAGCTGCCATACATAAAATCTACCGTTGTATCACCGCTTACCGCATGGAAGGTCTCAGGCTTTGTGTTGTACTCATCAAATGTGTCTGCCCAGCGTCCTTTGAAATAGACTGTTGATGCCAATGCCATTACGGTATTCGGTTCAAGCGACAGCTCGTTGACTTCGTCCTTCAGCAAGCCTCCCGTCTGCTTGCTCAGCCAATCACGCAAAAGTGCGTTATACTCATCGCTTCCCATCACACCGCTGTAGGACGAGGCATAATACTCCTTGGCGATCAGCTCCATCGTTTCCTGATTGTAAGAAAGTCCGTCGGCAAGCCACAGAGAATTTGCCATCACCGTTGTCAGCAGGCCATCATCGGAATAGTTGCTTGTCCAAAGATATTTCGCTTCTGTCCGAAGTGTCTCTATGCTTTCAGCACCTAGAAGCTCCAAGATCTGCTGTCGGCTCTCGCCGTCGGTCAGCTCTGCAAGCATCGCAAGCGCCATATAAACATTGCTCGGAGAATAGACGATGTTTTCTTCCGCAGCATTCTTCAAAAACTCCGCTGCAGTGGCTTTGTAAAAATCGTTAAAATAGCTTTCATCCTGCGGCGCTTGCACCGATGAACGCAGCTCACTTCGGCTCGTGTACCATTTTTCATACGCCTCATGATATGCCTCCCCGTCCACCGTGTCGGCTCGTGGAATCTGTGCCATTTCGGGGTATTTTGCATAGGCGATCAAATGATCCGTCAGGCTCGAATCCACATCCAGAAGAAGAGTTTGGTCATTTTTACCGAGCGGCACTTGCTCTGTCGTCTCATCTCCTGCAAGGAGCGGTCTTGCCAGCGCGACCGTAATTGCGATACACGCTGCCGCTGCAACCCATGCAAGCCAACGCGGCTTGCGCTTTTTCTTTCGAACCGATTGCGCTTCGGCAATCGTCTTTTCATCCAGATTCCCAATGGCATCGCTTAAATGTTCCGCTTTCATAAGAAAAATCCCTCCTGCTGTAAACATTGCTTCAAGCTGCATCGCACCCGATAGAGGGTGCTTTTTACTTTCGATTGGCTGATGGAAAAATAGTCCGCGATTTTCCCGATCGGGTCGTGAAAATAGTATCGGCAAACGAACATTTGACGCTGCTGCTTCGGCAGCTTTTGCAAAAATGCTTGGATCGTCTCCGTCAAAAGTTGCAGCTCCATTGCATTTTGCGGCGTCTCCTCTCCTGCCAAGCACTCGCTCAGCTCCTCTATGGAGGCAGTATACTCATTTGCCTTGCGCTTGCCGCTCCTGCGCGCACGGAAGCGGTCAATACTGATACGGCGCACGATTTTATGCAAATAAGAAGATAAATTCATCGGTATGGTCGGCGGAATCGTGTTCCATACCTTTAAATAAGTGTCATTGACACATTCTTCTGCGTCCTCTTTGTCGGTTAAAATGCGCAGCGCCATCGCATTGAGCGCTTTGCCGTACTTTTGCGCCGTTTCTTCGGTCGCCTGCTCATCTCGCCGCAGATAGAGCGCAATAATCTGCTCGTCGTGCATTCTCTTCCCTCCCTTGCGCCTTCAACTATTATGACGAAAATTTTTTCCAATGGTTTCGCGAGTTGGAAAAATTTTTTCATTTTTCTCGACACAAATCTCTTTTTTCGGTTTTATGTTGACTTATTTCGCGTATCGCGGTATAATTACAAGGATTTAAATTCAGAATGGAGAATGCACATGAAAAAAGCATTGGTCATATTATCCGTACTTGCAGTGCTGGTAGCCGTTGTATTTTGCCTGTTTTATTTTGTTTGGACGCCCGAGAACATGAACGCATGGGGCGACGATGCAATGGCCGACGGCCGTGTTGACAAGGCAATCAAATGGTATGAACGCGCTGTAGACGCCGCACCCGAAAGCGAGGCATATGTGCTTGATCTTGTAAATGCAAATATTGCCGACGGCAATTTCACGCAAGCCGAACGCAATCTGGTCAAGGGTATCAAAAAAGCTCCCACCGCCGCCTTGTACACCAAGCTCTCTTATGTCTATGTGCAGCAGGACAAGCTGCTCGACGCACAGAAGCTGCTTGACGGCATCTCCGACTCTGCCATCCGCGCAGAGATTGATGCAATTCGTCCCTCGGTGCCTGCCGTTTCGCCCGAAGGCGGCGAATACAACAAGCTGGTCAGTGTAACGATCGATTCGGCTGTTCCGGTATACTACAGCCTGTCCGACACCTATCCGACGACCCAAAGTGAGCCTTATTCCGAGTCCTTTGATTTAATCGCCGGCACGAACCGCCTCAGAGCAATTGCCGTAGCCGAGAGCGGTCTGGTCAGTCCCCTGTATGATGCGACCTATCTGCTCGTCGGCGTTGTGCAGGAGATCAACTTTGTTTCTCCCGAGCTTGAGGAGATGGTGCGCGAAATGCTCTATATCGCCTCCGTTGATCCGATCCTCACGAGCGATCTGTGGGAAATCACCGAGCTTGAAATCCCCGTGACCGTCACGGACTACACGGATCTTGCACATTTCGAGAATCTCACCTCTCTGAGCATCCACGGAAGCGTTGTGGACGATTATTCCTTCATGTCGAATCTGTTTAATTTGGAAACACTTGACGTTTCCGGCAGCTATATTTCCGACAGCGCGCTGAAATATATCGGCCTGCTTCCTGCTTTGAAGCATCTGAATCTCAGCAGTTGCGGCCGCAGCGACATTTCCGCGCTCGCTTCCGCAACCAATCTTGTCACATTGGATCTGTCCAACAACAGTATTCAGAACATCACCGCCCTTGAAGGCTTGGAAAAGTTAGAGATTCTGAATCTGGAAACCAACGCGATCACTCTGCTTGAGAGCTTGGGCAAGATGGCATCCCTGACCGAGCTGAATATTGCAAAGAACAATCTCGCCTCTCTCGATCCTCTTGCAAGCTCCACGAGCCTTGTCAAGCTGGCAGCAGATAACAATCAGCTTATGGATGTCAGCGTCCTTCTTTCCATGCCGAAGCTGGAATACTTTACCGCCGCCAACAACCGTATTCCCGATGTGAGCTATCTGTCAAGCTGTACACAGATGACCTATCTTGATCTGTCCAATAACCGTCTGACGGCAATCGATTGTATCGCAAGCATGCCGAAGCTGGCCTTTATCAACATCAGCAACAACAGCATCGCCGCATTGCCCGAGCTGCCGACAATGGAACAGCTTCAGTATTTCTACGCCTCGTATAACGAGCTGACAAGCATCGAGGCTCTGGCAGGACAGCCGCTGCTCGCCTACATTGACGTAGACTACAACGCAGAGCTTGAAGACATTACCTGTCTTGCTTCCTGTCCGCTTTTGGTCAAGGTCGATGCCTTCGGCACCAAAGTAAGCGACATTCAGGTGCTTCTGGATATGAGCGTGATCGTAAACTATGACCCCTCCGCCGTAATTGACAGCGAGGACGATGGTGATTAAAAACATAGGGGCTGTAAAAAAACTCCGATTTATGTCATCCTGAGCGAAGCGAAGGATCTTTAAAAGTTACGAAATACTGCTATTCCCCGAACTTTACAAAAGATTCTTCGATCACTTCGTTCCCTCGCAATGACATAGGAAAGAGTTTTTTTACAGCCCCTTCTTTTTGAATAACACAAACGGCAGGCAACCTAAGATGCTTCCGAACGTGTTCAGAATCACGTCCTCCACCTCACTCACCCCTGTGGAAAAAACATACTGCGCCGCCTCAATTCCCACCGACAGGAAAAGGCCGCATACGGTTGCCTTCAGCAGCGAACGGCTGCCCATGCCGATATAGATCCCCAACGGCACGAACCAAATAATGTTTCCGACAAACAGATAAATGAAATAGCTGTAATACTTGATCTCAATGAGCTTTGCCAGATACAAAAACGGTACCCATTCGATCCGTCCGTTGCACCAGCCGTCAGCAAGAAAGCTGCTGCGAAATACCGTAATCCTCAGCAAGATGACAATATAGATCAGGAAAATGACGATCTGCCATTTCGGTCTTTTCACGCAATCAGCTCCAACGCGGCAATGCACGCCGCCATACGATTTTCCTCGCGGTTGCCCTGCAGATTGAGTTTGCGGCAAACGCAGCCGTTTTCATCGGCAAGCGCAACATAAATTTCTCCCACATTCGGGTTCTTCTCATCCGCGCCCGGGCCTGCATTACCCGTAACCGCCAACGCATAATCCGCGCGCAGCGCATCTCTTGCGCCTTGCGCCATTTGAACGGCGACCTCCTCGCATACCGCACCTTTGGTCTCCAAAAGTGTTGGGTCGACGCCCAGCAGCTTTTCCTTCAGCGCATAGGCATAAGTGATCATACCGCCCAAATAGACCGCCGAGGCGCCCGGAACATCCGTCAGCAGCTTTCCCAAAAGACCTCCCGTGCAGCTTTCCGCTGTCACGAGTGTCTTTTTTCCTTTGCGCAGAGCTTCGACGACGCGTGCGGCCTCAGCCATTCCAACGCACCTTCACGATCTCGGTGTTTGCAAGCGCACGCTCGATTAATGTATCAAAATCGAGCATTTCGCATGCCTTATCCACCTGCGCCTTGGTCGGCTTGGTCTTAGGATGACGCGGCGTGAATACCGTGCAGCAGTCTTCATACGGCAAAATAGAGGTCTCCATCGTTCCGATCTTGCGCGCGATCGTGACGATCTCTTCCTTATCCAAGCCGATCAGCGGCTGGAAGATGGGCAGCTCAACTGCCGCGCCCGTAACCGCCATCGCTTCCATCGTCTGCGAAGCGACCTGTCCGAGATTTTCACCCGTGACCAAGCAGCCGCAGCCGTGGTCGTTTGCAATGCGTTCAGAGATCATCATCATAAATCTACGCATGATGAGCGTGAAAAATTCCTCCGCGCAATTGTCGCGGATCGCCTCTTGGATCTCCGTGAAGCTGACAATATTCACCGTCATTCGACCGCAGTAGCGTGTCATCAGTCGGGCAAGCTCCAAAACCTTATCCTTTGCAAGCTCGCTTGTATACGGATAGGAGAAGAAATGCACGCATTCGAGCTCGACACCGCGCTTTGCGATCATGTAGCCTGCAACGGGTGAATCGATACCGCCCGAAAGCAGCACCATCGCACGACCGCCCACACCCGTAGGAAGGCCGCCTGCACCTGCATCGGCAGGGCCGTGGACATAGGCCGCTCTGTCGCGCACTTCAACGTAGACCGTATACTCGGGATGATGCACGTCAACCGCAATTTCGGGAACTGCCTCAGCAATTCTTCCGCCGATTTCCTGGGAAATCCGGATGGAATTGAGCGGAAAGCGCTTGTCAGAACGCTTCGACTCCACCTTAAAAGACTTCGCCGCACGCAGATCATCGCCCAAATATTCCATCGCAGTTTCAAAAATCGCATCGGTCTGCTTCTCACACGGACGGCAGCGGCAGCAGGAAACAATACCAAAAACATAGTGGCACGCCTCCCATGCCCCGTCTACATCGCAGTTTTCATTCTCCGGCTCGACATAGAGCGTAGACTGCACGATCGATACATGGAAATCACCAAACGGGCGCATGCGGCGCGCTACGTTGGTCTTCAAACGGTTTTCAAATTGGAAGCGGTTACCGCCCTTTAAGACGATCTCACCTAATTTCAACAAAAAAATCTCAGTCACAGTTTTTTCTCCTTCTTCTATTACTTCCTGTTCTTTGTAAGCCATTTTAGCCAGCAAATCAAGTATTTCCTCATTTTGATTTTGTAAAACTCTATCCTCTCGATTCTAATTGATAGCTTCTGTATTGTATCGCCTCAGCGATATGATGCGGCTGAATGTTCTCGCTTCCATCCAGATCCGCAATCGTTCTTGCGACCTTGCGGATACGGTCATAGCTTCTGGCGGTCAGACCGAGTGCTTCAAAAGCTTGTTTCATCAGCGTTGCACACGCCTCATCCAGCTCGCAGCACTCATGCAGTTGCCTCGTCTGCATATCGGCATTGCAGCGGCATTTCGTCCCTGCAAACCGCTCACGCTGTACCCTTCGAGCCGCATCGACACGTTTCTTGATCTCATTCGAGCTCTCCGGCCGTGTGCGATTGCGCAGCTTTTCAAAATCCAACGACGGCACCTCGACAATAATATCAATACGATCCATCAAAGGGCCGGAAATCTTGGACAAATACGCATTAACCGACATCTGCGTGCAGATACATCTCCTCGAAGGGTCGCCGTACCAACCGCAGCGACACGGATTCATGGCGCAGATCAGTTGGAATTGGCTCGGAAAGCTCGCCGCACCGCTGGCTCTTGAGATCGTTACAACGCCGTCCTCCAACGGCTGTCGCATAACCTCCAAAACCTCCTTGCGGAACTCAGGCAGCTCGTCTAAAAACAAAACACCCTTATGTGCGATCGAAATTTCTCCCGGTCTGGGTGTCGAACCGCCGCCCGTTAAACCTGCAGGCGAGATGGTGTGATGTGGGGAGCGAAACGGCCTTTGTCTGACCAGCGGAGCCTCCGGCGGCAGCATCCCCATAATCGAATGGATCTGCGTGACCTCAAGCGCTTCTTCCTTCGTCATATCCGGCAGGATCGACGGCAAGCGCTTCGCGAGCATGCTCTTCCCCGAGCCGGGAGGTCCGACCAACAGTACATTATGCGCGCCTGCTGCCGCAATTTCCAATGCGCGCTTGACATTCTCCTGCCCCTTGACATCCGCAAAATCCATGCACTCAAGCACCGTATCCTCGGGGATCCATTTCGGCTCCGGCATAATCAACTCCGTGCCTCGCAAATGTGCCACAAGCTGCACCACATTCTTCACGCCGATGACCGTCAGACCATCTGCCAAAGTTGCCTCTCTTGCATTCTCCGACGGCACATAGATCGTCGTAAACCCGAGCTTTCCGGCGGCAATCGCCATTGGCAAAACGCCCTGCACGGGTCGCAGCTTTCCTTCCAAGCTCAGCTCACCCAAAAATGCCGCCTTTTCCCTCGGCAGCTTGCAAACCTCACTTGCAGCCAAGATCCCCAACAGAATTGGAAGATCGTAAAATGTGCCCGATTTTTTGGTATTTGCCGGTGCAAGATTCAGCGTGATTCGACTGACAGGGAACTTAAAACCGCTGTTCTTGATCGCCGCACGCACTCGCTCTCTGGCCTCCTTGACTGCAGCATCGGGAAGACCGACAATCTCAAATCCGGGCAAACCGCTTGAAATATAACATTCAACGGAAACCGCATAGCCCTCAACTCCGTTGAGACCTAAGGATTCCAAATAGCTTATCATTTTTCTCTCCCCTTTATCTCTATATCTAATATATAATACTCTATTTTTGATCAAATTACAAGCATTAAGTGATAAAAGAAGAGAGGGTCTCGCCCTCTCTTCTTGATTATGAAACTTATTTTTCAAATAATTTTACGAAACGCATCAAGATCGTTGCCACTTGCGCGCGAGTTGCGTTGCCCTGCGGCAGTAACAGCAGCTTCCCATTTTCATTGCTGCCACTGATGAGACCTACCGCATTTGCCCAGCTCATCGCATCCTTTGCATAATCGCTCACCTTATTCGCATCCGAATACGAAGAAATATCTACACGTGCTTCGGTATCATATTCCTTGTATTTTGAATAACGAAGCATAATTGCCGCAATTTGTTCTCTCGTGACATTGCCGTCAGGGTTAAAGCTTTCTTTGCTTACACCATTGACAATGCCGTTTTCCGCAGCCCAAGAAACCGCATCAGCATACCAAGCATCATTCTTTACATCAGTAAAGGCTGCCTGTGTTTGTGCGGACGGCTCGCCATCCAATCGCCACAACACTGTCACAATCATCGCTCTTGTCATTGTACTGTTCGGCTCAAATATCCCAGGCGCAGTGCCTGAGAAGAGCTTGTTTGCGGCACAGTATTCTACTGCCTCAAAATACCAATCCCATTCAAAAACATCTGTAAAACTCGGATTCAGTGGCTTCTCCTTCGGGTAGTAGCTCAAAACACCATACTTATTATCAACGCAGTACGTTGTAATAGACGCCGTCTTTCCTCCGCTCGGATGTTGGAAGCTAACAGGCCTGTCAAAGCCCTGCTCATTTTGTTCCTGTCCGGCAGCGTTCACCAAGTACCACTTTCCCTCTCGGTAGGCACTTAGCAATCCGATTGAACTTGTCCCCTTCTCAGCGATTTGTTCATATATGTTTTCCCCGATTGTCTCGCCACTCGGATCTACAAGCACACACCCCACTTGTGTCTCCTCATACAGCACGCCATCTATGCATTTTACATAATTTCCCTCTTCACGGCTAAAGCTGAGATTTCCGTCCTTGCCGTAAACCAGTTGCTGTCCGTCTTTCGTATAAACGATCAGATAATCATTCTTCACATCGTAGCTTTTGACATTTTCCACCGTGAGTATCGGGTTCATTTGCATATCGTAAAGCGTACATTCATTCGATGTTTCAATCACAAAACCCCAGCGATCATCTTTTCCGATCGTCCAGTTTTCCGATTCGGCAACCGTGCACTTTGCGTTCTGCCAGGTCTTGAGTACTTCGCCTTGCACGTTCATGATTTCCGTAGAATCGTCTTCTAATACAAAGAACACCAAATCATCACTGATCATCGTTGAGCTTTTGACTTCAATATCGTTATAGGAAGACAGCAAATTCAGCTCTAAATCGTACAAATAATTGCGCCTGAGATGGTAGTCCAGGAACATCCCCGAATCAGTTACTTTGGGAGAAAGATTCTGCGTGATGTAATAACAATTTCCGGAAGGCGTTAACTGTAGATCAAGTGACCCGGCACCCGCTAAGCATTCGCCGTTGCTTCCGATAAGTTCGCTGCCGAATGCCGGATTCGAGTACGACACAATGTTTTCTGCTACCTTCGATACATTTCCATACATGCCGGAACGCAGCACTGTGCCATTCCAATCACAAATCTGATACTCATAGGGTATAAAAGCTTCAGGTTTATATGTGCGACGCAAGAGCATCGCTTCACTTCCCAACAGATCACAAAGTGTCCAACCGTTCGGCACGTTTGGTGCAGAAATCTTTTTTCCATCGTTTACAGAAAAGAAGTCATATGTGCCATCCATATGCTCGGCACGGATCAAGTCTATGCTTTTCTCTGTATCGACATAAATGAAATCAGACATCTGTTGTTTGCCATTATAGATTGCGCACTTGGAGCCATTGGACACCGCCAGAATCTTTCCATAATAAGAATCGACCCTGTATGAACCCATCGGGAAAATCTGATTGCCAAATGGGTCCAATGTCAAAGATCCATTACTTTGCGGCACAATCACATAGTAATCTTCTACGCACGAAATATCAACAATTCCGGTGTTTACCAAAACCGGATCAGTTAGGAAATAGACCTGCACGTCCTCAGAAAGATTTGTTTTTTCCGCAGCAAAAACATTCGGTATCCATGTCATGAATATCGCAAAGGCCAGGGCAATCGAGCAAATACGTCTTTTCATTGAGAATTCCTCCTTTTACAATTTGGTTTTCTTTGTTATTTATATTTTACAGCACATCATTGCATTTGTCAATAACTATTTAATTCTATACTTTTTCCGGTGATGGGCTGCGATTTTCAGAAAACGTATTTGTGTCGCTTGTGCCGATACATTGTTCCGTCATTCTAAAAAAGTATCTTTTTCTCGCTTTTGGCGCATTTTTCTCATTTACAAAACCAAAATTTAGTGGTATGATATAGGCGTTTGAAAAACAAATACTAAATGGAGGTATTTATTTTGGCAAGAAAGTTCAAAACAATGGACGGCAATACTGCCGCCGCTCATGTCAGCTACGCATTTACCGAAGTAGCAGGCATCTACCCCATCACTCCGTCCAGCCCCATGGCCGACTATGTTGACCAGTGGTCTGCTCAGGGTCGTAAGAACATCTTCGGCAACCGTGTTAAGGTCGTCGAGATGCAGTCCGAAGCAGGTGCTGCAGGTACCGTTCACGGCTCTTTGGCCGCCGGTGCTCTCACCACCACCTACACCGCTTCTCAGGGTCTTCTCCTGATGATC
>CAYVLD010000029.1:0-16594 GCA_964452205.1 uncultured Oscillospiraceae bacterium
AGCAATAAAAAATCGAAACAAAAATTGATTTGTGTTATCATTTTTTAAAATATAAATCGATCCCCCGACGCTTATCGAAAGATAGGCGTCTTTTTTTATGCTTTTTTTGAAAGAAAAATGTCCAAACGCAGCAAAATTTCAGCAATTAAAAGTGGAAAAGTAAAAATTTTTTTACTGAAAACCGAAAAAAGTTCCCAATTGTTTAGTGGGGCAGATTAGTAAATTACCTCGCTCAGTGGGAACAAGTGAAGGGACAAATTGAAAGGAGGTGGTTATCAAAACCTAAAAAGCTGTCGGAGTCTTTATGGACGGAAATGTGTCAAAAATTATACCGATTGCACATTTTCCGCATTTGGGATCGCGGCAGTTCGTACAGCGCTGCAGGAATCAGAAGAGGAAGGATGAGCTGAACGTTCATCCTTCCTCATTTTTACGCCTCACGGCAAAATTCGTGAACAGGCAGCCATGCAAGCAAGACTCTTTGCAGCTCCTGCACCAGCTCCGCCGAAAACAGCAGATCATCGGGCGGACAGTCCCGTATCGCCATCAGATTTTTCATGCCGTAAAATTCGGCAACCTTCTCGTTTTTGCACGGCTTCGGCCGCTTGTAGCGGTCTGCATCGAGCGCGATGCCGCTTTCCTTCTCCGCCTTTTTCACCATCGCTAAAAATTCGTCGGCGTGGTCGCTGATCTTTGTGCGCAGCGCGTCCATATCCGCACTCGTCGGCGCGAGGTACAAAAAGCCGTAGCGGTAGCCCTCAGGACGAACCTCAAAGCACAGACACGGATGCGACAGCCACGAACCGCCGTCGCGCCGCAGACAGAACCACAGACTATCCTTATAAAACGTGGACGGATGCATGCGCATATCCTTATAAATCCTCGAAACGTGCAGCCGCAGCCCCTCGGTCTGGTCAAAGACGGAAGCAACCTCGTTTGCAAGCGCCTTCATCGGCTCGTAGAGCGTCCTCTGATACTGCTCCTTGTGCTCCATAAACCACTCGCGGTTGTTGTTAAAGCGAATCCCCCACAAAAAATCGATCGTTTCCGGGGAAAAGCCCTCAAATTTCATCTTTTTTCTCTCTTTCTGTGATATTTTTATGCCGAACGGTCAAACTGGCTGTTATACAGCTCGGCGTAGAAGCCGTTTTTCTCCAAAAGCGCCTCGTGCGTGCCGCTCTCGACCACATCGCCGTCACGCAGCACCAAAATCAGATCCGCATCCTTGATGGTCGAAAGGCGGTGCGCAATGACGAAGCTGGTGCGTTTTTCCATGAGCTGATCCATGGCGCGCTGAATTTTCAGCTCCGTTCGGGTGTCGACCGAGCTGGTCGCCTCGTCTAAAATCAGCATAGGCTTGTCAGCGATCATCGCTCGGGCGATGGTAAGCTGCTGCTTTTCGCCCTGGGAAAGACTGACATTTTCATTCAGCACCGTGTCATAGCCCTTCGGAAGCGTGCGCACGAAGTGATCCAAGCCGACTGCCTTGCAGGCGGCCTTCATTTTTTCCTCCGAAACGCCCTCGGTGCAGTAGATCAAATTCTCGCGCAGCGTGCCTTCAAACAGCCAAGTGTCCTGTAAAACCATGCAAAACTGCGCATGCACCTCCTCACGGCTCATTCGGTCAATGGGAACGCCATCAATGCGGATCTGACCGCTTTTCAGCTCATGAAAGCGCATGAGCAGGTTGACGAGCGTCGTTTTGCCTGCGCCTGTGGGTCCGACGATGGCGATTTTCTGCCCCGGCTGCGCCACGGCGGAGAAATCATGAATTACGATACGGTCGCTGTCCTCGTAGCCGAAGCGCACATGGTCGAACTCGACCAAGCCGCGCACGTTAGCGAGCTGCGGTGCTTTTTCACTCTCGTCAGACATTTCCTCGGCATCCAAAAAGCCGAAAACACGCTCTCCTGCCGCGCCGGCCGACTGCATCGACTGCATCGCCTGCGCAAACTGCGACAACGGCTGGGTGAACAGGCGCACATACATAATAAATGCCACGATCGTGCCGATTCCGACAGAATTGTTCAAAACCAGCAAGCCGCCCACGACACACACGGCGACGTAGCCTAAATTTCCGACAAAGCCCATGAGCGGCTGCATCAGACTTGAAAGGCACATCGCCTTAAAGCCGCTGCCGCGCAGGGCCTCATTCATGTCGGTAAAGGTTTTTCGGGCAGTTTTTTCGCCGTTGTACGCCTTAATCACATTGTGACCGGAGTAGATTTCTTCGATATAGCCGTTGATTTTGCCCAGATTTTCCTGCTGACGCATGAAATATTTCTGGCTGCGCCCCATGATCGCAAACATCACGACAAACCCCAGCAGGCTCGCAACGATCGCCGTCACAGTCAGAATGAAATTGTGCGCAAACATCAAAACCAACGCGCCCAAAAGCTGCGTAACAGAGGTAACGAGGGTAGAAACGCTCTGATTGAGCGACTGTCCGATGGTGTCAACATCGTTCGTCACACGGGAGAGAATGTCGCCCGTGGTGGTGCGGTTGTAGTAGGACATGGGCAGGCGGTTGATCTTTTTGGAAATGTCGCTGCGCAGATTCTGCGATACGCGCTGTGTCACCGTTGCCATCACGCGCCCCTGCATCATCGAAAGCAGCATGCTTGTCACATAAAACACCACAAGCGTAATGCCGATCTGCATCACGGCATCCATATTGATCCGCAGGTCAATGCCGCTCGGGTCGATCCCGTTTTCCAGCGCTGTCTTCAGCGCCATCATCGGCGCGGAGATCTCATTGGTCATCTGTGAGAGCTTATCGGGCCCCAAGAGGGTCAAAATCGTGCCGCCAATGGCACATAGCATTGCAAAAATCAGATGCTTTTTATATCGGGCTGAATGGCCGAGCAGTCGCTTCCACGAGCCAACCAAGTCCTTCGGTCGGTCATATTTACGAGGGGGACTCATTGCAACTCCTCCTTTGAAAGCTGGGAATAGGCGATCTGGCGGTAGGTTTCGCAGGTCTTCATCAGCTCGTCATGCGTGCCGACGCCTGCAACCGTCCCCTCCTCCATCACCACGATGCAATCGGCATCGCGGATGGTGCCGATACGCTGCGCAACGATCAGCTTTGTCGAATTTTGCGACTTTAACGCCTCGCGCAAAACCCGATCGGTGCGGTAGTCCAGCGCGGAGAAGGAATCGTCAAAAATCAGAATTTCCGGTTTCCTTGCGATGGCTCTGGCGATGGAAATGCGCTGTTTCTGGCCACCCGAGAGATTCGTGCCGCCCTGTGCGACATAGCTGTTTGTGCCGTCGGGCATTTTCTCGACAAAGTCCGCCGCCTGCGCAATTTCCAACGCAGGACACACATCCGCGCACTCGTTATCTCCGAAATCCACGTTGCTCTCGACCGTTCCGGAGAACAAAACCGCCTTCTGAGAAACATAGCCGAGCTTGCTGTGCAGCGCTTCGAGCGTGTATTCGCGCACATCGCGGCCATCGACCAAAACCTTGCCTGCAGTCACATCGTAAAAGCGCGGGATCAGATTGACGACCGTTGATTTGCCGCTGCCCGTTGCGCCGATGAAAGCGAGGGTCTGACCCTGCGTGACCTTGAAGGAAATGTCGGTGATCGCAGGCTCCTGCGAATCGGGATAAGCGAAGGTGACATTGCGAAACTCGACCTCGCCGGTGCTGCATCCCGCGGTGTGTGTGCCGTCGAGGATCTTCGGCTCTGTGTCCAAAACCTCGCGGATTCGCTTAGCTGACACGCTGGCACGCGGCAGGATGATGAAGACCACAACGAGCAGCATAAACGAGATGACGATCTGCATCGCATACGATAAAAACGTCACCATATTGGCGATGAGCGCTGCTTTATCGGCAATCGCCGCCCCCTGCACCAGATACGCACCGATCCAGTTGATCGCAAGGCTCAGACCGTTCATCACAAGTCCGATGGTCGGCATCATCGTTGCCATCACGCGCTGTGTGTACAGATGCGTTTCGGTCAAACGATCGTTCGCTTCGGCAAATTTTTCCTCCTGATAGCCCTCGGCGTTGTACGCTCTGACCACGCGAATTCCGTTGAGGTTCTCGCGCGTGACGCGGTTCATTTCATCGGTGAGCTTCTGCAGCTTTTTGAACTTGGGCATGACCGCGGCCATGACGACCGCCACCATACAAAGCAGGATGAAAATCGCAACGCCCGTCGAAAATGTCCACTGCCGGCTCTGATTCGAGATCTTTACGATCGCCCAAGCGGCGGTGATGGGTGCCTTCACGATAACCTGCAGACCCATGACCAGCACCATCTGCACCTGCATGATGTCGTTGGTCGAGCGCGTAATGAGCGAGGAGGTGGAAAAGCCGCCGATCTCCTGCATGGAAAACGCCTGCACGCGGTCAAAGAGGCGATAGCGCAGACTCGCGCCGAAATTGGTGGCAATACGCGCGACACAAAATGCCGTCAGCACCGAGGCAAGCAGACTTCCGAAGGCACACAGCAGCATTTTTCCGCCTGCGGTCAAAACCTTGCTCATTTCGACGTTGGGCATCTGCAAAAACCGCGTGATCTCGTTCGTATAGTCCGGCAGCTTGAGATCGAGCCAAACCTGCGCAACGATCAAAAGCACACTCAGCGCGGCAAGCAGCCGGTCACGCCGCGAAAGATTGCCAAAAAGTTTTAGCATAGCTTGCTCCTTCCGAAAAAAATTCATGACATAATAGTATTATACCCTGTGAATGTGAATAATGTGTTGCAATTGAGGAAAATTTTTCCGTAGGAGCAGGCATCACTGCAGCGCGTGTCAAATCGTCAACCTCGACCGATTTCTTCCTCCGCCGACCGATTTCTTCCTCCGCCGCTTCGCAGACTCACCAAATTCCGATTTATCGGTCTGTTACAAAGACGACTACCGCATAGTAACGAGACGCGCGAGCGTGCCGGGAGGGGGCCTCGGGGGAGGGCGGCTTGGAAACCGAGCTTGGCAGAAACGATGAGGATAAGGGAACAATAGGTTTTCTACAGCGCCTCCCCCGAGTCGCTTCTTTCGTACCTTTCTTGTCGACACAAGAAAGGTACCCGCCGGAGGCTGCACAAGCCATCGAGAGAAACAGGGGGCGTTAAAAACGAAATCTGTTTCGTTTTTGCATTGGTTTTCTGCGAAATCGCAATATTTTACTGTGGGAGGGTCATATCCGCAAGGGGTAGGCCGCATCCGTAGCGCTCGTTCCTCGCTGACGGCTGCGCTCTGCCCCTACGATTCCAAATACGAACTGCCCGGTAAATCGGAATTTGCAGCTTGAAAAAACAATGTCCCGAACCGGTTGGTTCGGGACATTTTTATTACATCAGAGGCTCCAAGCTCAAAACGGGATGGTTCTTCTCCGCCAAGAAGTCCATCAGAACCTCGCAATCGTCACAAACGGTCTCGTCCGCGATCATGTCCGTGAAATTCTCAATGCCGTACAGCTCCAGCGCGGTCTTGTTCAGACGCTGACCGACCTCGTCCTTCAGCTCCTTGGGCATCCAGACGATACGCTCAATGCCGCCCTCGGCAGCGATGAATTTCTTTGACGAAATAAAGTGTCTGCCGTGACCCATGTAGCCCGGGGTCTGCACGCCGCCGCCCGTACAGGAGGCAAGCTCACCGAAGGTCATGCCGACCGGTGTCATGCCCTTATACTCGCGGTTGACCACAATAAAACCGTTCGAGCACGGCTCAATGCCGCAAATGCACTCGAAGCAGCCGCAAGAGGTCATAGGATCTTCCAAAATCGAATACAGCGTGACGCTTTCCACCGCACCGTGGGTCGCTTCCTTCACGGCCTGATCGACGGTTTCGTAGCGGCCGGTGCGCTCGTCGATGCAGCCATCTTTCATAATGGGCCGGCAGGGGCCTTGGGGATTTAACTCATTGGTCGCCTTGGCATCGAGCCACGAGACCGCGCCGCACAAGCCCAAACGCTCGGGCGTGACCACGCAGCAATGCGCCGGTGCGAACGACTGGCACAAAATGCAGGTATAATAACGATCCACCGCCTCGTCGGTCATGGAATCCAAACGCTCGTCGCGCGCAGCATAACGCGGCATGGCAATTTCATCGCGGAAGGCTCTCGCCTGCTCTTCGTCGGTGATGAGGGTGATCTGACATTTATCGACAACGGCATCAAATTCGTCCATGATCATATGATACAGAACCTCACCGAAGTCCGTCAGGCGCAAGCCCTTCTCGACCGCATCGCGGCTGACGCGGATGCGCACCTGATTGCGCTGACCGGTGTGCATTACGCCCTCTAAGTAGTTTAGCCAAGTATGGAGCTTTCGCTCAATGACTGACTCAAAATCGGTCTGCATTTTTGCACCGCTGACCTCGATCTTGGTTGCAAGGGCGAGGTTTTTATTTTCGCCGTCCAGATCCTCACCGATCACGGTGATTTTATGATCCTCGACATTTTCTGCCATCAAAACAAGCTCGGCGGTGGTGTTCTTGCCTGACCAAAATTCCTTGGCGGTATCGGCCTTGCGGATGATTTCGCCCTCGAAGGCGGCGGCAAAGGCGACCGGGATCGGCAGCTCCTTGCTCTTGATCTTGATATTGCGCAGCTCCAAAGAGCGTTTGACGGTCAGCGCATGGTCGCACACGGATTCCAGCGCACCTGCAACCTGATTTTCGCCCAAATCGATGTCCACGACCACGGGGAAACCGAGAGCGATCGCACCTGCACCGGCGGAAACAACGACATTATCGATCGCGCCGAAGGTATTGACGAAGGCAGGCACGCGATTTTTGGTATAGTCCAGCAGACCGCCCAAATCACCGGGCTTCAAATTGCCGAAAATCAGCGCGGCGCGCACAGCGACGGTCACGACATGGATCACGCTCGTAACGCCGTGACCCAAGGGGATGACTCTGAATTCCGGACCCATCTTGACTTGGCCTGCGCACTGGTCGATGACCTCACCGACCAAGAAGGTCAAAATACCCTTGCTCTGGTAGTCCTTGACGACCGTAACCACGTCATCGGCATTTTCCGCCTTGCCGAGCACGACGGCAACGCCGGGAATATCGCCCGTGACGAGCGGTACGCCCAGAGAACGGATCACGGGATCGGGCACGAAGCCGATGCCGGTGTCGTTTTCATAGGGGTTTGCGCCGTTCAAATAGCCCAAGCCCTCCAGAATTTCCGCGCCGACAGCGGTGGCAAGACCTGCATTGAGCGCTTGGCCAAGATCTTCTTGGTTG
Source organism: uncultured Oscillospiraceae bacterium (assembly GCA_964452205.1). Lineage (GTDB taxonomy): Bacteria > Bacillota > Clostridia > Oscillospirales > Oscillospiraceae > JAZOXB01. Next base: position 7,209 of record CAYVLD010000029.1, read on the forward strand.
GTAATAAGGCTCTTGAGCACGCTCACACAGGCAGGCAGATCGCCCAATTTCGTGACCTTCACGCCCGTTGCGGCGTAGATGGCGGGGAAATAGTACGCGGTATCAGGGAACGCGACAGGGGTTTCTGCGCCGAATTTTGCGATAGCGTCGTTGACTGCGCCCTCGGTGAGAGCGGCGACGGCATTCGAACCGCCGTAGATCAGATCGGTTAATACACTCATGGTTGATTCCTCCGATTTAAATTAGTAATAAGTTTTCAGATACGCCCTAGTAAGCTTAGGGTAAAAATGCACAATTCTATGATGTCATTCTGAGCAAAGCGAAGAATCTTGTTGGCACCGAAAAACTGCACAGCACTACATCGCCTCGCTAAGATTCTTCGCTGACGCTCAGAATGACACAATAATCGGCATATTCCGATTTGTCGCGCAGTTTTAAAATCGACCAATGCACAGTAACGAGACGCGCGAGCGTGCCGGGAGGGGGTCTCGTTACTATGCAGCAGTCGTCTTTGTAACAGACCGACAAATCGGAATTTAGCTTTTGGGGCGGTTAGCTGCTCGCCCTGAGGGAAAATGCGAGAAAGCCCTCGCCGGCGGCGTTTTCAAAATAGGTATATTCCAAAACCAGCTTCGTTCCGTCCTTTAGCGTGACGTAGCAGCCGGCTTCCTCGGTGCGGCTGCTGCCGCTTTTGTGCACGCTGACGTTGTTATAGGCGTATTTTTCCCACTTCTCACCGCCGAAAAGCTCGTACCACAGGGCGATCTTTCGCGAAAAATCCTCTTTTTCCGTCGAATCCTGCGGTACGATCGACGGATGCAGCAGGGCAAGGGCTGCGGCCGCATCGTTTTCCTCGATGGCCGTCAGCATCGCCTCGACCTGCGGTTCAGCCTCGGCTAAGGCAGTACACGCCGTCAGCAGCAGCGTCGCCGCCAAAAGCAGGAGCAATAAACATTTTCTCATCCCTTAAACCTCCAAATAGCTGTCGGAATACAGCTCGTTATTTCTGAAAATGTCGCAGGATTTGATGGTCTCCATCAGTCTTAGGTCGTTGGGGTTGACGATGGCAGAGGTCAGACCCTGCATCATCGCCATGGCGACAAGCGCCGAATCCATGATCGGGCGCAGCGCCTTGGGCGCGCCGTTGGAATTGTTGCTCAAGCCGCCCGTGGACTTCAGACCCTCGTCAGAGAACAGTTTAATGGCATTTAACACGTCCATCTGCTTATCCTGCATGCCCTTGACGACCAAAAACAGCGGGTCAAACCACAGATCGTCCGCCTCCATGCCCAGCGCAAGGCCACGGTCGAGCATGCTGTGGCAATGGTGCATGCGCTCTTCGTTGTCCTTGGCAATGCCGTCGGCCGAGCAAAGTGCAATGACAATGGCATCGTTTGCGGCGGCAAGGTCAATGTTGGAAATGCGCGAGCCTGCATCGGCGGAATTGACGATGGGCTTGCCGTTGGTGCGGTTATACACGCGGATGCCGGCTTCGATCGCCTTTTGGTTGGCGGTATCGAGAGCAAGCGGCACATTGTTGAAATTCTCCTGCAGCAGCTTGACCGCCCAAGTCATCAGCTCGGGGCCGTTGGACTCGGCAGGGCCGATGTTCACGTCCAGATAGGTCGCGCCTGCCTTGATCTGCTGGGCAGCACGCTCCAAAATGGGATCGGGATTGAACGTTGCCATCGCCTCACGAATGACGGGGCTGATGCAATGGATGCGCTCACCGATGACGACAAAGCGCTTGGAATTGGCGCTGCGCGGCTTATAGGAAACGCCGAGGTCACGGTGAACGATGTCGGGAATGGCGATTTTTTCAAATTCGACCTTTTTCGGCTCGGTCGGCTTCTTGACGGACTTGAGATGCTCGCCGTCTTTGAGATACTTAACGATCTCGACCGCCTCTCTCGCACCGACAACGACATTCCATTCGGGCAGCTTTTCCTGAATTTCGCCCTTCATAACGGCAACCTTGCCGGGGATGATGAGGGTGCGGTTTTGAATCTTGTTTGCAATATCAAATTCGTCGAAGAATTTTTTCACGCTGCTCGACGAGAGCTTGCCTGCCGCCCAAGCGGTCAGAACGGACATGCCCGAAGCATCGGTGACCAGCAGATTGATCGGCACATTCGACCGTTCGATCTCGCCGGAGACGAGGAAGTACGTCAGCGCAAAATCGACCGTCAGCAGGCACGGATCGTCGGGCGTTGCGCCGTTCATCGGGTAGATGCCGGGGGCAACCTTCATGGGCTTCTGCGGATCGGTAAAAATATTCTGTCTCAAACCGTAAAGCGGCAAGGCCTGTGCATAGTGCATTCCCTCCATAACGATGATCGAGCCGTATTTGACCGTGAAGAGAGAGGCCAGCGCGGTCTGCATTTTCGCATCGCCCTTGGCAAGCGCTCCGACATTGACAATCGCCGGATAGCCGAGCGTGCGCACGCCGTCTGCGATGGCGCCTCTGCGTGCAAGCACCGCATTGGCGAAGGTCTGCTTGACGCTCTTACCCGTCACGTCGAGCAGAAGGTTTTTGTTGCCCAGAGCCTCCAGCTTGCTTACGGTGTCGTGCAGGTCGGAAAGGCTCTCGCCCTTGACACCCAAAATGACACCAAATTCTTTGGAAAGCTCGTTAAACATTTCGTAATTATCGGCATTTGCGCCGTTTAAAATAGGATTTTTGCCCTTAGTCAGCTCTAACGCCTTTCTTGCGCAATTCGGGCAGGTGCAATCCAGAATCAGACGGCGATTGGTTTTCATCGCCTTTTCCACCGTGTCGAGCCAATTTTCGGCGCTGTCACGGCACCATGTGACGGTAATAAATTCGACATATTCCCGTTCACCGATGCGCTCATAGTCCACGCGCTGTAAGTCTGCCAAGGTTTTCTCCATCGCGGCCTCGTCCATGCAGGTGCACACCGAGACGGAAAAACGGTTGCGATTGACAAAGGTCTTTTCATGACGGAACAGAACCGTCTCGCCGCCGAGGGAGATCTCTTCGTCAATCTTGACCGTCTTCATCGCAGGCGCAGTCGCATCCGTCAATTTTTCGATCGCCTCGGGCGAGAAATACGGGCATTTATCGAGTTCCGTTGCGCCCTGTGCGACCTTCATGCAAAACGCCATGCAGGTCGGGCAGCCGCACTCCTTACAATTCTTCTTGGGAGACAGTTTGAAAATATCCAAGCCTTTTAATGCCATATTTCGTCCCTCCTTAAACCAATGCGGCGATCATTTCGCCCACGGTGCGTATCGCCTCGGGATGCCGCAGGATCACCGCATCGGAGCCTCCTGCAAGGCAGGCCGCTGCCGTGGCGATCTCCATGTGGATCCCGCGCTGCTCGGCATCGCCCCATTCGGGCATGTCGGCTTCGCTTGCAGTCGATTCCTTGACCGCCCACGTTTCGGGCGAAACGGGCGTGATGATGGGCATTTGAAGCTGCTCGTCCGCCTGCACCAATGCCGCAAGGCGGATGCGATCCAAGGTCGAAGCCAAATATTCATAGCCATAGCCTGCGGCGGCTGCGCCTGCATTCATCACGATCGCAGCGGAAGGCACGCCGAGCTGTGTCATCATCACATTGAGCTGCTTTGCAAGGTTGATGTCCACAGAGGATTCCGCGCCGACCTTCTGGCTGTATGCCAGCGCGGTTGCGCCGACGTTTTTATAATTCTCCTCACGGGCAGAGAGCAGCAGAACGTTCTTATTTTGCAGGGTTTCGGCAATTTTTGCGAAAATTTGCGCATCTTTTTCCGCGTGCTTGCAGCCCAGAATGGCAAGGGGCAGATCGGTAGCTTCGCAAACCTGTTTTGCAAGAAGCGCACACGCCTCGCTCGAAAGATCCTCGCTGTTGGGGTCGGCGCTTTCCAAATGCAGGCAGAGAAACGAAACCTGCGGCAGCGTTTCGGCGCGCTTTGCCATCTCGGCAGGCGTTTGGCAGCCCTCATAGAAGGCTTTTAAGCCCTCTTGTGCGTAGGCGCTGATGCCGCGGTCGGGAATTTCGATACCGATCTTCGGTGCGTTTTCACATTCTGCATCGAAGGTATAAAAGGGCAGCGTGTTCGTGCCGCCGAAGGTAACTGCTCTGTCGCCCGTTCCGATGGTCACAGGGCAGATTTTTGCGGAATATGCCGCAGTTTTGGGTTCAAATGCCATAGCGGAAGCCTCCTGAATCGGTGATTATAAATTCAATTTTTTTGCAATTTGGATCAGCGCCGCCTTCATCGGAGTCGAATCGGGCAGACGGCTGCTGGGGCGGCCGTCGCAATCGGCCTCGAACACCGCCTCATCCTGCGGCAAAACGCCGAGCAGCTCCAAGCCCTGCGCCTCGATCTCTGCCTTCACGCCGTCATTTAAAACGCCGTTGGGCGCGCGGTTGACGATCAGCTTCATGCGCTTGGGATTGAGCTTCAGCTCACCCACCATCTCGGCAATGCGCCCGACCGCCTGAACGCCTCGTCGGGAGCAATCCGACACCAGCAAAAGCGTATCGACCTGCGGAAGCGTTCCGCGAGCGATGTGCTCCATGCCTGCCTCGTTGTCGATAACGGTGTAGGGATATGCGCCGATGTATTTATCGACCTGCGCCTTCAAAATGCCGTTGACGTAGCAGTAGCAGCCTTTTCCCTGCGTTCTGCCCATCACGAGCATGTCAAAATCGTCCTCCTCAATGAGTGCGGAGGCGAAGCGAATTTCGGCAAAATCCGCCTTGGTCATGCCCTTGGGGATGATGTTCCCCCTGAGCTCAGCCTGCGCGATCTCCTCACGCACCGCACCCAAGGTGGTCTCCGCCTCAACGCCGAGAACCTCGTTTAAGTTGGAGTTGGCATCGGCATCGACGACCAGAAGGGGCGTCTTTTTTTGTTTGATCAAATAATCGATCAGCATGCCGCAGACGGTGGTCTTGCCGACTCCGCCCTTTCCTGCCACTGCAATCGTGTGTGTCATGGGTTTCTCCTTTTCGTTATTGCCTCCTCGCAATCAACATGTGTGATTCCGAAAAAGCTGCTTAATTTCTCATCCTGAGCGAAGGAGCTTAGCAAGGATAACAGAGCTGTAACGTCACCGTACAGCCAACAAGATTCTTCGTCGCAAGCTCCTCAGAATGACAAAGGACGCACTTTTTTCATAGCAAAAACACGCAAAGAACTGCGCAGCGGTATCATACCTCTAACAGTCCTGCCTGCTGTGCGATATAGGCTACATCGTCGTACTTGTTCAGCGCATACAGGTGGAAGCCGCTGATGTCGAGCTTCTTAAACTGCTCGATCTGCTCGATGGTATACTCAATCCCTGCCTGCTTGAACGAAGCCTTCTTGATCTCGGCCTCCTCGTCATACGGTTCCTTCTCAAACGGATTCGGGAAAATCCAATGCTTCGTAATGATCTCGCAGAGCTTTCGCGGCATCACGCAGGCGTTTCTCGACAGCGCCATATTGATCGTCGCCGCCTGATCCAAAATCGGCATCACACCAACGTCCACAGGCATCGTGACGCCTGCCGCACGGATCTTCTCAAGCCAACGCTCAAACTGCTCTAAATCCCAGCAAAGCTGCGTGAGAATATAATCTGCGCCGCAATCCTGCTTGCGCTTTAAAAATTCAATATCTGCCTCCAGACTGCTGCATTCGATATGTCCCTCGGGCGAGCCTGCCACGGCGATGGTAAATTTTCCCCCAAATTCGGCGCGGATAAATTCCACCAGCTCGCCGGCATACTGCAGATCGCCTCTTGTGCCTGTCCAGCCGTTGGGAAGATCACCGCGCAGCGCTAAAATATGGTCAATGCCGTGCTCCAGATAGGTCTGAAGCTGTTTGCGGATGTACTCCTTGCCGCTGCCGATGCAGGTAAAATGCGTTACGGGAATGGTTTTGCCGTCCTGCACGAGCTTATCCAAAAGCTCCATATGCTTGCCTAAGCCGCTGCCGCCTGCGCCGTAGGTGCAGGATATGTAATCGGGCTTGAGGGTGTAGAGCTTGTCAATCACGGCGGTCAGCTTCGCCATGCCAGCATCCGTTTTGGGCGGAAACAGTTCAAATGACAACGTGCTGCGCTGCTTCAAAATATCTTTCACACTCACAGAAAATGCCCTCCGTACACATTATATTGATACGAGTTTATCATATCACACCGTTTATCAGATTGCAAGCACAAGAGGAAAAATTCAGCTATTCACAAATTGTTCACCCAAAAACGAATTTTTGGGGTATAATACAAGCAGATATACATAGAAAGGACGAGATTTATGGCACGTTCCGTTTTGATCGTAGAGGACGACCGCAATATTGCCGATCTTCTGCGTCTGTATTTGGAAAAAGAGGGCTATGAGGTACGACTCGCCTACGACGGCTTGAAGGGATTGGAAAAATTCCGCGAGTTTAAGCCCGATCTGGTGCTGCTTGATGTGATGCTTCCGGGAATGGACGGCTGGGGCGTGTGCCGCTCGATCCGTCAGGATTCCAAAACACCCATCATCATGCTCACCGCCAAGAGCGAAACCGAGGACAAGGTTTCCGGTCTGAAGCAGGGCGCGGACGATTATATTACCAAGCCCTTCGAAATGCGTGAGGTTTTGGCGCGCATCGAAGCGGTTTTGCGCCGAAGCGGCTTAGAGCCCGAGAAATCCGCGCGTCGTCTGGAATTTGACAACCTGATCGTCGACATGGATGCTTTTGAGCTGACCGTCGCAGGCAAAAAAATCCCGACACCGCCGAAGGAGATGGAGCTTTTATTCCACCTTGCCTCCGCGCCGAATCGGGTGTTTACGAGAAACCAGCTTTTGGACGAGGTCTGGGGCTTCGACTATTTCGGTGACACACGCACAGTCGACGTGCATATTAAACGTTTGCGCGAGAAAATCGACGGCGCTTCGGACAAATGGGAGCTTGTCACCGTGTGGTCTGTGGGCTATAAATTCAGGCTCGAGGCATGAGGACGACATTTCGCCGTCAGATGATGATCGTGCTGTCGCTGCTGATGGCGGCGACGATCGCCATCGGCGTTTCGTTTTGGGTGCTGTTTGACCGCTTTGTGAATCGGGAGCAGACGGACTCGATGCAAAGTACTGCGAAAGCCGTCGGAACTCTCATCGGAGCGTATTCCGACAGCTATCTGTACGATTGGGACTTCCGCACGAACCTATCCGTCGCGGCAACTGCCTCGCAGAGCGATATTCTCATCTGCTCTGCCGACGGACAGGTGCAGCTCTGCGCCCGTGAGATTCAAAACTGCGACCACATCGGTTGCAGCCTGAGCGATTCGGCCGTCGATTCGATCTTCCGCACAGACGGCAAGGTCGATGACGCGGTATCGTCGATCTATGGTGAAAAACGCATGGCTGTTGCACTCGGTGTGTCCGACGAAGACGATCAGCCGCTGTGCATCGTGCTGGTGTCGGTCGAGAAGTCGGCTCTCGCTCGTATTACGGGCATGCCGCTGCGACTGTTTTTCATCATCGCGCTGCTGGTGATCGCCGCCATGCTCATCATGGCGCCGCTGTTCACGCGCCGCGAGGCAAAGCCGATCCGCACCATGGCCGCCGCCGCCCGTCAGATCGCCCACGGCAATCTGGATGTGCGCGTACCGACGGGAAACCGTGTCGAAGAGATCGAGGAGCTTGCCATTGCGTTTAACAATATGGCTGTGGCTTTGCAAAATTCCGAAACGGTGCGCAAGGAGTTCGTTGCCAACGTTTCCCACGAGCTGAAAACGCCCATGACCACCATTGCAGGCTACCTTGACGGCATGCTCGACGGCACGATTCCTCGGGAAAAGCACCGCGAATATATGGAAATGGTTTCCAGCGAGGCGCGCAGGCTCTCGCGCATGGTGCGCAGCATGCTCGATGCGTCGCGGCTGCGCGATCAGGGCGTTTTGCCGCAGCAGCGGCGGAATTTTGACATTTGCGAGGCCGTAGGTCAGGCGCTTTTGAGCTTTGAGCAGCGCATCAACCGTAAGCATCTGGAGGTTGACATTGCTATGCCCGAGCTGGGGCTGAGTGTCAACGGCGAGCCGGATCTTGTAACGCAGGTGCTTTATAATCTTCTGGACAATGCAGTAAAATTCGTCGATGACGGCGGCACCCTCTCCCTGCGCGTGAAGAAGCAGGCAGACAGCGCGCTGATCACCGTCGGCAACACCGGCCCGACCATTGCGCAGGAGGAGCTGCCGCTGATCTTTGACCGCTTCCACAAGACCGACAAGAGCCGTTCGAGCGACCGCGACGGCGTAGGGCTGGGTCTGTACATTGTAAAAACCATTATCATGGCACACGGCGAGGATATTTATGTCACCAGCCGTGACGGAAAAACAGAATTTACCTTTACCATGGCGTTGACCAAATGAAAGGAGGGTCAGAAGTGGATGATTTGACTCCGATGGAGCCGGAATATCGGGAGATTCCTCCTGAACAGCCGCCGCAAACGCCGTATTACTACGGCACAGGCGTTCAGCCGCAGCCGAAAAAATCCCATCTGCCGCTGATCCTCACCATTTTGACGACCCTTATGGCAGCGAATATTCTGATCGTTGCGCTTGCGCTGTTTTCAGACGGTGAGACCTCTGAAGAAGCGCCCAAAAAGAGCGAGTATTTGTTACCGATCTACGGCGGAGAAGACGCGTTGGATTCTGCAACGACAGACGATTATCGCCTCTTTGAATCCGACGACGGGCTGACACTCAAGGGCATTTACGAGCTTTACGCGCCGAGCAGCGTTGTCGTGACGGCGCAGGACGAATACGGTCAGCACTGCTACACCGGCATCGTGCTGACGAGTGACGGTTATCTTCTGACCGATGCGCAGATCGCAAGCTTTTTGGACAATCCGACCGTGACGCTGCATGACGGAACGAGCTGCGAAGCCACCTTTATCGGCATGGACGAATCCTGTGACATGGCGATTTTGAAGATCGAGCAATCGGATCTGACACCTGTGACTTTAAGCCCCGAGGAGGCACAGCGCACCGAGGAAATTTTGGAAAACATCCTGCAAAACGCCCGGACGCCCGCCACACTGCATATGGACATTTCGGACATCCCCGAACCGATTCGGATCTATTGGGGACTGCCGGAGGGCGTGATCATCAATCGGCTGAACACCGCCGGCAACGCCTACAGAGCCGGCCTGCGCCCGGGAGATGTGGTTTTGCAGATCGGGCATATTGCCGTGACCTCCGTGGGCGAATATCTCGAAGCGCTCGGACGTCACAATGCCGGCGATACCGTAAGAATCTATCTTTACCGCGAGGGCAGCACATATTATACGGACGTCTGTCTGGACGCCGAGGAATAAAAGGGACATTGCGAAAACGCAATGTCCCTTTGTTGTGTTTGATTACTGGCCGCTTGCGGTCATGTAGGCGGCTACGCTGTCGCCGTAGGTGAGCA
>CAYVLD010000030.1:0-16488 GCA_964452205.1 uncultured Oscillospiraceae bacterium
GGATGTCATTCTTCTGCTGCTGAGCAAAAATAAAATAGAGATTCAGGATGTCAGCATTACCTCGATTTTGGAGCAGTATCTTGCTTATCTCGAGGAAATGAAGCGATTGGATATGGAGATTGCCAGCGAATTTATTGCGATGGCATCCCATCTGATGCTGATTAAGACGAAGATGCTGCTTTCGGCAGCGGAACGGGAAGAGGCTATGAGCGAGTTGGAGCTTCTGATTCGTTCCTTGGAGGAGCGTCAGCGTGCGGAAGCCTATGAGCAGATCCGCGCGGCGATTGGATTCTTGGAGCCTCGCAACGAGATCGGATGCAACCTGTTTGTCAAGCAGCCGGAGCCTTACCAGCCGGATACGACATACCGCTATCAGCACGAGCCGGAGGATCTGCGCCGCGCATTTGCAAACATTCAAGAACGCAGCGAACGCAGACTGCCGCCGCCGATTGCAAATTTCCAAGGAATTGTCGGCGCTGAGCCGTATCCCGTAACGAAAAAAGCGGCACAATTATTAAAACGCCTGCTGATGCGCGGCGTAAGCAAATTCCTGAGCCTGTTTAAGGGCAGCAAGACGAGAAGCGAGATCGTGGCGACATTTTTAGCGGTGCTGGAGCTGTGCCGCCTGCGCTCGATCCGTCTTGAGGAAGACGAAACGAATGAAGTAAACGTCCACTTCTGCAAGATGCCGGACGATGAGATGGAGGAAATCGATGGAGCGAGCGGAGCTGAAGCGAGTACTTGAGGCAATTTTATTTGCTGCCGGGGAAAGCGTTGAAACGGAAAGAATTGCCAAAAGCGTCGACTGCGATACCGATGAGATCGATGCTGCCGCGCAGGAGCTGATGGATGAGCTCGCGTTTGAGCGACGGGGAATCCGCGTGGTGCGCTTGGATAAGGCGTATCAGATGTGTTCCTCCGGTGAGATGTCCGAATTTGTAACGAAAACGCTGGAAACGAGAAAGCCTCCCAAGCTCTCGTCGTCTCAGCTTGAAACCTTGACGATCATCGCCTATTACCAGCCGGCGACGAAAGCATATGTGGAGCAGATCCGCGGCGTGGACAGCTCGTACAGCGTCGGCGCGCTGTTAAATAAGCATTTGATTGAAGAATGCGGACGCTTAAATGTACCCGGACGCCCGATTTTGTATCGGACAACACCTGATTTTTTGCGTACATTTGGGTTGGAGTCGCTCGATGAACTGCCTGAAATTGAAAAAATGCAGTTTGGCAAGACCGAGCTGCCCGAGGAAATAAAGGAAGGTGCCGAAAATGAGTAAAAAGGTTTCTGAAATTCTCAGCGAATCCATGTCCAAGGTTCGCGAAATGGTCGATTCGAATACTGTGGTAGGAACGCCGGTGCATGTCATGCCGGATGTGACCTTGATTCCTATTTCTAAAATCAGCTTCGGGCTTGCCTCCGGCGGTGCGGATATGGCAGCCAAGCAGAGCGCAGGCGGATCGTTCGGCGGCGGTGCAGGCTGCAGTGTGAAGATCGTGCCCGTGGCGATGATTCTGATTCAGGGCGAGCGCGTCAGAATGCTCCCGATCGATGAGCCTGCTTCGACGGCTGCCGAGCGTGTGATCGAGCAGCTTCCGGGTATTGTGGACAAGCTCACGGAGCTGATCCGTGGCAAGGATTCTGATATTACCGAGATTTAACATGCGTATTTTCTCACCACGGGCATATTCTAACCGTGGTGATGAAATATGTTGAAAAAAGCTATTTTCAGAACGGCAGCGGCTTTTTTTGCTGCCGTCCTTTTTCTCTTGCCTGTAAATGCGGTTTCGACAAGTGCACATTCGTGCATTTTGATCGATGCCGATACGGGCAGAGTGCTATATGAAAATCAAGCCGATACGCGATCGCTGATTGCCAGCACAACGAAAATCATGACGGCATTGGTGGTGCTTGAGCATCTGCCGCTTACGCAGGAATTTTCCGTACCTGCGGAGGCAACCGGCATCGAAGGCTCGTCAATGTATCTTAAGGCTGGGGAAATCCTTACGGTCGAGCAGTTGCTTTACGGCATGATGCTTCAATCCGGCAATGATGCTGCGATCGCCTTGGCGCTGGTATGCGCAGGCAGCGTAGAGGAATTTGTTGTGCTGATGAATTTGAAGGCGCAAAAATTGGGCTTGTCGCATACGCATTTTGAAAATCCGAACGGCTTGGACGGGCAACAGCATTATTCTACGGCGAGGGACTTGGCAAAGCTGACGCAATATGCGCTGGAAAATGAGGATTTTCGGCATATCGTGTCGAGCAAAACGGTGAACATGGGCAACCGGAGCCTTAAAAATCACAATCGCCTTCTGTGGCAATGTGAGGGCTGCATCGGCGTCAAGACCGGATATACCAAAGCGGCAGGGCGGATTTTGGTGAGCGCGGCAGAAAGAAACGGGCGCACCTTGATTGCCGTAACGATTCACGATGGAAATGACTGGCAGGATCATATGAACCTGCTTGATTACGGTTTTTCACAGTATCAAACGAAAACTGCAATTTTGAAAGGTGAAACGGTCGCACAGATTCCGCTGCTCAATGGGCAAACGGCAGCAGTTACGGCCGGCGAGGAGTTTGCTTGCGCCTTGTCCGAGGGAGAAGCGCTCACGATAAAAACAGAGCATCCGCGTTTTGCCTTTGCGCAAGGAGAAAGTGGGACATTTGCAGGTATCGGCGGTGTCTATTTGGGCGAAAAAAGAATTGGGGAAATACAACTGATGTGGGGGTGAGCCCTTGGAACGGATACAGAAAATAATTGCCGCACGAGGGATCACATCCCGTCGTGCCGCGGAAAAGATGATCGAACAGGGACGCGTTACTTGTAACGGAAGGCTCGTTTCCCTCGGAGATACCGCCGATGCGGAAAAAGATGTGATCGCGATTGACGGAAAAATCTTGCCGATCGCACAGACACAAGTCTATTTGATGCTGTATAAGCCGCGTGGTTATGTAACGACCATGTGTGATGAACGCGGACGTAAAACGGTAGCGGAGCTTGTAAACTGCGGCTGTCGAGTCTATCCGATCGGTCGATTGGATGCGGCATCCGAGGGTCTGCTGCTGTTTACCAATGACGGTGAATTTGCAGATCACATGATGCACCCGAAGGGTCAGATCGGCAAGGTATATGAAGTAACGGTACGCGGAAATACGAGCGATGCACAGAAGCTCCTTTCACGCAGAATTGAGCTTGACGGAAGAATCATTCAGCAGCCGATTGTGCGTTTCTTGCGTGAAAACGGCGAAAAAACGACCTTTGAGATCACGATTTTTGAGGGAAGAAACCGCCAGATCAGACGCATGTGCGAGGCAGCGGGACTTACCGTTGCCAGACTGTGCAGGGTTGCTGAGGGCAGCCTTCGCATGGGGGCTCTGCCGGTTGGAAAATGGCGATATTTGACGCAGGAAGAAGTGACGAGGCTGAAACAGGAGGCGAGGTAGTTGGATATGATAAACATGCTTGAAAGCAAGCTGCCTGCGCTTTCGAAGGGGCAAAGGCGCATCGCACAGTACATATTGGACGATTTTGACAAAGCTGCATTTATGACTGCGGCTGCTCTGGGAAAAACGGTGCAGGTATCGGAATCCACTGTGGTACGTTTTGCATCGTGCCTTGGCTTTGACGGCTATCCCGAGCTTCAAAAGGCGCTGCAGGAGGTTGTTTTGAACCGACTGACAAATCCTCAGCGCATGGAAGCTGCGAAGAACCGAATAAGTGAGCATAATTTGCTGTCGATGACCTTGCAGGCCGATGCCGAACGCATTCGCCAGACCGAAGATATGATCGATCAGACTGTGTTTGACAGAGCGGTAGAATCGCTTTTGAAGGCAAAACGGATCTACATTCTCGGTGTGCGCTCCTCCTCCGCTTTGGCATCTTTTTTGAACTATTATCTGAGCTATATTTTCGAGGATGTGCGGCTGATCACGTCAGCTTCTGCCTCAGTGATCCTCGAACAGTTGGTGCGCATTGGGCAGCAGGATGTTCTGCTCAGTATCAGCTTTCCGCGTTATTGCACAGGAGTGCTTAAAGCGCAGGAATATGCAAAAGATGTCGGCGCGTCAACGGTCGTGCTGACAGATTCCGAATCCTCGCCGTTGGCAAAAAATGCGGATTTTTTGCTCACGGCGAAGAGCGATATTATTTCGCTTGTGGGATCGCTTACTGCGCCGATGAGCGTAATCAATGCGCTGATTGCAGCGGCGGCAAGCCGAAAGCACGAGGAAATGACCAACGTGCTTGATAAATTGGAAGATGTGTGGGATGCCTATCATGTATATGAAAAATATGACGAATGATGTCGTAATCATCGGCGCAGGTGCAGCCGGAATGTTTGCCTCGGTGATCGCCGCCCAACAGGGCTTGCGCGTTGTGCTTTTGGAAAAAAATGACCGCAACGGTAAAAAGCTTGCCATTACAGGGAAAGGCAGATGCAATGTTACCAATTTCTGTTCCGCCGAAGAGGTTTTGAAAAATATTCCGAGAAACGGAAGATTTCTCTATAGTGCGCTCAACCGCTGCACGCCCGAACAGGTGATGGCTTTTTTTGAAGAGAACGGCTGCAGCTTGAAGGTTGAGCGCGGAAACCGTGTTTTTCCTGTGTCCGATCGCTCTGCGGATGTCATTGCAGCGTTAGAACGAGCGATGAAAAAATACTGTGTGGAGCGCAGAAAAACGACTGTACTTTCCGTTATGTCACATGACGGCGAGATCGCAGCGGTCAAAACGAGCGATGGCTTAATTACCGCAAAGCGTGTTATCATCTGCACAGGTGGTGTTTCTTATCCCGTCACCGGCTCGACCGGTGACGGCTATCGCTTTGCCGAAGCGCTCGGACACAGCGTTGTTGCGCCTGTCGGATCGTTGGTGCCGCTGGTGAGCGATCAGGATTGCGCCGAAATGCAGGGACTTTCCCTGCGAAATACAACTCTTCGTTTGATCAATCAAAAAGGGAAGACGGTATTTCAGGATTTTGGAGAGCTGTTATTTACACATTTCGGCCTTTCCGGACCTACGGTTTTGTCTGCCTCTGCGCATATGAAGGTGGGCGAAAGCTATACCGTTGAGCTGGATCTAAAGCCCGCGCTTGATGAACAGAAGCTCGATGCGAGATTTCTGCGCGATTTTGAAAAATATGCAAACCGAAGCATGGAAAATGCTTTAGCCGATCTGTATCCGCATTCGATGATTCCCGTGCTTTTAAAGCGCTGTGCAATTGCGCCCGAAATGAAGGCAAATTCACTGACCAAGGTGCAAAGGCGTGCGCTTTTGGAGCGAACAAAACGATTTGTTATAAAAATCGATGGAACGCGCCCCGTGGAGGAAGCAATCATCACAAGAGGCGGCGTGAACGTGAAGGAGATCGACCCCAAAACCATGCGCTCAAAGATCGTAAAGGGGCTTTATTTTGCAGGAGAGATTCTCGACTGCGATGCCTATACGGGAGGGTTTAATCTGCAGATCGCTTGGGCAACGGCTTATTGCGCGGCGATGGACTGCGCATCCTCGCTTTACGATTGACAAAGCAGAAGAATTTTGATATAATATCTGAAGTTTTGATTACGGAGAGATGACATGACAGATCAGATTTACAGCATTGCCATTGATGGCCCTGCAGGTGCCGGAAAAAGCACCATAGCACGACGTGCTGCGCAGCAGTTGGGCTTTGTTTACGTAGATACCGGCGCTATTTATCGCACGATCGGTTATGCTGTGAGTTCCGGCGGTACCGATATTCGTGATGCGCAGGCGGTCGAAAAATTGCTGCCTACGGTCGATATTAAGATGGATTGGATCGACGGCGTTCAGCATATGTATCTGTCTGATTGCGATGTGACGAGTCGGATCCGCAGCCCTGAGGTTTCTTCAACCGCTTCTATCGTTGCAGCGATTCCGGCAGTACGTCAGTATTTGCTTGATATGCAGCGTGACGTTGCGAAGAAGCGCAGCGTTATCATGGACGGCCGCGATATTGGTACGGTGGTTTTACCCGATGCGGATGTGAAGATCTATTTGTTTGCCTCCGTTGAGGTGCGCGCAAAGCGCCGCTGGCTGGAGATGCAGGAGGTTCCGTTTGAGCAAATTCTGCATCAGGTCGCGCAGCGCGACGAACGCGACATGAACCGCGAGGTTGCGCCGCTCCGACCGGCGGAGGATGCTGTCATGCTGGATACCTCTGAGATGGATTTGCTGCAGAGCATTGATGCCGTGATCGACATTATTCGAAAGAAGACTGCCTTATGAAACGTTTTTCCGACCGTACGTATCGTGTGATACGCTTTTTGGCGCACGGAATTTTGCGATTCGGACATCCGATTGTTCGCTTTAAAGGACGTGACAACGTTCCTGAAGGCTCGGTTGTTGTTGTGTGCAACCACAGCGCGTTTACCGACCCTGTTTGGGTGCAGATCGCAATGAAAACGCGCCGCATGCCCTTGACGATGGCAAAAAAAGAGCTCATGCAGACTTGGTTTTTAGGTGCATTTTGCTATAAAGTGGGTGCGTTCCCCGTTGACCGCGAGGGCAACGATATTCAAGCCATCAAGACATCGCTGCAATGTCTGCGCGATGAGAATAAGCTGCTTATTTTCCCGGAGGGAACTCGTCTGCGCCATGGAAAAACCGCTGAGGCGCACAACGGTGCCATGATGCTTGCGTGCCGTGCGAAGGTTGATATTTTGCCGGTTTATCTGACGGCGAAGAAACGTTTTTGGCGCCCGATCGATGTTGTTATCGGCAAGCCATACACGCCGAGCTATGCAGGTGCCAAGCCGACGAATGAGGAGCTGGATTCTCTGACGGAGGAAATGATGCACAAAATCTATGCGCTGGGGGACAAGCTATGAAGGTCGAGCTGGCGAAAACCGCAGGATTTTGCTACGGCGTCAACAGAGCGGTCGATCTTGTCGAGCAGGTGATTGCCGCCGGTAAGAAGGCGGTCACACTTGGGCCGATTGCGCACAACCGACATTTGGTTGAGAGGTTTTCAAAGCTGGGCGTAAAGACCGTTGAATCGATTGATGATATTCCTGAGGGCTATACAGTTGTGATTCGTTCGCACGGCATCCCGCGCGCAGCTTATGAGGCGTTGAGGGCGAAAAATGTCGAGATTATTGATGCAACCTGTCCCTCGGTGAAACGGATCCACAAGCTCGTTTCGGCCGCTGAGGAACAGGGCAGACAGCCGATCATTATCGGTACGCCCACCCATCCTGAGATCGTAGCGATTGCCGGCTGGTGTGAGCATCCGTTGATCTTCTCGGATGAGCAAAAGCTGGAAAATTGGCTCTTAGAGGACGCAAATAACCAGAATTTACCAATCACAATGGTATCTCAAACGACAAGCACGCAAAAATTATGGGAATCTTGCAAGAAAATTGCAAAAAAAGTGTGTACAAATCGAGAAATCTTTGATACAATATGCAAAGCGACCGAAAACCGACAGAATGAGGCGGCAGCACTTGCTGCTGAAAGTGAAGCCATGATCGTTGTCGGTGATGAAAACAGCTCGAACACAGAACGGCTGGTTCATATTTGCAAGCAGCATTGTGCGCATGTGCGCCTTGTTGACAGCGCGGCGGATTTGGATCCGTCTGAGTATCGGTCTTTTTCTAACATAGGCATCACAGCAGGTGCATCGACGCCTGCGTGGATAATAAAGGAGGTCAATCAGACTATGAGCGAAATTAAAAATGTTGATGTAGTAGAGGAGAGCTTTGAGGCAATGCTCGAAAACTCCATCAAGACTTTAAATACAGGAGATAAGGTTCTTGGCACCGTAACCGCAATCGGATCCACCGAGATTCAAGTAGACCTCGGCACCAAGCATGCCGGTTACATCCCGTATGACGAAGTCAGCGCAGATCCCACCGTAAAACCCGAAGACATCCTGAAGGTCGGCGACGAGATCGAAGTATTCGTTGTCCGCGTCAACGATCAGGAAGGCACTGTTCAGCTCAGCCGCAAGAAGCTCGAAGGCATCAAGGTATGGGACGACATGGAAGCTGCTTGTGAGAACAAGACTCCCGTGGAAGGCATCATTGTTGATGAGAACAAGGGCGGCGTCGTTGCCAACTGCAAGGGCGTTCGTGTATTTATTCCGGCTTCCCAGACCGGTATCGCCAAGGGCGGCGATCTGTCCTCTCTGAAGGGTCAGACCGTTAAGCTGAAAATCACCGAGTTCAGCCGCGGCCATCGCGGCAGAGTTGTCGGCTCCATCAGCGACGTTACCAAAGAAGCTCGCAAGGCTGCTGCTGCAAAGTTCTGGAGCGAGATCGAGGTTGGCAAGAAGTACACCGGTACTGTCAAGTCCATGACCAGCTACGGCGCATTCGTCGATGTCGGCGGTGTTGACGGCATGGTTCACATTTCCGAGCTGTCTTGGGGCAGAATCAAGACTCCCGATGAGGTTGTCAAGGTTGGCGACACCATCGAAGTTTTCGTTATCAAGTTCGACGCAGAGAAGAGAAAGATCTCTCTGGGCTACAAGACTCCCGAAATGAATCCGTGGTTCCGGTTCACCTCCAAGTATAATGTTGGTGATACCGCAACCGTAAAGATCGTTAAGATCGTTGAGTTCGGCGCATTCGCAGAGATCCTGCCCGGCGTTGACGGCTTGATCCACATTTCTCAGTTGGCTGACCGCCGCGTCGACAAGGTTGCTGACGCTGTTGCAGAGGGTCAGGAAGTGGAAGCCAAGATTATCGATGTCGATGCAGACCGCAAGCGTATTTCCCTGTCCATCCGCGCTCTGCTTGAGCCGGCTGCGGAGGAAGAGGCTGTTGAGGAAGCTGCTGAGTAATAATAGCACATATCGCAGAAATAATGACGAGGTAGGGTACACCTGCCTCGTCGTTTTGTATATTATTGAATAAATATACAGAAAAATGAGGGGGTGCATAACAATGTTTTGCTCCTAAAATATCGGTAAAAATGTACGAATTATTAAGGCGCCTTAGAAGGTAATTTTGCGTGATGAAGTTACCGGAAAAATTTGTAAAATGCGGAAAATTTATTGGTTATTTTGCTTTATTTTGTTGACAGCAAGGGGGAGATAATGTATAATATATCAAATACTAAACTGGTGGAGTGTTTCGACATGTTTTGGATCATCTCTAACGGTACGATTTTTTGTCTTGTCGGAGTGATAAGTAACGGGACATTGTATATTGTGAAACAGAAAGAGGTAAAAAAATGAGTATCATGCAAAAATACAATGCAGAAAAGCAGCATGCAAAGCAGAAATATCATGCAATGGAGCGCATTATGCTTCTGCTGGACAAGGGCTCTTTCCGAGAGATCGGCTCCGGCATTGACCGCTACGGCTATGATCCTTACAGCAATATGCAGTCTGCTCCTTATGACGGCGTAATTACAGGCCGCGGCACGATCGGAGGGAAGACGGTTTTTCTCTTTGCGCAGGACTTTACGGTTTCAGGCGGTTCTATCGGTCTGAATCACGGACGTAAGATCGCGAAAACGATCGAGCTTGCGATCAACGCCAGATGTCCGGTGATCGGTCTTTATGACTCCGGCGGAGCGAGGATCGGAGAGGGCATCAATGCGTTGGCCGGTTGCGGCGAAATGATGCACCGGAACACCAGAGCCTCCGGCGTGATTCCGCAGATTTCGATCGTTGTCGGACCGTGCGCCGGCGCTGCGGCCTATTCTCCTGCGCTGACGGATTTTGTTTTCATGGTTGAGAAAATCGGCCAGCTTTACATTACCGGCAATAAGGTCATCGAGAGTGTCACGGGCGAGAAGTGCTCGCTGCAGGAGCTGGGCGGTGCGAAGGTTCATTCTGAAAAATCCGGTGTGGCACATTTTGCCTTTACGAGCGAGAAGAAGTGCTATGCAGAGGTACGCAAGCTGATCGGTCTGCTGCCAAGCTCTTACTTAGAGAGAATAAGTCCGCTTGATGCGGTCTATCATCCGAGCGACAGAAGCGTTGCAGACATCATTCCGACTGACGATAAGACACCGTACTCCATGCACGGCCTGGTTGGGGGAATTGTCGATGCTGACAGTTTCGTGGAGGTACATAAGAATTTTGCAACGAGCATGGTCACAGGCTTTGCGAAGCTGTGTGATATGACCGTTGGCATTATCGCAAATAATCCGATGAGCAATTCCGGCTGCATCGACCGCGACTCAAGCGATAAGGCAGCACGATTTGTGCGCTTCTGTGATGCTTACAGCATACCGATTCTGACGCTTGTCGATACTCCGGGCTACCTGCCCGGTATTGATCAGGAGCACAGCGGCATCATCCGCCACGGTGCGAAGCTGCTGTTTGCATACTCCGAATCGACCACAACGAAGATCACGGTCATTATTCGCAAGGCATACGGTGGTGCGTATATCGCAATGGGCAGCAAGCATCTCGGTGCGGACTATGTTTATGCCTGTCCGAATGCGGCGCTTGCGGTAATGGGTGCGGAAGGCGCTGTATCTATCTTGCATCACAAGGAGCTTGCAGCCGCCGAGGATGAAGCTGCGTACAAGAAGGAGCTGGCGGATGAATACAGCCGAAAGTATATGAACACCACGATTGCGCAGCATGAGGGCTATGTAGATGAAATTGTCGAACCGGATATGATCCGCAGACGCGTATTTGAGGATATTTTGGCATTTGCGAACAAGGATCAGACGGCTGTGCCGAAAAAACACGGCAACATTCCGCTGTGATGCGTGAAGGAGAGAGAAAATGTTAGGCTTTACGGAAACGGTATTGCGCGATGCGAATCAGTCGCTTGCCGCAACGAGAATGTCAAGCAGCGATTTTGAGGAAATTTTAGAGCAGATCGACCGTGCAGGATATTATTCGGTGGAGTGCTGGGGCGGAGCAACCTTTGACTCCTGCATTCGTTATCTCAAGGAGGATCCGTGGGAACGCTTGCGTTTGATGCGTAAGAAGATGCCGAATACAAAGCTGCAGATGCTGCTTCGCGGTCAGAATTTGTTGGGCTATACGCATTATCCGACGCAGATCGTGCGTGATTTTATTGAAGCGTCGATTAAAAACGGTATTGATATTATCCGCATCTTTGATGCGCTGAACGATCTTGATAACATCAAGGACGCAGTCAAGGCGACCTTGGATTTCGGCGGACATCCGTCGTGTGCGCTTTGCTACACGGTCAGCCCGGTACATAGCGTTGAAAAATTTGTGGAGCTTGCTGTCGAGATGGAAAAGCTCGGTGCAATGTCCGTCTGCATCAAGGACATGTCCGGCTGCCTGATGCCGGGAAAGGCTTACGAGCTGATCTCCAAGCTCAAGGCTGCGCTCAAGGTTCCGGTGATCCTGCATACGCACAGCTCCTCCGGCTTGGCGCCCATGACCTGTCTGAAGGCAATGGAGGCCGGCGTTGATGTGATCGATACGGCGGTATCGTGTTTTTCCGGCGGCACATCACAGGCTGCGACGGAAACCATGGCATTGATCGCTGAGGAAAACGGCATTGAAACCGGCTTGGATATTTCGGTTGTCAGCCAAATCAACAACCACTTTAAAGGCGTTTTCGACAGACTGTTTCACGAGAATATTATCACCTATCGTTCTCTGCAGACGAATACGGACAGCTTGATCAGCCAGATCCCCGGCGGTATGTATTCCAATCTTCTGTCACAGATGAATTCTTTGGGAATCATGGATCGGCTCAACGATGTAGTCAGCGAGGTTCCGTGCGTGCGTAAGGATCTTGGTTATCCGCCCTTGGTCACGCCGATCAGTCAGATGGTGGGAACGCAGGCGGTTGCGAATGTCCTTGCAGGAGAGCGTTACAAGACGGTTATCAATGAGATCAAGGCTTATGTCTGCGGTGACTACGGCAAAGCGCCGTCCGCAATTGATCCGGAGGTGCAACGCTTGGTGATGGAGAATAACACTTCTGCGAAGAAACAGAACAACGATTATCTAACTGAGAAGGAAAAGCGTCTGGCGCAGGGCTGCACGCAGGAGGATATGCTGACTTATGTTCTCTTCCCGCAGCTTGCCGAGAAGTTCTTCTCACCGCAGGAGGAATATCCGCAGGACGGTTATTTATATACCTGCTGTGAACACAACGAAAAAGAACCGATCGGCAAGGAAATCAAGCTTGGTGAATTGGAGGATGAGAAGCTGGTTGCAATGCGAGTGATCCTTGCGGCGCATACAAGAAGCGATGTTGAGGACATTCAAATTCAGAGGGTTTTTAAGAGATAACCACAGACGGAGGAAATGAGTATGAAATATGACATTTCATTAAACGGTATCAAATATACAGTCGAAATTGATGATAAGAAAGTGCGTTTCTTGGAGAAAAAGGCAGTTCAAGACGATCAGCTTACCGACCTTGACGTACCGGATTTTGACTTTGGAGAGGAGGACAGCTTCGCTTCGCATATCAAGGCGGCGCTGCCCGGTACGGTGATCGCCGTGAAGGTCGGTAAGGGCGAGGAGGTTCGCAAGGGTCAGACGATTATGGTGGTTGAATCCATGAAAATGGAGAATGCTGTTGTCGCTCCCGATGATTGCCGCATTGAAGACGTGCTCGTGAGTGTTGGCTCCTATGTGAGCAAGGATCAGACCTTGGTGAGCTTCCGCGCACTTGAACCTGTAGGCTGATCAACCGAAAAGAAAGGAACTTAGTATGAAAATTCTGCAAAATGTGATGAAAGCGGCTAAAATCATCTGCATCATCTTGATCGTGATGTACGTCATTTTGGCAGGCACCGGTTTGTTTGGATTTATTGCCGGTTGCTTTGATGCTTCTTCCGTACAGATCGGCGGTACGCTGATCGCTGAATTTATGGATTACGGCGATGGCTTGACAAAAACGGAAAGTCAGGTCGTTTTGGCAGGCTTTGTTGCGGTGGCTGTCGGTGAATTGTTCCTGCTTTTTCAGCTCAAGCGTTATCTCAATCATGAGCTTGCAGCACGCACGCCGTTTACAAAGCAGAGCGCAGATGAGCTGCTTCGGCTTGGTGTGAAGGCGTTGAGCGTTTTTGCGGCTGTTATGGCGGTGTGCTGTATTACGCGACTGATTGTGTTCGGAAATACGGAGCTTGATGCAATTGAAACTGAGTCATTTTTCTTGGGACGGCATGGCGTAGAGCTGCTGTTGCTGTCTGTGGTATTCCGTGCAGGCGCGGAGGATAAACAAAAGCTGTAA
Organism: uncultured Oscillospiraceae bacterium; assembly: GCA_964452205.1. Classification (GTDB taxonomy): domain Bacteria; phylum Bacillota; class Clostridia; order Oscillospirales; family Oscillospiraceae; genus JAZOXB01. The sequence goes on from CAYVLD010000030.1 coordinate 13,160, forward strand.
AGGAGTCAGAACCTATGGATCTTTTTGAAAAATGCAGACAGACAACAAAGGCATCTAAAATGCGTCAGCTTGGCATATCACCCTATTTTCATGCTTTGGGAACGCGCCAGAGCACCGAGGTCATCATGGACGGTAAACGCCGTATCATGCTCGGATCGAATAATTACTTGGGTTTGACAGATAATCCTGAGATCATGGAAGCCGGCATCCGTGCCATCGAGCAGTACGGCACAGGCTGCAGCGGTTCGCGTTTTCTGAACGGTACACTGGAAATGCATATCGAGCTGGAACAGGAGCTTGCGCAGTTCCTGCACAAAGAAGATGCGTTGACCTTTTCCACGGGCTTTCAGTCAAATCTCGCGATCATCAGTGCGATCGTCGGACAGGGCGATTATGTGATCTGCGATAAGGAGAACCACGCGTCGATCTATGATGCGTGCAGATTGAGCTATGGAACGATGCTGCGCTATCGCCATGCCGACATGGCGGATCTGGAACATCAGCTTCAGAAGGTTCCGGAAGATGCGGCAAGACTGATCGTAACGGACGGTATTTTCTCTATGGGCGGAGACATTGCCAAGCTGCCTGAGATATGCGCGCTTGCGAAGAAGTATAATGCCAGAGTTATGGTCGATGATGCACACGCCCTCGGAGTCATCGGTGTCGGCGGCAGAGGCACGGCGAGTCATTTCGGCTTGGAAGAACAGGTCGATATTATTATGGGCACGTTCTCAAAGTCGCTGGCATCGTTGGGCGGCTATATGGCTGCAAGTGCGGAAGTCGTTGAGTATATCAAGCACGAATCTCGTCCGTTTACGTTCTCTGCGTCGATTCCACCGTCTAACTGTGCCGTTGCGCTGGCATCGCTGCGATATTTGCAGGCGCATCCCGAGCTTGTGCAGAATTTGTCGAATATCAGCCATTATGCGCGTGAGTGTTTCCGCAGACGCGGTATTAAGATCATGAAATCCAGCACGCCGATCATTCCCATTTATACCTACGAAACGGTCAATACGCTTGTCAAGGCGCATATGGCTTATGAAGCGGGCGTGTATGTCAATCCGGTTCTGCCGCCCGCCTGCGCAGAAGGGGAAGGGCTGCTGCGCGTGAGCTGCGTTGCAACGCTGAGCAGAGAGCTTATGGATGAAGCAGCGGACATTCTTGCGGATGTTTTGCTGAATGATGATGCTTTTATGGGTTAAAAATGCTGTATTATATCGATCGCATAGATGAAATCAACAGCGGCCTTATCGCCTCGCTTTTGCCGTATCTGTCGGCTGAACGATTGGAATATCAAGCCGGATACCGCTTCCAAATTGATCGCACGCAGTCCGTTTTGGCGTATATCCTGCTTCGGATCGGCTTATTTGAACATTATGGGCTTAGGCAGATTCCGAAGCTCGCGTTTACCGAATGCGGAAAGCCCTATTTGTCCGAATATGATGCGATCCATTTTAACCTGTCGCATTGCAAGAAGGGTGTGGCGTGTGCGCTGTCAGAAGCACCGATTGGTGTGGACATTCAGGATTATGTGGCCTTTGAGCAAGGGCTTGCGCAGCAGTTTATGACGCCGCAGGAATGTGAAAGGGCAAAAACGGACCCTTCGGGTACGGAATTTACTCGCATTTGGTCACTGAAAGAGAGCGTAGGCAAATGCCTTGGCAGCGGCATCTGTTACGATATGACGCATTTCGAGGTTTGTGAAGGCAGCAAAGGCTATGTGTCCAAATCCTTTACATTTGGTGATTATGTGATTTCAGTAACGAGCAAGAAAGCGGTGAAGCTCGTTAGGCTCCATGCGCAGGAGCTTTTGACAAAATGCCGCGCGCTGATTCCGAGGGACGAAGCGTAAGAGAGCAAGAGGGAGTGGACTTGGTGAGTCGGAATAAGATCTTAAACAAATCCATAGAGAATATATATTCGCTGACGCCGCTGCAGGAGGGCATGCTGTTTCACGCGCTGAACAACGCCGATTCGTCGCAATACATCCTGCAAAGTACGTTCCGTCTCGATTTTGCTGTAGATGAGGCTGCGCTGCGTAAGGCAATCGGCGCGTTGTCAGACCGCTATGATGCGTTGCGTACCGCAGTTGTGTATGCAGGCATGGCAAAGCCGCGGCAAGTCGTTTTGAAGAAGAGACTTCCGGAATTTTTATTCCATGATCTCGGCACACATGACGATGATTCTGCCGAAAGCATCGTTCAGGAGCTTTGCAAAGCGGAGATCGAACGCGGCTTTGACTTACAGAAGGATACATTGCTTCGCTTCTGCCTGGTAAAAACGGCGCAGACAAGCTTTAAGCTGATATGGACGATGCATCATATCATCATTGATGGTTGGTGTATGTCCCTGCTAAGCGCAGATCTGATGCGTTATTATGAGCTGTTTATAAACGGCATCGGTGAAGATGAGTCTGCTCGCATCATTGCGCGCGAACGTCTGGAAAACAGTGAGTATGCGCAGTATATCAAGTGGCTTGAGAAGCAGAACACGCACGAGGGCTTGGATTTCTGGGCAACCTATTTGTCGGATTACGATTCTCCTGCCGGCATCATGCCGATGGAAACACCGAAAAAGACGGAAAGCCAAATGAAAAAATACGCTTTCCGCCTCAGTGCAGAAGCGGCTGATGCTTGCTTGCGCTTGAGCAGCAAGCATCGCGTTACGGCGAGTACGCTCCTGCAGACGGCATGGGGCATCGTGCTGCAGAAGTATAATCATTGCTCTGATGTGGTTTTCGGCAAGGTCGTTTCGGGCAGAAACGCGCCGATCAAAGGCATTGAAACCATGATCGGATTGTTTGCCAATACCATTGCCGCTCGTGTGCGAACGCTGTCGGGAGAGACGGTGCTTGCGCTTTTGCAGCGGCAGCAGCGCGAAAATAACGCATGCGAAGAGATCACCTACTGCTCTTTGGCAGAGGTTCAGAATAAAACACAGTGTGAAAATTTGATTCAAACGCTATTTGCGTTTGAAAATTACTATATTTCTCCGACGTTTTCCGAGCAGTATGGGCAGCAGCTCCGTGAGGAAAACAGTCGCGAGCAGACCAATTATGAAATTACGGTCAGTGCCTTCAAGGATGAAAACGGAATCGGCATTGACATCTTATATGATCCGAACGTATACACGGAGCGTAATGTTGCGCACATCGCAAAGCATTATCGAAACGTGATTGAATATATGGCGCTGCACACCTCTGCTAGGATTGAAGAGATCCGCTATACTGATGTACGGGAAGAAGCGCAGATTTTAGGTGAGTTCAATGACACGCGCGCGGAATATCCCAAGGAACGGACGGTGGGAGAATCCTTCGAGCAGCAGGCGGC
>CAYVLD010000031.1:0-8289 GCA_964452205.1 uncultured Oscillospiraceae bacterium
CGCCGATTTTGAGCTGAAGCTGTACGAGCTTTCTTCCGAGGAGATCACGGCCGATCGCATCGATGAGCTGTTTTTGGCGAGCTGCAAGGAGTTTGGCTTGCGAACGGAAAATGAGTCTGCAGCAGCAATGAGCTGGATGATGATTCCGCACTTTTTCCGGAGTCCCTTCTATACCATCAGCTATTGCATTTCAAATGATGTTGCCCTGCAGATCTATGAGGCAGAGCTGAAGGAGGACGGCGCAGGCTTGAAGAAGTATTGCGAGCTGCTGCAGTATACGGCGGAAAATACGACGGATGAGGCACTTTCGCAGGCGAATCTGGAGGATCCGTTTACTGCCGAGCGTGTCGCAGAGCTGACAGAATTTTTGAAGGAGCAACTGAAATGAACGATGTCATTGCCGCCATTGCCACGGGCAAGGTTCCCGGTGCGATTGGGATCCTGCGTCTTTCGGGCTTCGGATGTGCGGCGATTGCAGGAAAAATATTTAAACCGAATAACGGTAAGCCGCTGTCCGAAGCACCAAACCGCAAGCTGATCCTCGGACAACTCTATGACCGTCAAGGACGTGTGATCGATCAGGCGCTTGCCGTTTACTGTCGCGCACCGCACAGCTATACGGGCGAGGATACCGTGGAGCTGCAATGCCACGGCTCTCCTGCCATGCTTGCCGCAGGTTTGGAGGCGCTTTTCGCTGCAGGAGCAAGGCAGGCAGCCGCAGGTGAATTTACCAAGCGTGCATTTTTAAACGGTCAGTTGGATCTGACACAGGCAGAGGCGGTCATCGATCTGATCGATGCGGAGAGCGCCGATGCCGCCGCCAACGCCGCAGGGCAGCTCGGCGGTGCGCTTTTGCGCAGGATCGAGCCTGTTTATGATGCGCTGGTGGATCTTTGCAGCCATTTTCATGCGGTTTTGGACTATCCCGATGAAGAAATCGAGGATTTCGGTGTGCAGACACTTTCAAAAACGCTCACCGAGGCGTCACGGGAGATTGCACAGCTTTTGAGCACCTATGAGCGAGGAAAGCATCTCAAGCACGGCGTGAAGACGGTGCTTTTGGGCAGACCCAATGCCGGAAAATCCTCGATTTTCAATGCCTTGGCAGGCTTTGAGCGTGTGATTGTTACCGAGATCGCCGGCACGACGAGAGATACCGTGGAGGAACCGGTGCGTTTGGGCAAGGTGCTTCTTCGCCTGACGGATACGGCCGGCATCCGTGAGGCAAGCGACCGCATTGAAGCTCTGGGCGTAGAGCGTTCAGAGCAGGCGGCGCGTGAAGCGGAGCTTGCCATCTTTGTGTGTGACGGCTCGGAAGCCTTGACGGAGGAAGATCACCGTGCGATGGAGGCAGCAAAAAAAGCACCGCGCTGTCTGGCACTTTTGAACAAATCCGACCGCGATCAGGTCGTTACGCAGCTTCCGTTTGAGACGGTGCTGTCCGTTTCGGCGCAGACGGGTGAGAATATGGATGCGCTCAAGGCACTTTTGGAGAAATGGTATGCAGACGAAACGCATTGCGACGGCTCGCTTTTGACCAATGCAAGGCAGTTTGGCGCGTTGAACAGAGCCAATGAGGCAATCGACCGTGCACAAAACGCCTTGAAAAACGGCATTACGCCCGATGCGATTTTGACGGATGCGGAAGAGGCTATGACCGCTTTGGGCGAGGTCACGGGACGGACGGTGCGTGAGGATATTACCAACCGCATTTTTGAACGCTTCTGCGTGGGAAAGTGAGGAGCCATGGAGCAAACATTACGAAATGAGTGTCAGCGGCTTGGAATCGAGCTGTCGCAGGAGCAGACGGCGCAGTTTTCCGCTTTTGCAGCTGCGCTGATCGAGAAAAATAAAGTGATGAATCTGACGGCGATCACTCAGCCCGAGGCGGTGGCGAAGCTGCATTTTGCCGACTGCCTTGCGCTGCTCAACATTACCGATTTTAAGGGCAAGCGAGTGATCGACGTCGGCTGCGGCGCAGGCTTTCCGGGTGTGCCGCTGAAGATCGGTGAGCCGAGCATCGAGCTTACGCTGCTCGACAGCCTGCAAAAGCGCGTGAATTGGCTGTGCGAAACACTTGCGCAGCTTGGCATTGCGGCAAACTGCGCGGCAAGCCGCGCCGAAGAATATCCGCACCGCGAGGAATTTGATATCGCAACCTCCAGAGCGGTGGCAAGACTTAATATTCTGTGTGAGCTGTGTCTGCCGTTTGTCAAGGTCGGCGGAGTTTTCCTCGCTATGAAGGCAGCGGCTGCGGACGAGGAGCTGCAGGAGGCAAAACATGCGATATCGCTTTTGGGCGGCAAATTGGAGCGCGTTGCGGAATACGAGATCGACGGTGCAATGCGCCGTGTGCTTTTGATCCGCAAGCTCAAGCCGACGCCGACGCAGTATCCGCGTCGCTTTGCCAAGATTAAGCAGGCACCGTTATAAACTACAAAAAGGACTGATCTTGATGCGATATTTCGCAGGAGAATATGATATTGCGGTCATCGGCGCAGGTCACGCCGGTATCGAGGCAGGACTCGCCACAGCTCGTTTGGGGCTGAGGACCGTTGTATTTACCATCAATTTAGATGCGGTCGGCAATATGCCCTGCAATCCTGCCATCGGCGGCACGGGGAAGGGACATCTGGTGCGTGAGCTTGACGCTTTGGGCGGCGAGATGGCGCGCGCTGCCGATGCCTGCTGCATCCAGTACCGCATGCTCAACCGCGGCAAAGGTCCGGCGGTTCACTCTTTAAGAGCCCAGGCGGATCGCCGCCGCTATCAGGAGCATATGAAGCACGTTTTGGAACGTGAGCCGAATCTGGACTTGAAGCAGGCAACGGTTACGGAGGTTGAGATCGAAAACGGGCAGGTAACAGGAGTTGTGACCCTTTTGGGCGCTTATTATAAGGTGCGTGCGTGCATCATTGCCGCCGGCACCTATCTCGACAGCGCGTGCATTACAGGCGAGAGCAGCATTGCCTCCGGCCCTGACGGCATGCGCGCTGCCACGGAGTTCAGCGAGAGCTTAAAAAAGCTCGGTCTGCGCATGCGCCGCTTTAAGACGGGTACACCGCCTCGCATCAACGCAAGAAGCGTGGATTTTTCCAAAATGGAGCTTCAGACGGGCGATGAGCAGATCGAGGCGTTTTCCTTCCATACAAAAACAAAGCCTGAAAATCAAGCGGTGTGCTACCTTTGCTATACAAACGAGCGCACGCACGAGATCATCCGCGCCAATTTGCATCGAAGCCCGATCTATGACGGCTCAATCATCGGCATCGGTCCGCGATACTGCCCCAGCATTGAAACGAAGGTCGTGCGCTTTTCCGACAAGCTGCGGCATCAGCTTTTTCTGGAGCCGTGCGGCTTGAACACGGACGAGATGTATTTGCAGGGACTTTCCTCCAGCCTCCCCGAGGATGTGCAGATCGAGATGCTGCACAGCATCGAGGGCTTGGAGAAAGCGGAAATGCTACGCCCTGCTTATGCCATCGAATACGATTGCATCGACCCGACCGAGCTTTATGCAACGCTTGAGTGCAAGAAGATCGGCGGACTTTACGGCGCAGGTCAGTTTAACGGCTCATCGGGCTACGAGGAGGCTGCTGTACAGGGGTATGTCGCAGGTGTCAATGCGGCATTGAAGCTCTTGGGCAGGGAAGCTCTGATTTTAAAACGCTCCGACGGCTACATCGGCACGTTGATCGATGACCTCGTGACCAAAGGAACGCAGGAGCCGTACCGAATCATGACCTCGCGCAGCGAATACCGGCTGCTGCACCGACAGGACAACGCAGATGAGCGCTTGACCAAGATCGGGCATCAGGTCGGACTGATTTCCGACGAGCAGCTTGCTGCGGTAGAAGAAAAATACGAGGCTGTTGCGCGTGAGATCCGCCGACTGGAATCGAGTGGTGTTGCAGCAAGCGAGGAATTAAACGATTTTTTGCGTACCCAAGGCTCTGCGCCTGTGGTCAGTTCGGCAAGACTTGCGGATCTTTTGCGCAGACCGGAGCTCAACTATGCGCTGCTTGCGCCGTTTGACAAGCTGCGACCGGAGCTGCCGATTGATGTGATGCAGCAGGTAGAGATCCGTGTGAAATATGAGGGCTATCTTGCACGGCAGGAGAAGCAGATTGCGGATTTTGCAAAGGAAGAGGCGAGACTTTTGCCGCCTGAGCTGGACTATACTACCATTGGCGGACTGCGTTTGGAGGCGCAGGAGAAGCTCAACGAGATCCGACCGCTTTCCATCGGGCAGGCGAGCCGCATCTCGGGTGTTTCGCCGTCAGATATTGCGGTGCTGCTGATCTATCTGGATCGAAAATAGGAAATACCGTTACCCGATAGAAATGATTGTATATCACTCTGTTTACCATATAACTCTGTAGGGGTGAGTGATAAATCGGAATTTGGCAAATACATTCAATTAGGTTTGGACGATACAAAAAACCACCCGAGGCCGTTTCGGTCTCGGGTGGTTCTGTCATTTTGCGATTTTTAAGCGGTTTAACGCTCTGGCAAGGCGAACCTTGGCAAGCTCAATATCCTTTGCTTCCTTGGATTCGGCAAGGAGCTTTTCTGCACGCGCTTTCGCATTTTCGGCGCGCAGAACGTCGATCTCGTCGGCGTATTCAAAGCTCGTTGCAACCAAGCGGACATTCCCGTTCTCCACCGTCAGAAAACCGCCGCCGCAGGCTGCATCTTTGCTATTGCCGTCTGCTGTCAGCGTAAGCGTTCCGATGCTCAGCGTGGCAATGTAGTCGGCATGGTGTGCGCGGATGCTGACATAGCCCTCGGAGGTGCAAAGACGCAGCGCCTCTGCCTGCCCGTCAAAGGGGCAGCCCTCGGGGGTCACGATCTGTAAACGGAAGGTGCTCATGATTGCGCACCCTTCTTCGCCTTGGCAACGGCTTCATCGATCGTGCCGACAAACAAGAATGCCGATTCGGGCAGATCATCATGCTTGCCTTCCAGAATTTCCTTAAAGCCGCGGACAGTTTCCTTAATGGGGACATATTTTCCTTCGTAGCCGGTGAACTGTTCGGCAACGGAGAAGGGCTGCGAGAGGAAACGCTGAATCTTTCTGGCACGGCTGACGGTCAGCTTGTCTTCCTCGCTCAATTCGTCCATGCCCATGATGGCGATGATGTCCTGCAGCTCCTTGTAACGCTGCAAAACACGCTGCGTCTCTCTTGCAACCTCATAATGCTCCACGCCGACAATATCGGGCGCGAGGATACGAGAGGTGGATTCCAGCGGATCGACCGCAGGATAAATGCCCATGGAGGCGATACCGCGATCCAAAACTGTGGTAGCATCCAAGTGTGCAAATGTGGTAGCAGGGGCGGGGTCTGTCAGGTCATCGGCAGGGACATAGACCGCCTGAACGGAGGTAATAGAACCCTTTTTCGTAGAGGTGATGCGCTCCTGCAGTGCGCCCATTTCCGTTGCCAGTGTGGGCTGGTAGCCGACGGCGGAGGGCATTCTGCCCAACAGCGCGGAAACCTCAGAGCCTGCTTGGGTAAAACGGAAAATATTGTCGATAAACAGCAGAACGTCCTGACCCTCACGGTCACGGAAATATTCTGCCATAGTCAGACCGGAAAGTGCAACTCTCATTCTGGCTCCGGGTGGTTCATTCATCTGGCCGTAAACGAGGGCAGTTTTGCTGATAACGCCGGATTCCTGCATTTCGTTATACAGGTCGTTACCCTCACGGGTACGCTCACCGACACCTGCAAAGACGGAAATGCCGCCGTGCTGCTTGGCAACGTTGTTGATCAGCTCCATAATGAGGACGGTCTTGCCGACACCTGCACCGCCGAACAGACCGATCTTGCCGCCTTTTGCATACGGAGCGATGAGGTCAACGACCTTAATGCCGGTTTCCAGTATTTCGGTCGTGCTCTCCTGCTCGTCATAGGAGGGAGGATCGCGGTGGATGCTCCATTTTTCACAGGTGACAGGCTGCGGCTTGTTATCAATGGCTCTGCCAAGCAGATTGAAAACTCTGCCGAGCGTTTCTTTACCAACGGGAACCTTGATGGCTGCGCCTGTGTCATAGGCCTTCATGCCACGGGTCATACCGTCGGTCGAGCTCATGGCGATACAGCGCACAACGTCGTCACCGAGCTGCTGCGCGACCTCGCAGATCAGCTTGTCGTTTTCCAGCTCGATTTCGATGGCGTTGAGCAGGTTGGGCAGATGCCCGTTTTCAAAACGGATGTCGAGAACAGGTCCGATGATCTGCACGACAGTGCCGTAATTCTTATCTTGCATAGCGAATTTCTCCTTCTTGTGAAATTCAAAGTGCTTCCGCACCGGAAACGATCTCCGTGATTTCCTGCGTAATGACCGCCTGACGGGCACGGTTAAACTTTAACACCAAAGTGTCGATGATTTCCGTTGCGTTTTTATTGGCGGCGTTCATCGCCGTGCGGCGTGCGCCGTGCTCGGAGGCTGCTGCCTCGCAGACGGTCGCATAAAGAATGCCGGAAATATACTGCGGAATGATGGCTGCAATCAAATCTTCCGCATTGCCTTCGATCAAGGCGTTTGCGTACTTGCTCTTTTCGCCCTTGTCGATGGAAATGGGGAGCAGTTGATCGGTCGTGGGAATCTGCGACAGCATATTCTGAAAGTAGGTATAGGCAACCACGACGCGGTCAAATTTCTCCTCAGCGTAGCCGTCACACAATAGCTGCGCAAGCTGGCTGCAATCACCGATGCCGATGGAGGCGGTTTGGGCGAAAAAGCTGCTGATGATCTCGTTTTTGCCGCGGCGGTAGTGCTCCAACGCCTTCTTACCAACGGGAATTACACAATCATCGTCCGTCATCATGCTCTTGACCATGCGGAAAAGATTGGCGTTATAGCCGCCTGCCAAGCCACGGTCACCGGCGATGACGATATAGCAGGTTCGTTTGATCTCACGCTTCGCTGTGAAAACGGAGGGTGTTTCTGTCGCAGTTGCCTGCAGGCAGGCGATGGCTTCCGCCAAAACCTGATGGAAGGGACGTGAATTTTCCGCACGCTCCTTTGCCTTGCGGAGCTTGCTCGTTGCGACAAGCTCCATCGCCTTCGTGATCTGGCGCGTGGATTCGACGCTCTTGATGCGCGTCTTGATCTGCTTCATAGACGCTCCGGACATAAGCTCTCTCCTTTACGCCGTGAAGCGCGGCAAGCACGCCTCGATTGCCTGCTTCAGAGCTTCCTCATTTTCCTTGGTCAGCACACGTTCATCGCGGATGCTCTCTAAGATCTGCGGACGCTGTACGGACAGGTATTCAAACAGATCTTTTTCAAATTCGCGCACACGCTCTACGGGAACCTGAGACAGCAGATCGTTGACAACCGCATAGATGATGCACACCTGCAGCTCAACATCAATCGGGGAATTGCGATCCTGCTTCAAAATCTCCACAATGCGTGCGCCCTGTGCAAGTCGTGCCTTGGTATCGGCATCCAGATCGGAGCCGAACTGCGCAAACGACTGCAGCTCGCGGTACTGCGAGTACATGAGCTTCAGGGAACCTGCGACCTTCTTCATCGCCTTGATCTGTGCGCTGCCGCCGACACGCGAAACGGAAATGCCGGGGTTGATGGCAGGACGGACGCCGGAATGGAACAGCTCCGTTTCCAAGAAAATCTGTCCGTCGGTGATGGAGATCACGTTGGTCGGGATATAGGCCGAAACGTCGCCGGCCTGCGTTTCGATGATGGGAAGCGCGGTCAAAGAACCGCCGCCGTACTCGGGAGCAAGTCTTGCCGCACGCTCCAGCAGACGAGAGTGCAGGTAGAAAACGTCGCCGGGATAAGCCTCGCGTCCGGGAGGACGCCGAATGAGCAGGGAAAGGGCGCGGTAAGCTACCGCGTGCTTGGAAAGATCGTCATAGATGATCAGAACATCCTGACCCTTGTCCATGAAATATTCGCCCATCGTGCAGCCGGAGTAAGGTGCAATATACTGCAGCGGCGCAAGCTCGGAGGCGGTTGCGGAAACGACGATGGTATAATCCATTGCGCCGTTTTTGTCCAGCGTATCAACCAACTGCGCAACAGTCGAACGCTTCTGACCGATGGCGACATAGATGCAGATCACGTTCTTACCCTTCTGGTTGATGATGGTATCGGTGGCGATGACGGTCTTGCCTGTCTGACGGTCACCGATGATCAGCTCACGCTGACCGCGACCGATGGGGATCATGGAGTCGATCGCCTTGATGCCGGTCTGCAGCGGAACGGAGACGGATTTTCTTTCAATAACGCCGGGTGCCTTGCGCTCAATCGGGCGCA
>CAYVLD010000031.1:8299-16373 GCA_964452205.1 uncultured Oscillospiraceae bacterium
GCCGTCAATGGGCTGGCCCAAGGCATCGACAACGCGGCCGATGAGCGCCTCGCCCACGGGAACGGATACAACACGGCCTGTGCGTTTGACGAGGCTGCCCTCGCTGATGCCGACGTCGCTGCCGAGCATAACGACACTGACAAAATTCTCCTCCAAGTTTAGAGCCATGCCGTAAGAGCCGTTTTCAAAGCTCAGAAGCTCGTTGGACTTGCACTTGTCAAGACCATGCACCTTGGCAATGCCGTCACCGACCTGAATGACATAGCCGATCTCATCCTGCTTCGTCTTGGCGGCGTAGGTTTTGATTTGATCTTTGATAATTGCGCTGATGTCCTCAATTTTCAGATTCACGGTTTCACCAACTTTTCTATACAATCGTTTCCGTCAGGCTGCGCCGAAGCGTCTCCAGACGGGCTTGGATGCTGTCATCGATCTGCACGCCTGCATAGCGCAGGGTAACACCGCCGAGGACAGACGGATCAATGCGATTGGTCAGCTCAACGTTTTTGCCCGTGAGCTGTGCCAGCTTTGTTCTTAACGCCTCACGCTGTTTCCGTTTCATTGCAACAGCGGTGATGGCGGTGGCGCGCAGGATGTCGTTTGCCTCATCATAGGCGGCAAAATACGCCTGCGCACACGCATTAAAGCGGTAAAATGAGCGTTTTTCGCATAAAATGGACAGAAAATTGCCCAGCATATCGTCCAACGCTCCGAAGGCAGAGTGCAAAAGTGCGCACTTCTCCTTTGTACTGACCGCAGGCGTATCCATCAGGGTGATATAATCGGGATTTTTTTGCAGCACGTCCAACACGAGCTGAAGCTCGCTGCGAACCTGTGCGGCATTTTGATTCTCCTGCGCAAGCTCAAAAAGAGCCTTGCCGTAGCCCTGTGCATCAATCATGATCGTCACCTAAATTCTCGATAAAGGAATCGATCAAAGTACTGTGCTCCTTGGCCTTGACATCACGAGACAGTACTGCCGAAGCAATATCGACCGCCATCACGGCCACATCGTCCTTGATCTCGTTCATGGCGCGCTTTTTCTCCATGGCGATCTGCGCGTCGGCACGGCGAATGGTCTGCGTGGCCTTCTCCTGCGCATCGCGGAGGATCTCCTCCTCGCGCAAGGTCGCTTTGCGGTGCGCTTCTTTCAAAATCTCATCGCTTTCGGCATTTGCCTCTGCAAGACGCGTTTCATACTGCGCCTTCAGCTCGGCGGCCTCAGTCTTGGATTTTTCAGCATCGGCATACTGATCGTCGATCTCCTTCTGGCGGTCATCGATCATCTTCTTGACGGGCTTGAACAGAAATTTTTTCATCACGAGGAACAGTTGCAGCAGATTCAAAAGTGTGAAGATCGAGGTCCACACATTGATGTCTATAAAGTTCTCCGTGGCGGCTTTGGCAAATAAGACCAAGCCTCATCTCTCCTTTCTTCCGATATCCAAAAAATGATTAGAACATGAAGATCAGAAGCAGGGCAACGACCAACGAGTAAATGCCCGTGGTCTCGGTAATGGCGCAGCCGAGGATCATGTTGGTACGCAGGGTGCCGGCAGCCTCGGGCTGACGTGCCATACCTTCCAGAGCCTTGCCGACGGCGTTACCTTCACCGATTGCCGGACCGATTGCGCCGATACCCATACACAGACCGGCTGCGATTGCGATTAAACCTCTTGCTAATTCTTCCATTTTAATATCCTCCTAAAAATTAATTGACTTCTTTGGTTGCAGGGGGCGGACTTGCCTCACCGACATAGACCATCGTGAGCATACAGAACACAAGAGCCTGAATAAAGCCGGAGAAGAGGTCGAAGTAAAGTGACAAAACGGCAGGAATGCCGAGCTGCAAGAAGGGAATGGAGCTGATGATTTCGTTGGGAATCCAACCGAAAACCAACGAGCTGAGCGCGGCAAGCGCGCCGTAGATCATGCTGGTCAGAACGCCGCCGCCTGCGACGTTGCCGAAGTGACGGAAGGCAAGCGCAATGGGCTGCGCGACTTCGCTGACCAGATTCATCGGGGTCATTACGACGATCGGCTCGGTAAAACCCTTGAGCCAGCCGAAAAAGCCGTTATTCTTAATATTGTGATACCAGACCAAGCCGGTTGTGACCAATGCCCAAGCAATGGTTGTACTGAAATCGGCGGTAGAGGAACGAAGGAAGCCTGTCATGCCGATTAAGGAGCCGAACAGCGATGCGCAAAACAGTGTGCCGATATACGGCGCAAAGCGTAAATTGTGCTCGCCCATGGTATCGCCCACGAGGTTATAGAGCATGGTGACGACCTTTTCCGTCAAAACCTGCTTGCCGTCTGGGCGCTTTTTCAGGTTTCTTCCCAAGTAAATGCTCGCTGCCATCAAAAGCAGCATCACGATGAAAGAAGACAGTACGGTTTCCGTAATGGAAACGTTCAGTCCGAAGACGGAGAACTCAAACAATATCTTTGGACCGTCGGTGTTAATATTCATACAGATTCTCCTTTCCGAATTGTCAGACCGCCGAGAAACAGCGCAATGCGCATCAAAATCAGCGGCAGCAGGGTCGCAAGCGGGTCAAACGGTCCGAATTTCAGAGCAATGACCAGCACGGCGATCAAAACGACCATGCGCAAAATATAGTTGCCGCGCGCTTTGAGCTGGGCTTTTTCGGGGCTTTCGCTTTTTTCTGCGCGGAGCAGGGATAGAATCATGACGGTATAGTTGAGAAGGGAGGCGGCCGCGCCCAAAATCGCACCGAAGATGACATGCTGCGTCATTCTGTCCAGCAGGGCGAAAACGCCGACCATAGCGGCGCACAGAAGAAGCTGCGCCAAGTAAACGGGAAGCTGTGCGCGAAGGGTGATTTTATCGTTTTCGTTCATCGTCCTGCCCTCCTTCCTGCTCGGTGGGATCGATGTGATTCATGGTGGAAATAATGAAATGGAACAGACTGTAGATACCGGCCAAAACGCCCAAAATGATCGCAACGACCATGACCCATTTTCCAACGCCGCAGCGGTTGTTAAGAAGCCAGCCGCCGCCGATGATCAGTCCGGCAGGCACGAGCATGGTAATTGCGGCTTGCATGATATAGTTTAAGGCGTAAACAAAGCTGAATATTTTTTTCGGCAACGGTCTGCGCCTCCTTAAATGACAAACATAAAGCTTTTCCCAATTATAAGTATTGTAACGCAAAAGCGTAAAAAATGCAATAGAATTTTGCGTTGACTTTTGACATCTGTACGACTATAATACAATTAATAGAACTTTATTCATAATGCTTTCTATATTTTTACCGTTTGAGGTGTGATTATGAAGAGAAATTTGAATCAAGAAACATTATGTGTGCAGGCAGGCTATCGCCCGGGCAACGGCGAACCGCGCCAGATCCCGATCATCCAGAGCACGACCTTCCGTTATGATAACGCAGACGAGATGGCGAAGCTCTTTGACTTGGAAGCGAACGGCTACTTCTACAGCCGATTGCAGAATCCGACCTGCGATGCCGTTGCTGCGAAAATTGCCGCGCTGGAGGGTGGTACAGCCGCCATGCTGACCTCTTCGGGGCAGGCTGCGAGCTTTTTTGCCGTGTTCAATATCGCAGGCGCAGGTGACCATGTGGTCAGCTCTACGGCAATCTACGGCGGAACATTTAATCTGTTTTCCGTTACAATGAAGCGTATGGGCATTGAATTTACCTTTGTCGATCCCGATTGCTCGGATGAAGAATTGCAGGCAGCCTTCCGTCCGAATACGAAGGCGGTTTTCGGCGAGACGATTGCAAACCCTGCACTTTCGGTGCTGGATATTGAGCGCTTTGCCAAGGCTGCGCATGCCCACGGCGTACCGCTGATCATTGACAATACCTTCGCCACACCGGTCAATTGCAGACCGTTTGAGTGGGGAGCGGATATTGTAACACACTCTACGTCGAAGTATATTGACGGTCACGGTGCGGCGCTCGGCGGCTGCATCGTCGACAGCGGAAAGTTCGATTGGGCAAAATATCCCGAAAAATTCCCCGGGCTGTGTACGCCCGATGAGAGCTATCACGGCGTGACCTATGTCGAGCGCTTCGGCAAGGAGGGCGCATTTATTACCAAGGCGACGGCGCAGCTCATGCGCGACTTCGGTGCGATGCAGTCCCCGAACAATGCGTTTTTGACGAATCTGGGCTTGGAAAGCCTGCATGTGCGCATGAAGAAGCATTGCGAAAATGCGCAAAAGATCGCAGAATATCTGCAAAGCCATGAGAAAATTGCTTGGGTGCGTTACTGCGGATTGCCGAACGATCCTTACTATGCGCGTGCGCAGAAATATCTGCCCAACGGCTCGTGCGGTGTGATCTCCTTCGGTGTGAAGGGCGGGCGCAAGGCTGCGGCTGATTTTATGGGCGCGTTGCAGCTTGCGGCGATCGAAACGCATGTTGCCGATGCGCGCACCTGCTGCCTGCATCCGGCAGGCACAACGCACCGCCAGATGAGCGACAGCGAGTTAGAGGCCGCCGGTGTCTCGGCTGATCTTGTGCGTCTGTCCTGCGGCTTGGAAAATGCCGATGACCTGATTGCAGACATTGCGCAGGCATTGGAGAAGATTTAAGGAGTAGCTATGCCGATTAAAATACCGAACGATCTGCCTGCAACCGCCACACTGCAGAGCGAAAATATTTTCGTTATGCGGGAAGACCGCGCTACCACGCAGGACATTCGACCGCTGGAAATTCTGATCCTCAATCTGATGCCCACGAAGATCGAGACGGAAACGCAGTTTTCCCGTCTTTTGGGCAATACACCGCTTCAGGTGCATTTGGAATTTTTGCATACCCAATCGCATCAGGCGTCCCATGTCTCGGCGGAGCATCTGTTTACCTTCTACAAGACCTTTGACGAGGTCAAGGAGCATTACTATGACGGCATGATCATTACCGGCGCGCCTGTGGAGCACTTGGAGTTTGAGGAAGTGGAATATTGGCAGGAGCTTTGCAGGATCATGGAGTGGAGCAAAACCCATATTCACAGCACGCTGCATATCTGCTGGGGTGCGCAGGCAGGACTTTATTATCACTACGGCATCAAAAAATATCCGCTGCCGGAGAAGCTGTTCGGCGTATTTCCGCACAGAGTTGAGTGGAAGAACCCGATTTTGCTGCGCGGCTTTGACGACGTGTTTATGGCGCCGCATTCCCGACATACGACGATTTTAAGGGAGGATGTTGAGAAGATCCCGGGGATCAAAATTGCGGCATCCTCGGAGGAAGCCGGATTGTATGCGATGTTTACCGCCGGCGGCAAGCAGGTGTTTATCACCGGTCATTCCGAGTACGATCCCGATACGCTGAAGCGTGAATATGAGCGCGACAAGGCATTGGGCAGACCTATCAGCGTGCCGAAGAATTATTTCCCGAACGATGATGACACGCAGCCGCCGCATGTCACTTGGAGAGGACACGCAAACCTGCTGTTTTCCAATTGGCTGAACTATTTCGTCTATCAGACGACGCCTTACGATTTTACGAAATAAACGTGAGTGTTTGCGGCGTTGCCATTTCTCATTTTAGACCGCAGGCTCACGGCACGCCGTGAGCCGATTAATTCCGATTTGTCTGTCTACTGAATAATAAAACCGCTGCAGATTTTAGCCTGCAGCGGTTTTGATCATTTCAAGGCCTTGGTTCAGGTTCTCTTCGCTGAGCATACCGATGGCGTAGGTAACCAGTGCGCCGTTTGCATCGATGAACATTGTCATGGGAAGCGAGGTTGCTTGATAAATGTAGCCTGCTTCGCCTGTCGTATCAAACAGGACGGGGAAAGTGTAGCCGCTTTCTGCGATGAACGCCTTCGCATCATCGATGTTGTCGCTTGAGGTCATATTGACCATCAAAAATTGAATATCGGGATTGACAAGGTAGGCGGCCTCGAAATGCGGCATCTCTGACTTGCAAGGCGGACACCAGCTCGCCCAGAAATTCAGAACGATGGGCTTACCGAAGAGATAGGAAGAGAAGAAATTCAGGGTGCTTTTGTCCATGGAACGGCTGCTGCCTTTGAACAGATTCAAGCGGAACACGCCCAAAAAGCTCAGACCGAAGAAGACCACGATCAGACCGGTAACGATATTGACCACCGTCTGGTATTCCTTCAAAAAACTGCCCAACGTGCCGGCCAGCGCGCCCATTGCGACAAAAACGGTAGTAAATCCGCCGACAAAACCGAGTGCGTTTTTCAAGGTTTTTTTCATGGAGCGTTCGCTGCCGCCTGCAAAATATGAGACATAAACGGGCAGCATCGGCAAAAGGCAGGGAGATACAAAAGTAATGATACCCTCTAAGAATGTGATAAAATATTGCATAATAAGACTCCTAAGATGCAGATAAAAGCATTATACCACAAGGAGTGTGGTTTTTTCATACAGAATAAAACGGAACAGGGCGGTTTTCAAAATTGACATATCCGGGAAAAGCAATTATAATAACCATATGCACAAAACGGCAGCAAAGGAGAAACAGAATGAAAATTGCAGCAACCTATGAAACCGGATGCTTTTTCCGACCCGTTGGTCATACGGAGCAGTTCAAGAGCTATGAGTTCGGAGACAGCCGTATCATCTCCTCAGCGGTGGCCGGCACCAACGGCAGTTGCCATTGATGCCATGGCACGATCGATGTTTGAACCCGTTTATCGGGAGATGTTCCCGTTTTGGGACACGATTTCGGAAAAAGACCGCGATTTTATCTGCGAAAACTCCCTTGCCATGACGTATCCGAAGGGCACGGTGATCCACGACGGCAATGAGTGTTCCGGCGTAATCATGGTAAGACAAGGCTGCCTGAGAGTTTATATCATGTCCGACGAAGGGAAAGATATTACGCTCTACCGCTTGCACGGCGGAGATATGTGTATGCTCTCGGCCTCCTGCGTGCTGCAAACGATCACCTTCGACGTGCTGGTTGATGCCGAGGAGGACAGCGAATGCTATGTGGTTCGCGGCAACGCCTTTGCGCAGATTTCCGAGCGCAATACCGACATCAAAATTTTTACGCTTGAAACGGCGGTCAGCCGCTTTTCGGATGTGATGTGGGTTATGCAGCAGATCCTGTTTATGAGCATGGATAAGCGTCTTGCGATTTTCCTCAGCGACGAAGCCGCCAGACTCGGCAGTGATACAATCATATTAACGCACGAGCAGATCGCCAAATACATGGGATCCGCTCGTGAGGTTGTGTCGAGAATGCTCAAGTATTTTTCAAACGAGGGTATTGTAGAGCTCTCCCGCAAGGGCGTTAAAATTCTGGACAAAAAGCGGTTGCGCGAATTAGCCGTTTAACATGGCAAGAATCTGCGCCTTCGGACGTGCGCCGACGGACTGATTGACGACCTCACCGTTTTTCATCACGACCAGCGTGGGAATGCTGACTACACCGAACTGCTGAGCAAGCTCCGGCTCGTTGTCGATGTTGATCTTGCCGACGAGATATTCGGGGTTCTCCTCTGCAATTTCATCGACCAAAGGGGAAACCATGCGGCACGGGCCGCACCAGTCAGCGTAGAAGTCCAGAAGGACGGTTTTTTCACTGTTTTTTACGGTGTCGAAATTATGGTTGGTAACATTGAGAATAGACATGATTCATACTTCCTTTCTATGTTTTGTGTCTTTAGTATAAGCAGTTTTTCGCTTTTTTTCTGTGACAAGGTCACAAAAAGTTAAGAAACCACTTGTAGGAGAGTTTCTCGGTTTAATTGTATAAAAATTTTAGCGATGTATGTGCGAAATTGAGGCTTATCGAAAGTTAAACGTGATGCTGTCTGCATCAGTGAGACAGAAGAAAGGTCGTTGATGCAGCGCTGAAAGCTGCAGGCATTGCGCACGGCACAACGGGAAGGCAGAACGAAGCCACCGCAACGGGACTCTTTTCGCATTTTGGGTCGCGTCTGTTTTCGCCACGGAAAAATATCAGAAAAAAACGAAAAAAGGTATTGACAAATCGAGAATGGCTTGCTATAATATCAAAGCTGTCTGAAATGCTGCTATAGCTCAGCAGGTAGAGCGCATCCTTGGTAAGGATGAGGTCTCCAGTTCGAATCTGGATAGCAG
>CAYVLD010000032.1:0-16173 GCA_964452205.1 uncultured Oscillospiraceae bacterium
CAAAGCTGTGCGAATAAGTCACAAGGGCGACTTATTCAGCAGACATTAATATAAACAAAAAGGATGAAAGATTATACAACCTTTCATCCTTTTTGTTTTCAAATACTTATCGCAAAAAGCCTTCCAGAATTTTTTCCTCGGCTTCTTCTGCCGACAGACCCAGCGTCATCAGCTTCAAAATCTGCTCGCCTACGATCCTGCCGATGGCGGCCTCGTGGATCAGGCTCGCATCAACGTGATTACAGGTGATCTCCGGAATCGCACGGACCTTCGCCTCGCCCATGATGATCGCATCACACTGCACATGTCCGAAGCACTTGCAATTGCCTGTTACACGCGGATAGAACACCTGATACGAATCATCCTGCGCGACCGATCGGGAAATGACCTGCGCTTTACTATCAACACCGTTGAGGAAAATATCCATTTCCGAATCTGCGCGCTGATTGTTATGAGTCAGCAGGTTTTCGCGGATAATTACCTCGGAATTTGCGCCTTGACATTCGACTTTTGTATACCGCTTGGTATCGTCAACACCGCGGATCTGCGTGGTTTCCAGCGTGACGGACGCTCCCTCCTCCAAATACAAAACCGTCTGGGGATTTAAAATGCGTTTTCCGCTGCCTTCGCCCTCGCCGTAGTGCTTCTCGGAATATTTGACCTTCGCATTTTTTCCGACATAGAACGTATGAATGCCGTTGTGCTCGCTGTCACAATCGCCGCAGTTATGAATACCGCAGCCGGCCACGATTGTCACGTCCGCGCCTTCACCGATGAAGAAATCATTATAGACCATGTCGTGTCTTCCCGTATCCGTAACGACCACGGGAATATGCACTCGTTCGTTTTTTGTATTCGGTGCAATATGAATATCTATACCATCTTTATCGGTTTTTGATTCAATTTGAATATGATCGGTGTTACGGCGGAATAATTTTTTACCGTCGGAACGGATATTTACTGCGCCCTCGCCCGTTCCCTTCATGTCCGCGACCATTTCCAAAATTCTCTGTTGAATTTCGTTCAGCATTTCTTATCCACCTCCAAAAGCGTACAGGCAGAAACCGTATCTGCCAAAATTTTGGGGTAAATTTCTTCGACGCTGCCGCGTTCGGAGAGTTTCCCATCGGCAATCAGAATGATCTCATCGGCAAGTCGCAAAATGCGCTCCTGATGCGAAATGATCAGGATCGTGGCTTCCTTCTTGTCGTGAATTTCCTTAAACGTCTCCGTCAGGCGCGCAAACGACCACAGATCAATACCTGCCTCCGGCTCGTCAAAGATCATCAGCCTGCTGCGGCGCGCCAAAATCGTTGCGATCTCGATGCGCTTGACCTCACCGCCGGATAAGGACGTGTCTACATCGCGGTCGATATAATCGCGTGCACACAGACCGACTTTGGTCAAATACGAGCAGGCTCTGTCATGGCTGATTTTCTCGCCTGCAGCGATCGTTAACAAGTCGCGCACCTTCATTCCCTTAAACCGCGGCGGCTGCTGGAAACCGTAAGAAATGCCTATTTTTGCGCGTTCGGACACGCTCATGTGTGTTACGTCCGTACCGTCATAGATAATTTCACCGCCGGTCGGCTCGTAAATTCCCATGATCGCGCGTGCAAGGCTGGTTTTGCCGCCGCCGTTCGGACCTGTGATGACGACGAATTTTTTGTCTTCGATATTTAGATCAATGCCTTTTAAAATGTCGATCGGGCCGTTTTCTCCTTCGACACGGTAAGACAAATTTTTGATTTCAAGCATGGTAGAATCCTCTTTCTATGGAGTCGTATTGAATATACCATAGTTTTCCCTGTTTTTCAATTGTTTATCGAAAAAGATTTGTTTAAAGCGGTAGTCGCCTTTGTAACAGACCGCTAAATCGGAATTATCAGGTTGCGTCGGAAAACAAAAAAGGGCGCACAGAGTGGCCCTTCGGTAACATTTATTTAAATAAAGTTGTGTTAATCTGTTGGTTTATGCTTCAATTCATAATGTTTCAGCGTGTTAAACGCCGTGATCTTTATCTTCACATCTGTCATTGCGAGCCTCAAATCGAGGCACGCAATGACAGAATGGAAGTACTTGCTACCGTTCGTTAAGTTGATGTTTGATATTTGTCTTTCCTCTGAAGTAACCGATGATGAAATCGCAAGAATCCTTTCTGTTTTTCAAATTGATACTATTTACCGATCAAAATGCTTTTGCGCATTTTAATTGAAATATCACTTCAAAAAATCTGCCATACACCGCGAGTATTTCAACGGTCACCAAAGCTGTGCGAATAAGTCACAAGGGCGACTTATTCAGCAGACATTACATAGCCATGGGTTCCATACTCTTCATCTGTAGCTGCAGCTTATCTGCAATCAGCGCGATAAACTCCGAATTGGTGGGCTTGCCCTTGGTATTGCTCACCGTGTAGCCGAAGAATCGTTGCAAGGTTTCCAAATCGCCTCTGTCCCATGCTACCTCGATGGCATGACGGATGGCGCGCTCCACACGCGAAGGCGTGGTTGCAAATGTTTTTGCCACCTGCGGATAGAGCACCTTTGTAATCGCATTGATGACTTCCATATCCTTCACTGCCAGAATGATCGCTTCGCGTAAATACTGATACCCCTTGATATGTGCCGGTACGCCGATCTCGTGGATCATCGATGTAACCATGCTCTCAATATTGGCATCGCGGCTGCGAGCGTAAGGGCTTTTGCGCGAAAGCGTTCCGCGCATTTCGTCCAGACGTTCAAGCACTGCGCGTGTGGTACACGGCTTCAAAAGCACATACTGCACTCCCTGCTGGATTAGCACATTTGTAACAAATTCTGTCATAAAATCTGCTAAAACAAGCTGTAAAGGCTTCTTTTCCAAAGAATTTGCCGCCTTTAATACTGCAATGCCATCGGCCTTTGCAAGCATTGTGTCCACCACGATCAGCTCCGGCTTGACCTCGTGCAGCAGCTCGATTGCGCGCACACCGTCGTTCGCCGTTCCGACGATAACGTACCTGTCCGTCTGCTGCAGTGTTGCTGCAAGTGAATTTGAAAAATCCTCGCTGCTGTTGACCAGCAATACACGATACATTTTTTCCATCTATAATATTCCTCCTCTAAAAACTCTAAAAATTCCTGAACGGTAGCTCTAATTTAACACATTGTTCGGGCTTTTGCAAGGAAATAAATGGAATTATAACCAAATTCCATTCGACATAATTTTACATATTTTGTATAATCTGCACAGTCCCTCAGCCTTCGACGTGTCCTTACAAAATGCCTTGAAATTTGCATAAAAAAAAACTGCCGCCATGATAAACTCATAGCGGCAGAAGAAACGAAAACGATTATTTCTTTTCTTTCAGAAGGTCTCTGATCTCCGTCAAGAGAACTTCCTCATTGCTGGGCTTGGGCGGTGCGGCGGGGGCTTCTTCTTGCTTCTTCTTACCAAGCTCGCGCAGCTTGTTCATGCCCTTAACCATCATGAAAATGACGATCGCAAGGATCAGGAAGCTGATGATCGAAGAGATGAAGTTACCGACATTCAGATAATTATGGACGACTTCGCCGGCCTCGTCAAGCTTCTCGCCAAACAGGCTGGGCAGCTTGATTCTCCAAGAGGAGAAGTCGATGCTTCCGGTAAAAATGGAAACGATCGGCATGATGATGTTGTCCGTAAAGGAGGTTACAAGATCCTTAAAGACTGCGCCGATGATGACACCGATGGCCATATCAAACATATTGCCTTTGATCGCAAACTCCTTAAACTCCTGAATGATACCCTTTTTATCCTTCTTTGCCATGGTTTTTCCTCCTTTCTTATTTATTATCGTTTAGCGAAATGACCTCGATACCGCCGAGGTATTTACGCAGAACTTCGGGAACGACAACGCTGCCGTCGGCTCTCTGGTTTTGTTCGACCATGGCCGGGAAAATGCGGCTGGTAGCAAGGCCGGAGCCGTTTAAGGTGTGGACAAATTCGGTTTTTCCCGTAGCCTCACGGCGGAAGCGGATATTGCCGCGACGCGCCTGATAATCGCGTGCATTGGAAACGGAGGAAACTTCCTTGTAGCCATTCATGGACGGAATCTGGATCTCGATGTCATAGGTTCTGGCCATGGAAGCCGAGCAGTCGCCTGCGGCGAGCTTGACGGTGCGGAAGTGGAAGCCCAGATCACGCACCAGCGCTTCTGCCTTGCCGACCAGCTCATCGAACGCTTCGTCGGACTTTTCGGGCAGGGTGTACTGGAACATTTCGATCTTGTTAAACTGGTGACCGCGCACCATGCCGCGCTCGTCGGCACGGTGGCTGCCTGCCTCGCGGCGGAAGCACGGCGTGTAAGCAAAAATCTTATGCGGCAGCTCTGCTTCGGTCAGAATCTCGTTGCGATGCAGACTTGCAAGAGCGGTTTCCGCCGTCGGGAGCATGAAATGCATGCGCTCGTCGGTGGGATTTTCGATTTTATAGACCTCGTCGGCAAACTTGGGGAACTGTCCCGCCGTTTCACCGCACTGGTATTCGAGCATGTGCGGCAGAATGACCATCTCATAGCCGTCGCGCAGGTGGCAATCCATGAAATAATTCAGCAGAGCCCACTCCAACCGAGCACCCATGCCGCGATAGACCCAGAAACCGGAGCCTGCCAGCTTCGTGCCGCGTTCGTAGTCGATCAGCCCCAGATCGGTGCAAAGATCGACATGGTGCTTCGGCTCAAAATCAAATTGATGCGGCTCACCGATGTATCGTAACGGTTCATTGTTTTCCTTGCCGCCGGGAGTCAGATCGGGATCCGGAAGGTTCGGAAGGCTCAGCATCAGCGTGCGATACTCCGCCTCGACCTCGGCAAGCAGCTTGTCATTCTGCGCGATCTGCGCCTTCAGCTCGCTCATACGCTTGAAGATCGGCGCAACATCCTCGCCTGCCTTCTTGCGCATCGGAATTTCCTTCGACACACGGTTCTGCTCGGCCTTGCTGGTCTCCGTTTCTAAAATCAGCGCGCGGCGCTGCGCGTCGAGCTCCAAAATGCGGTCGACCTGCTCATCACAATCGACCTCCTTGGCTCGGAAACCGGCCTTGACCCCGTTCGGATCGTCCTTAATTCGTTTAATATCAATCATGTTTTAACCTCTCAGTGCTTTTACTAATTCCTCGTAAATTTCCAGAGCTTCCTCGCTCAGCGCGTCGGCATAGCCCTCCAATGTCGCCATACAGCCCTGAAATTTGCGTGTATTTCCTTCATAATACGCTTTTTGCGCCAAAATCAGCAGCTCCGATGCGCTTGCTCGGCGCTCCATCTGTGTCAGCTCTGTGGCATAAGATGCGACCTCTTCCGAGGCATTTTCAATCAGCTCGGATTCTCTCTGCGCGTAGCTCTCGTCTACATTCACGCTTGCGCTGTCAAAATCCTCCTGCATCGTACGCATCCGCACAAACATCGACACCAGCACCAGTAAAAATGCCACGGCAAAAATAATCAGCAGGTACAAAACCACAGCGCGCTTTTTTTTCGGGGTCAGTTCTTCGTTCACTTGCTTTTCACTCATGGACATCCTCCGAAATTTTCATCGCGCAAAGTGCTTCGTAAACACGCTGCAAATCGTCTTGTCCGTAAAATTCCAGCTCAAAATGACCCTTGCGCTTGCCGTTGATGATCTTGACCTTGCGCCCAAGCTGCTTGGTCAGGAGCTTTTCGCACTCACCGACGTAGTCAACGCTCAGAGGAACGACCTTTTCCTTCTTCTCGGTCTCGGCAGCCATGCGCTTGCACATCGCCTCCGCCTGACGAACCGACAGCCGCAGCGCAATGATCTTCTGCGCCGCCGCCTTCTGCAAACGCTCATTTGGCAGCGACAAAACCGCGCGGGCATGTCCGGCTGAAAGCGTGCCGTCGACAACGTAGCTCTGCACCTCGGAAGGCAGCGCCAAAAGCCGCAAGGCGTTAGCAACCGCAGGGCGCGATTTTCCGACTCTGGTTGCCGCCTGCTCCTGCGTCAGACCGAAGTCCTCCATCAAAACGCGGTAGCCCTCGGCCTCTTCCATCGGGTTCAGGTCTTGTCTTTGCAGATTCTCGACCAAGGCAAGCTCCATCACGTTCTTGTCATCTGCCTCGACGAGCATCACGGGAACCTCACTCAGACCTGCCATCCGAGCTGCGCGCCAGCGCCGCTCACCTGCGATGATCTGATAATAGCCCTCACCGATGCTCCGTACCGCCAACGGCTGCAGAAGCCCGTGCTCTGCGATGGAATCGGCAAGCGCCTGAAGCTGCTCTTCATCGAATAATTTTCTCGGCTGATTTGGATTCGGCTCAACCTTCTGCAGAGGCAGCATCGTAACCGTCTCTGTCTGCGGCGAGGTGCTGAAATCGTCGATCAGCGCACCCAAGCCGCGACCTAAGCCGCGTTGTTTCATCGCCATCGTAACATCCAACTCATTTCTTTAAAATTTCCTGGGCAACAGACATATAAGCCTCTGCACCCTTTGACGTGCGATCATATCCGAAAACCGGCACGCCGTAGCTCGGCGCCTCGGCAAGGCGTACATTTCTGGGAATGACTGTAGTGAAGGTTTTTCCCGGGAAATGTCTGCGAACTTCCTCAGCAACTTGGTTTGAAAATCTGGTACGTCCGTCATACATCGTCAGCAAAACGCCGAAAACCTCAAGCTTCGGGTTCAGACTGCGTTTCACAGCGCGCAGCGTAGACATCAGATCCGACAGACCCTCCAAGGCATAGTACTCGCACTGCACGGGAATGAGAATGCTGTCGGCCGCGCAAAGCGCATTGAGCGTCAGCAACTCCAAAGACGGCGGACAATCAATAAAAATATAATCGTAGGCGTAGCGCAAATGATCCAACTGCTTTTTCAGACGAAACTCGCGTTTATCCAGAGAGATCAGCTCCACGGTCGCACCGGCGAGTGCCGCACACGATGGAATTACGTCCGCATATTCGGTTTTCACCACGCATTTTTCAGGGATTTCCTCGTTAATAAGCATGTCATAAACGCTGTTTTTCGTCGATTTTTTGTTCACGTTCATGCCGCTGGTCGCATTCGCCTGCGGATCAAAATCGCAGAGCAGAACCTTTGCACCGCTGAGTGTCAGCGCCGCCGCAAGGTTTACCACCGTTGTGGTCTTGCCGACGCCGCCTTTCTGATTTACTACCGCGATAATTTTAGCCAAATTGCCGCCTCCTTCCCGATAATTTTCCTCAGTTATGATAGCATATAATCCCTATATTTGCAACCGTTATTTTCAAAAAAACGATGTTTCACGTGAAACAATCGTTCTAACGCAGATTGCAACAAATATAATTGTCAAACAGACCGATAAATCGGATTTAGCAATCAGTTCTCCTGAATTTCAACCCATACAGCAGACAAAACAAGGGCGGTCGCACACAATACGGATCGCCCTTGTTTTTACTTCAATATTTAAAATTCTCGAATTACGGCGCGAACACGCCCTAAAATCTGCGCATTGGTTCCGTCAATCGGCTCATATGCCGCATTTTCGGGCATCAGCCAAATTTCGCCGTTTTTGCGGTACAAACGCTTGACCGTTGCTTCATCACCGATCATGGCAACCACGATCTGACCGTGATCTGCCGTTTGCTGCGGTCTGACAATGACCTTATCGCCGTCAAAAATACCTGCATCGATCATTGAATCACCGCGCACCCGAAGGGCAAAGCACTCGCGATCTCCGTCCCACGGCAAATATCCCTCGATATTCTCAACCGCTAAAATCGGTTGACCGGCTGTGACCACGCCGACGATCGGCACGCCGTGATTTTGTGCAAGGGAAATGGCACGGTTCTTACCGCCGTCAATATTGATCTCTCCGCTCTGGCTCAGTTCCTTTAAATGATAGTGCACCGATGCAGTCGAATGTAAGCCGACAGCCTCCATAATCTCGCGAATCGAGGGCGCATAGCCGTTGTTTGCCTGAAATTCGCGCAGATATGCCAATATTTCAGATCGTTTATTACTCGTTCTGCCCATTGCCACCCCACCTTTCATATACATTATAACATATATGCTTTCAAAAATCAAACATTTGTTTTATAATATTCCTTCAAAATTGAATTGGGGCAAATACTGCGTTGTTGCCGATGAAAACTCCTGCGTAAAGCCGGATTTCAAGCCGCAAAGTTCCATCCAGCTCAGCGCGCCGTCATATTCCTCCTGCGAAATCGTTCGATCAAAGGGCGCGCTGATTTTGTTCATCGGAACATATTGACTCATCAGCGAAAAAAGTACGGTATTTTTCTCAAATGTCTCTGCGACCCACTCGATGACACGAAGTGTGTTTTCCAAACAGTTCGGTAAAACCAGATGTCGTATCAAAACACCGCGCCGCATCACGCCGTTTTCGATCACCACAGGACCCGTTTGACGGTACATTTCCCGAATAGCCGCCGTTGCAATTTCAAAGTAGTTCGGCGCGTTGGACAGGCGCTTTGCAAGCGCATTGTTCGCGTACTTCAGATCCGGCATGTAAACGTCGATCTTTCCCTCGAGAGCTTTTAACGTTTCGACCGATTCGTAACCGCCGCAATTGTAAACGACAGGAATTGACAGCTTCGGTTCCAATGCAGGCAAAATATCGGGTAAAAACTGCGTTGGTGTAACCAAATCTAAGGTTTCCGCTCCGTCTGCGATCAGCTTTTCAAAAATCGTGCGCAGATTTTTTGTGCCTTTTCCTGTGCTCCAAATCTCACGGTTTTGGCAAAAGTCACAGCGAAGCGTACAGCCGCTGAAAAAGACCGCTCCAGCGCCGTTTTCTCCTGAAATTACAGGCTCTTCACCAAAATGGAGCATTGCACGCGCCAGCATCGGCTCGGCAGACATTTTGCAGAAGCCCTTTTCGTCGTTTCTTCGGTCGACACCGCATTTTCTCGGACAAAGTGTGCAATTATCGTAACTTAACATCAAATCACCAATTTCTCATTTACGAATCATGGATGTTGTGGTATAATAAAAGAAAATGTTTCACGTGAAACAGAGGTAAAATTATGCTGAAGAAAAATGAAATCTATCGCGCCGCCGTCAGCGGCTTTACGAGTGAAGGACTGGGTGTTTGTCGCGTGGAAGGCTGTGCTGTTTTCGTGCCGAATGCGGCGCCAAATGAGGAATACGACCTGCGCATCGTCCACATCGGAAAAACCGCCGCGCATGGAAAAATCGTAAATATTATAACGCGTTCGCCTGAAAGAGTCAACCGTGCATGTGAGTATGCCAAGCTCTGCGGCGGCTGTGATTTCTGGCACCTGACCTACAAGGCAGAGACAGAACTCAAACGGCAGAGAGTATTGGATGCACTCAACCGTTTGGGCGGTCAAAACCTGCAAACGTTGGAAATTACCGGCGCAAAAAACTGCATTGCCTACCGAAACAAGGCACAATATCCCGTCAGTACAGACGGAAAAGCGGGTTTTTTCAAAAAAGGTACACATGACGTGATCGAAATCGACCGCTGTCTGATTCTGCCCGAAAGCACGGACAAGGCAAAAGCCATTGTCATTGCATGGGCGAAGCAGGCAAAGGTCAAGCCCTATGACGAAGCGACACACACAGGACTTTTGCGCCATATTTTCGTGCGCCACGCGGCCGCAACGGGGCAAATCATGGTCTGTTTGGTCATTAACGGTGAGGACATTCCGCAGAAAAAGCGTCTGATCGCGGAGCTGACCAAGCTCGGCGGCATGACAAGCATTGCAATCAATCTCAACACACGAAAGGGCAATGCCGTTCTGGGCGATACGACCAAAATTATTTGGGGTGCGGATGCCATTGAAGATATTTTGTGCGGTCTGCGTTTTCAAATTTCTCCGAGGTCATTTTATCAAGTCAACCGAGAACAGGCAGAGATTTTATATCAAAAAGCCATTGCCGCCGCAGAGCTCAGCGGCGAAGAAACCGTTTTGGATCTGTATTGCGGCACGGGCACGATCACGCTTTGCCTCGCAAAGAGGGCAAAAACCGTCATCGGTGTCGAGGTGATCGACACCGCGATCGAAAATGCAAAGGAAAACGCCAAACGAAACGGCATAGAAAATGCACGGTTTTTCTGTGCCGATGCAGGACAGGCGGCAAAACAGCTCGCTTCCGAGGGCACGAAGCCCGACGTAATCGTCGTCGATCCGCCCAGAAAGGGCATTTCCGCCGATGTCATTGATGCGATCGTCGAAATGTGCCCGAAAAAAGTGGTCTATGTGTCATGCGATCCTGCCACACTCGCCCGTGATGTCAAAATTTTGTGCGAAAAGGGCTACCGCCTGACCCACGCCGAAGCCGTCGACCTCTTCCCCCGCTGTTCGCATATTGAAAGCATCGTTCGCCTTGAAGGAGGTTTACCGTGAAAACATGCAAAATTACAGCCATTCGGAAGGCTTGTTATGAAGATTTGATGGCACTTTATGAAAACCCGATCGAGCACGCGTGCGATATCAAAGAAGGTCAGGTTTTTATCTGCGAAAACGGAGAAAAGCCAAAGGAGCTTTGCGAAAGTGCGTGGCAGAGCATGAGAGAATTTGTGATGGTTTTGGCACATGGCGGCAGAAATTTCTACGACGGCTGGATGAAAAACGAATATTCTGCCATGATTTCGTGTAACGACGGTTTCCGTCCGGTCAGCTTTTATATTGAGGCGGTCGATTGATGGAAAAAACAAATGCGATGCGGCAGTTTGACCGCAAAAAGCTCAGCTATCAGGTACACACCTATGAGGGCGTGATCAGCGGCGCGGACGTGGCGGCAATGCTTGGCCAAGCGCCGGAAAAAGTGTTTAAAACGCTGGTCACGGTTGGAAAAAGCGGCACGAATTATGTATTCATGATTCCCGTAGCCGAGGGATTGGATTTAAAAAAGGCGGCAAAAGCGGTTGGTGAAAAATCGGTTGCCATGCTGCCGCAAAAGGAGCTTTTGCCCTTGACGGGCTATGTGCACGGCGGCTGCAGTCCGGTCGGAATGAAGAAGCAGTTTCGTACGGTAATTCACGAAAGTGCGGATCAATTTGAAACCATATTTTTCAGCGGAGGCAAAATCGGCATACAGATTGAAACAACGGTGGAAAACCTCGGGAAAATCATCAATTTAAAGCGCGAAAGTCTGATAATTGACAAAACCGGCTCAAAGATGGATGTATAACCCTAAAAAGCAGTTGTAAATTCGCGTTTATCGGTGAGATGAGTAGTCCGTGTTTGTCATTTTGAGCCCGTGGCAATCTCCTGTAGGCAGTTCCGATTTGGAACAAATTTCGTTTTTAACGTCCTCTGTTCCTCTCAATGGCTTGTGCAGCCTCCGGCGGGTACCTTTCTTGTGTCGACAAGAAAGGTACGAAAGAAGCGACTCGGGGGAGGCGCTGTAGAAAACCTATCGTTCCCTTTTCCTTGTCGTTTCTGCCAAGCTCGGTTTCCAAGCCGCCCTCCCCCGAGACCCCTTCCCGGCACGCTATCACGTCTCGTTACAGTACAGATGGAGATTCTATAACCTGTGCGACAAATCGGAATCTGCCGATTGTTGTGTCATTCTGCGCGCAGCGAAGAATCTTGTTGTCACCGAAAAAGTGCACAGCACTTCATTGCCTCGCTAGGATTCTTCGCCTGCGCAGCCGTCGGCAGCTTGCTGCCCTACGGCTGCGGCGTGCCCATTGCGGGTGCCTCGCAATGACACATCGAAACTGTGTGCATTAAATCGCAAAATTCCGATTTATCGAACGCTGCTATCGTTGCGCAGGGCAAAAAAACTCCCCTTTTCAGGGGAGTCGGGCGAAGCCCGGAGGGGTTGCAGCCTCCTTTGTTCCCCCCCTTAAAAAGGGGATATTTCGCTCGTTGCTTCTCGCAAAGAGCGGTCTGATAAATCGGAATTTTACAGCTCCTTGTTTCCTATTAGAACAGGCGCTCGGCGCGGACGAACTTGGCTGCGATCTGGCGGTCATCGCTCAGATACAGCGCACGCTCGAATCTGGCGCGCAGAGAAAGCTCCTGCGGATGATCCAGCTCGGTGTCATCGATCACAATGGCATCAAATTCGTAGCCTTCTTCAAAGCTGCCGACCTTGCCGAAGAAGCTGCCGCCGCCCAAGGTTGCAGTATAGAACGCCTGGTCAACGGTCAACGGCGCAACGCTCTGATCGAGCAGTCTCCAGCGCAGCTTCGATGCACGGATCGCATGACCGATCGAGCGGAACAAATTCTCGCTGTCGCCGCCTGCAACGTCAGATGCCAGCGCTACATTCATGCCGTTGTTCAGATACTTGCTGATGGGAGCAACGCCCGAAGCAAGGTTGGAATTGGACAAGGGAGAATGGGCAATGTACACGCCGTTCTTGCGCATCAGCTCGATCTCTTCCTCGTTGGAATGGACGCAATGTGCCATAATGCACTTATGATCGCCGCCGAACAGACCGAAACGGTCATACGCATCGCCGTAGAACTTCGAATCCGGACACAGCTCCTGCACCCATGCGATCTCGCCGTAATTCTCGGACAGATGGCTCTGCACGGGAATGTCATATTTCTCGACCAGCTTACGCAGGCCGCGCATCAATTCATCCGTACACGACGGAATAAAACGGGGCGTCAAGATGGGATAGGTGTTTTGGAAACGATCCTTCGTTTCGCAGACCCACTTTTCCGTATCCTCCAACGCCTGCTCCACACTCGTTTCGCACAGGTAGTCGGGGCTGTTGCGGTTCATGTTGACCTTGCCGATGTAGCTGACGAGACCGCTCTTTTCCATCTTCTCCATGAGCATGGTGGTCGCAGGCACGTGGATCGTGCCGAAAACCGCCGCACGGGTGGTGGAGCTCTTTCTCAAATGCTTGGCAAAGCTCTCGTAGGCGCGGTCAGCATACTCTAAATCGCGGTATTTCGACTCCTCGGGGAAGGTGTAGGTATTAAGCCAATCCAGAAGCTCCATATCCATGCCCAAGCCGCGGAAGGAGAACTGCGGCGCATGAACGTGCAGATCCGTCATGCCGGGGATGATGATCTTATCACCGAAATCCTCCGGCGGCAGGCTCTGATATTTTTCGGGAAGCTCTGCAAACATGCCTGCGCAAAGACCGTTTTCGATCACCAGATAGTGATTCGGCATCAAACGCACGGAATCTGCGTTCTCGCTGTAACAAAGATTGCCCTTTACAACAAAATTTTTCATGGTACTACCTCCTTGATACTTTTATTGTAACAAGTGCCTTGATTTTTGTCAATTATTTTTCGAAAGGATTATTTTTACAAACTCTACGAGTGTATCGCGCTCGTTCGGCACGATGTCATCCAAAACCGCCTCCTGCGCCGCCGCTAAGAGCGCTCCGATATTTTTACCCTGCGGCACGCCCAGCGCCAAGAGGTCGGAGCCGTTGAGCGCAAGCGGCATTTTTTGGTTTTTCAGCGCCGTGGCAAGCAGCAAATTGATCTGCGCTTCAAACGTGGTCACGTCTTCCTGCGTTCCCTTGCCCAAAAGGTCGGCGCAGCGAAGAAGCGTAAGGTCTCGCAGCGTTTGCTCTCCGTATTTCGCCACAAATCGGCGCACCGAACGCTCCGTCATGCCCTGCATCGGATAATCGTGCAGGGTAACAAGCTGACTTACCCTCTTGATCGTTAAATTGTCGAAGCGCAAACGGCGCAAAATTTGCTCCGCCATAAAGCCGCCGACGATCGCATGACCGTAAAAATGACCGACGGCATTTTTATCCATCGTAAACGTGACGGGCTTGGCAATATCGTGCAAAAGAACTGCAAGGCGCAGGATAAAATCGCCGCTTTTTTCCGCCTCCAAGGCATGCAGCGTATGCTCCCAGACATCGTAACGATGATGGTAATTGAATTGTCGAAAGCCGATACAGTCCTTCAATTCGGGGATCAGAACCGTAAACACATCGGCAAACTCACGCAAAATCTGCGCCGCCCCCTTGTCGCACAGGAGCTTCAATTCCTTCGCCACCCGTTCGTTGGCAACGTTTTTTAAAGTAGGTGCAAGCGCGTGGATAGCTGCCGCCGTTCTCGGCTCAATGGGAAAATCCAATCTCGCGGCAAAGCGCAGCGCTCTTAAAATCCGCAGCGCATCCTCCGTAAAACGATCATTCGGCTCTCCGACGCAGCGAATGAAGCCGTGGCGCAGATCGTGCAGACCGTCAAACAGGTCGATGACCTCGCCATTTGCATTGGCAGCCATGGCGTTGATCGAGAAATCCCGTCTTGCAAGGTCGCCCTCCAAGCTGCTTAAAAATTCGATTTTTTCGGGATGTCTATGGTCTTTATAGCCGCTTTCTGAGCGGAATGTGGTAATTTCATAGGCTTCGCCGTCCTCAATGACCGTCACCGTACCGTATTTCGCACCCGTCAATACGGTATGCGAAAAGAGCGCAGCCGTTTGCTCCGGTCTTGCGCTTGTGCAAATGTCCCAATCGTTCGGCAGCTTGCCCAAAACGCTGTCACGCACACAGCCGCCGACCGCATATGCCTCGAAGCCGGCCGATTCCATTCGCCTGAGCAGGCGAAAAACCGCCGGCGGTATTCTGATTTTTATCATTTCAGCACTTCACCGCAATTCGGGCATTTTTTCGGCATTTTTGCGTTGGTCGGAAGCGGTTTGTCGCAAAACGGACAGCGGTAAAAGCGGAAGCTTACCACAAAACAGCCCACCATGACAATGGCCGCAAGGATCAAAAGCACCGGCCAAAGCGACGGTATCACAAACGACAGCACCGCCAACACCGTTGCCGCAAGGTAGCAAATATTCTTGATGCGTCCGGCAGTTTCAAATGTCATTTTTCTTCCTCCCACTGCTTCCAAATCTCGGGACAATAGCCGACCGTCGCCTTCTTGCCGTTGCGCACGATGGGCGTTTTCATCAGCTCGGGATAATCAAAGAGCTTGTCCTCCTTGGCAACGCGGTCATCCATATAGCGCATCAGATCGATCTCGGGATGCTTTTTCTCCCAGTCGATCAGCTTATCCACACCGCCGAGAGCGCGCAGAACGCTCTCAAATTCGCCGTTTGACATGCCGTAGCGCACAAGGTCGATGTTCTGCACCTTGATGCGCCGCTCCTTGAAATAGCGCTCGGTCTTTTTCGTGTCAAAGCATTTGCTCTTTCCAAAAATCTGAATGTTCATAGCCAACCTCCGTCAGGCACAGCCCCTTGCTTGGGGCGGTCTCGCCTGCGTTTTCTCTTCGTTTGGATGCAAAAATATCGTCGATCGTATCGATCTCGCGTTTCAGCAAGCCGATCTCTACGAGCGTGCCGACAATAATTCTTGCCATGTTATACAAAAATCCATCCGCCGTCATAATAACGCGCAGATTTTCACCGTCTTGCTCGACACACAGCCGTTTGAGCGTTCGGATCGTAGACTTTTTATAGTGCTTATTGGCGCAAAACGCCGCAAAATCATGCGTTCCGCAAAGTTTTTCCGCTGCAATACGCATTTTCTCCACATCGAGCTTTTGCACGATTTGTGTGCGGTATTTGCGCATAAAAACATCGGGAGAAGCCGCATTGTGAATGTGATAGACATAGGTTTTTTCGCTCGCGCTGAGGCGCGCATGAAAACGCTGAGGCGCATAGCACAGCCGCTGCGCGCCGATGTCCGCAGGCAAGCGCCGCCGCAATTCTGCCAGCAGTTTTTCGATTGACCGCTGCTCCGCCGCAAATGTCACGACCTGCATTCTCGCATGCACGCCTGCATCGGTGCGGCCGCTGCCGTCGATCTCGATGGGTTGCTCGAAAATCTCGGACAGCACTGCTTCGAGCCGTCCTTGGATCGTCTCGGCATTCGGCAATCTCTGCCAGCCGCGATAGCGCGTGCCGTCATAGCTGACGATCAGGCAATAAGTTCTTCTTCCCAAGCTTCCAATTCCTCCATGGCCTCCGCCTTGGTATCCGCAGAGCACAAAAAGCGCCCTTCGGCGGTATAGACCTCATAATATCCTTTGGCTGCAACGATATATCCACGCATTTGAAACATTCCTTTCCGTATCATCTGCGTTGATTATACCATTTGCCCTGTCCAATAAATCGGACTCAACTGTAGCGAGATTAAATTTTTTCAAATTTTTTTGATTTGTCAAATAACCCGTCCGTAGGCTCACGACACGCCGCGAGCCAACAAATTCTGACTTATCGGTCTGTTACAAAGACGACTACTGCATAGTAACGAGACGCGCGAGCGTGCCGG
>CAYVLD010000033.1:0-15842 GCA_964452205.1 uncultured Oscillospiraceae bacterium
TTAAGGCGGTCTAATTCGATTAATTTTTGGCATTTTGCCAGTTCTTTGCAGAATACAATCTTATCATCTATGCCGTACTTAAAGATCATATCCGCCAACTCCTCATCACTCATCGCCCTGATGCGGTCTGCGTTAGAGCATTTAGGAGCCGCCTTTTCTCTTTGTTCTTGCATCTCGTTTTGTCTCCTGTTCATAAAACAATTTGCTGTCCGGCATAAAATAACCGTATTGGCCTTCCCTCAGTGCTCCAAACAAGTCAATAAGCGTATCTTTCGCTTCTTCCGTGTCTTTGTACCGTGCAATTGTCACCGGCTGTCTTTCCTCATGGTAGCTTGCTATGATCAGACATGCATCCGGCTTTTCGACAACCAAAAAACGTTCCACAAAATCACTGTTTAATATCATGCTGCCTTGCGGATTCATAATTATCATCGTCCTTCTCCTTCCCGATGCTCAGACGATCCACGAACTCGTCAATTAGCTTTTTTCGTTGCTCGAATTCTTCTATTGCTCTAGCTCTCGCTATTGCAAGCAGATTTTCGTTGATTCGCTCCAGTTCGTGCTGTGCCAATAGCAATCTCCTTGCATTCAGTTTAATAAGACCCTTGCAGGCTAGATAAATCGACTGCTTTGAATATCCGATGTTTTCAGCAAGTTCTGACACCGTCATCCCAAAAGCCTTCGCTAAATCATTCACAAATTTTTGTTTGTATTTCGGCATAATCATTCTCCTTTCGGCGGTTCCGGCAGCGGTTGCCAAGGGGTAATATTTACCTCGTTGCCTTCCCACAAGACCCATCCATATTTGCAAGCATCGCACAAATCCTTGCTCTTGATCGGTGTTCTCATTCCTCGCCCTCCTGCAATGCGCTTTGAATCGCTCTTTTCTCAAACTCCGACAGCTCGCCGTCATGCCTTTGGTATTGCTCCGCCTTGCAGGATCGGCTGCTTTGTCTGCCTTGACTGTCCTCTTCCCACCAGCGGAGGATCGTTGCATAATGGTCATACACCTTGGCGCCGGTCCTGGAAATAAAATCACTCAGCTTTTCCACATATCGGTCGAACGCTGACCGACCCATCTGCCGGATTAGGACATCAATCTGACCTTCGTTCAAAAAAACCTTTTTCCTCTCACCGAGGGCGAGCAAGCGGTAAGCATTCCCATCACCCTCAACATCAGTATCAGCATCATACTCAGTATCAGCATCATACTCCCTTGCGGTTTCCCCTTGCTTCGGCTTTGCTTGCGGTTTGCTTGCATTTTGCTTCCCGTTTGCTTTGCCGCCTTGCTTTCCGCTGAGAGCCTTTTTTCTGCCCGAATCCAAGGTCGGACGAATAAGCTCAAATGCAGTCATTGCAGCAGCCGAGAGTTCTTTCGGCTCTGTCTCGTAAAGGGCATATTCGCACACGGCAAGGATGATCGCAGAGCGATCTCTTTTGTTCATCGTCTGTATCGCATCGAAATACGAACGATAAAATGTAAATTGGTTTCTCACTTCTGCCAAAGCCGTTTCCTCACTTTCCGCAGGCCGTCACGCGCACGTGCGGCGGCACAACCCGCATCACTTTGTAAACAAAATTTCCCTCATGACCGGTCGCATCGGACAGATGCAAGAGAAAAATTTCTCTGCACTTGCGAAGATCCAGCGTTTTCAAATATTCGCACAAACGACTGATTTCCATATGGCTGTTTGTGATCCTGCGCTTGGTCTTTTCGGGCATACGCTCTGACCGAGCCAAAATATCCGAATCATAATTGCTCTCTATGGCAAGCATGCTCAAATCCTCGAATTGAAAGCCTAAATTGACCGTATCGGTCGCAAATGCAAGCGCCTCTCCGTCAACCGTACTTCTGATATAAAATCCTAACGGCTCATTTGCGTCGTGGAAGGTCTCAAACGGCACAATATCCATCGTCCCGATGCGAAGCTGCTGCCTTGCCTCGATGATCTCCATGCCTTGCAGCTCTAACGCCTGCGCCGTGCCGTCACTCATATAGACCGGTATGCCGCTTTTTATCAGCTCCTGAACGCATTTAGAGTGATCCTTGTGCTCGTGACTCAGCAGACACGCATTGACCTCTGAGAGCTTAAAATCAAGCTTCTTCTGCAGCGTCCGAAACGCCAGCCCACACTCTAAAAGAATGTGGGTCTGACCGTCAGAAACGAGATATGCGTTGCCGTGAGACGAGCTTGCAAACGATTGAAAAATCATATGGGGCACCCTCCAACCGCCTGCGCTCCCTCAGAAGCCGTAGCGTGCGGCACCCGTGTAGGCACCGCCATTACCGCACCCGGAACCATTGGTGCAAGCACTCCCGAATCATCGCCGTAGGGGCGACCTGCGGTCGCCTGTGCAGACACCTGTTGTACCACCTGCGGCATCTGCGCTGCCGTCTGCTGCACGCCGATCTTGTCCGTCGGAGCGTGATCCTTCTGCCATTCGGTAGACTTTTTAATACGCTCCTGCGCCCATTCGGGCAGCGCTTCAAACGCTTTCTGATCCCACGGCTCCATATCAAAGCGCACAAGCGGAAGTGTCGCCTGCGGCATCGGGAAGCCTGCAGGGATCTGCATAATGCTCTCGATGTTGGCATATTCACCGCTCTCATTCAGGACAACATTCAGCATGGCAGGCTTGCCGACAAGGTTATTTGTGTCCAGCTCTAAAAATTCATCATCGCTGTACTCCTTGGCATCCCATGCACTGACGAATTTGCGCAAAGCAGAGTTCTTGCTCTTGGCAATATTAAAGGTTCTTCCGAGCGTTCTCGGTTCTTCCTTTCCGTCAATTTCGATCGTCACGCCGGAAAGCTCAAAGCCGAGCATCACTTGATTGTTGTAGCTCTTCCCCTTGTCCTTGTACTCGCAAAGCTGCTCACCGATTGCAATGGAGTATACGCATACCGCAAGATATGTCCCACCGGGTACAGGCGGTAAGCTCGGCTTTACACCGCTTTTAATTTTCATATACACACCTCAATTCTGTGTCCTGCTCCGATACCACCAAGCGGATCACCTGCGTATCGGAGTATTCGAGCCTTGTCACGCTTTCCGCATTGTCAATAAACAGCGGTACCTGCACACCGTAGTAATTTGAAAGCGTGTTGATAATGTCGATACCGACATTGATCTTTGCGCCGTTGTTGAGCGAAGCATACGGAATCCCGTTGTAAACCACGTCGCAACGTTCCTCCACACCGCCGTTGGCTTGTTCACGGAACAGACGGAACCGAGCAATACGGAATAAACTGTTGATCGTATCCTCGACAAAGCGCATTTTGTATCCGGTAAAATCTTCGATCAGCCAAAGGAGCTTGTCCAGCTTCTCCATATGTGCCGAAGCTGCCGCCGACTCCTCGCGCAGACGGGCAATCTTCTCTTTCACGCTGCGCAAGGTATCTTCTTTTCCGACAATGATCTGCTTGGACGAAATAGCCGCATTGATCTCCTGCAGCCTGCTGCGCTGCTGTGATTCAACTGCAAAGCTGTCATTTTTGATTTTCAAGATCTGACGGTGGATCTCGTCCTCACGCTGCGAAAGCTCGTTTTTGCGCTCGGCATAGCCCTCCATCGGCGAAATCTCCGGCACACATTCCATCGTCTCGGAAATCTCTGCAAGCTCTGTTTCAATCTCAGCATTGCGCTTCCGCAAAGCATCTGCACGCTCTTGCAGACGCAGCTTCATTGCCTTTTCCGCATTTGCCGTGCGTTCGATCTCCTCCAAACGCTGCTTCTTGCTGTTTTCAAAGCGCTCATTTGCCGCAGCTAACTGCTCCATCGGCAGCACTTGGCCGCAAGTCGGACAGTTGCCGCCTTGGAAAGACTCGACCTGCACCGCAAGCCAGCGCTTTCTGGAAGCATCCACCGCCGCATCGGACTGCGTGATCGCTGTTTCCTTTTCGCCCATCTCGGCATCGTTCTTCCGTCTTTCGGACTCTAAAGCACGCTTTTTAGCTTCGAGCGCACTCATGTTCGGCAGATTGCTGCGCTGATTGGCAAGATGGGATTGATTTTCACGTTCCAGCTCAGAAATTTCCATACGCACCGCATACAGCGCTTTTTCCTGCTCCGTCACGGCATTTTCGTTCTGCAAGGCTGCAAGCTGCGCCAAAACCGTCTCCTTCTGCCCCTCTAACACGGCAATCTCGTCTCTTGCACCATCAAAATCCAAGCCTGACAGCTCACGCTCCACCTCTTGCAAGGCGGCAATTTTGGCAGGATTCTCATCACGCACGCTCAAATAGCCCTTGCGCTCGGCGCTGACCTTTTTCTTCAGATCCTCGCAGCTTAAATTGCCGCAAGCGTCCAGCAGGGGCAAAAACCGTTCTTCCGTCTGCATGATGGACCGTTCCGACATTGCGCCGGAGATCTCAAACAGCAGCTTTCTGCGATTTTTCCAGTCCGGTTCCGTCGAGAAATATGTAATGCTCGTCAGCACGCGGAAGATTTCTTCCCCAACGACCTCACCGATTCGGCGGTCATATTCAAATTTCTTGCACGGCACACCGTCAATAAAGTAGTCGCTCGTATTTCCGTCATACGAAAGCTCGATTGATCCTCTCTTCGAGCTCCAAATCTCACGCAGCGTGCGGCGTATGCTCATGCTCAGATCGTCAACCTGCAAGACCGCTTCGACACTTGTGATCGCCTCGTGATCCTTGACATTGCCGTCCTCGCCCAGCGGCTTGATGTCAATGTTCTTTTCGCCGTTACCCTTGCTGTCCTTGCCGAACAGCAGCCACGTCAGCGCATCATAGACCGTTGTCTTGCCAACGGCGTTGTCACCGTAGAGGGAAGCAGCCTTCCCGTTAAAATCCAACTGCAGATGCGTATGGCATTTAAAATTTTCCATACACAACGACAGAATTTTCACTTTTTTCATTGATTATTCCTCCAAAGTATGATATATTGAAGGCGGTTCTACCAACCGCTTTTCCGCTTGACGATCTTCCCTATCGTCCGGCGGATTTTCTATTTCTTCGCAGTCGCACCGCTCCCCGGGGTCCAAATACGCCCCACAGTAAGGACACTCATGATAGTACATCGCTTACCCCTCCCTGAGCTTCATCGCGCAAAGACCCAAAAACACCGAATTTACATACTTGCCCTTGTGCAGGTTCGTTGGCAACCCCAGTATTGCAATGATCTCTTCCGTGTCTCGATACTCGAACATCGATTCAACGGCGGTACGGATCGCCCGTTCCACACGACTTGCCGTGCTCCCCATCCGCTTTGCAACATCGGGATAGAGCCGCTTCGTGACCAGATCCAAAGCGCTCGGATCCTGTAAAATCATCTCAATGGCGTAAGCACATGCCCGAAACCCCTTCAAACAGGGCGCCATACCGAGCGAAAGCAGCAGCTTAGTGATTTTTTCTTCCATCAGATCCACCCTGCCTTTCTCATGACCGCCATCGTTGCCGCAATCGGGAGTACCGCTGTCCAGATCGGAGCCGTCAGAGCGCAAACGCCGGTAACGACCAAGCCACTCAGCACGCCCACAAACGCAACCATGCCGTCAAGCTCCTTCTGCGCCGCGCGCTGCTCCTCCTTGCGCGCCATTTGGGACAGATGCAGTTTTGTCTCAGCAACCGCAAGCTGCCGCTGCTTAGCTCTTGCCTCCGCCTTTGCCGAGA
Source organism: uncultured Oscillospiraceae bacterium (assembly GCA_964452205.1). Lineage (GTDB taxonomy): Bacteria > Bacillota > Clostridia > Oscillospirales > Oscillospiraceae > JAZOXB01. Next base: position 5,639 of record CAYVLD010000033.1, read on the forward strand.
TCATCGCCAAAAACAGATCTTCGTTCATTTCCGCTGTCTTCACCGGCAGCATTTTTTGTTTTTTCATAATTAAAATTCTCCTTTTTTATAAATTCGATTGTATTGAATTGTCATGTTGTGTCGATTTTCTTCTTTTGCACAAAAAATGTCATATTCTGTTGTAGACATTAAACAAGAAAGGAAGAAAATTATGACTGCAACAAAAAATTTCGTCTTACGGCTTACAAAATCGACCCGGATCGATCCGGAACCACTTTCTAACGCTATAGACACTCTCCGTGACTTGCTGTACCGCCAAAACCGGAATATTTACGATGTGTATGTCACCAAGGATATCTATCCAGAGGTTGCTAAACAACTTGGAATGAACATTCCGGCAGTATCACGCAGCATCGTCCGTGCCGCACACCGTTGCTTCTCGCAGCTTTCAAGCGAGCAGATAAATGCCATCATCGGCCGTCCGATTCCGTATCTGGATTCACCGAGCGATATGATCTTCTATCTTGCGGCCTACCTCGAAACCGGCCAGCCGTACTACGCCGATTCCAAATATCCCGCCCTGCTCTTATGAGTGGGGCGTTTTTTTTAAATGCACGGTCTGATCTCCTCCACGGGGATCTTCAACCCTTGAATGACCTTCCGCAGCTCCCCGATCGTAAAATCCTCGGGCTCGTTGATCCTGCGGTATAGGATATTTCTCGATAACCCACAATGCGCTGCCACCTCAGTCCAGCTCGCAAAGTCATTGATCTGTCGGTACTTCGCAAGAACGCCAAGAAGCATTTTCTTCTTCTCTTCTCGCTCCTGCAATGCCTTACAAAGCACCACCTTCGGCATAATTTTTCACCACCTTTTCAAAATAATTTCCGTCCAGTCCGCTTTATCGGACACTTAGCATGCTATACTGTAGTTGTCTTTTCACCATTCCCTTTGTCTCTCTATTCTTTTTGTCTGTGACTATAGTAATTGGGCATCCTATGGACTCTCACAAGAAGTCGCAGACTGGCTGAAGGAGTAACCGATAGCCCCATCTTCCGAATCATGATTTTCCTTTGCCGTATCTTCATCAGATTCTACAATCACTTTAATGATCCTTCCATCTGCATACCGCTCTATCAACTTCTCCAACGTAACAAGGTCATGAAATGAGCAGCCACAAACTTCCGTTCCACATTTCCTGAGCACAAATTCTCCGGATAGTCTCATCTTCTCACCCCCTCTTGTCCTCTCCATCCACATGATCTTGAATGGCTTTTCTTGTATTGGAGTGCCCCAACACCTCGGTTACATCCTTACCCACAAACCACGGCTCACCATCGATGGCTACGGTGCGGATATTGCTGCTCTCAAACTTAAATACCTGAATTTTGTTCATTGATGATTACCTCCTCCAAACTTGTAAAGACGCGAAAGGTTTGATGCGATTAAACTTTTTGCCTAAAAAAATATGTGGCTATATCACAATCATTAATTTCAAGAATATCACAGGCTCGCGCAATCTCATTTTGTCGCCACGGTACTCGGTTATTTAGTTTAAGCGAGAGCGACCGTTCTGAAATTGATAAAAGTTGCGCAAAATGAAATTGGGTGCCACATTTTTCTACGATGCGCCCTAATAGCTTTCGATAGTCAAATGCCATACTTTACCTCCTCTCAAAAGTTTAACGATTTTGAACAATCACATAATATCACACATTTATGATCATGTCAATAGCGCATGTTTAATTTTATTGAATTATTTTATTTTGCTATTGAACTTTCGTTTAAGATATGATATACTTGATATGAGGTGATATAATGAAAGTCAGTAATACAGCGGTACGCTTGCAAGATTTAATGCGTCAAAAAAATCTTCGACAGGTAGACTTTCTAAGTTTATTAAAGCCATTTTGCCAAAAGTACAATATTAAATTCGGAAAAAGTCACCTAAGTCTGTATTTGGCGGGCAAAGTAGAACCTAAACAGGATAAGCTCGCTATTATAGCTGAGGCATTTAATGTCAGTGAAGCGTGGCTTATGGGATATGATGTGCCTATGTGCTCAGATCATGATCTTGCAAAAAGCGAAGAACTGATAAGAGTGTACTTTCACTCAGTCATTCGTTGTCTGAATGATCAGCTTATCTCTAAAACTACACAAAAAAATGTTAAAGGTCATTTTGCGGAGTTTTTACTCCGATATAAGCTATTTATTGAAGCAGTATCGAATAGAACTCCTTCTCAAATCGAAAAAGAAATTCAGAATCTGGAGGCTTGGGCGTCTGTAGCAAGAAGTTTTGCCTTATCCGAAGATGATTATGAAATCCCATCCATCTGTTCGTATGGTATTCCTTATCCAGATGACATCTCCGAAGATGGCTGAATATTTCAATGTGACAGAAGATTTTATAAAAAAGCCATCTGCCACTATACCCATGGCAAGCTCGCAACACAACTATATTTTTAGCACACAACATATTTACTTCCATTTTTTGAGTCTTTACTACTATTCTTTGGGTATTTTCGTCTATTTTCGACAAACATCCACTAAAACAATTCTTTTAATAATATAATTTTTTGTTAATTTTACCTGTTTACTTTTTTATCCCGAGGGAATATAATATTGTTGGGCGTAGTATTGCTACGCCAACCATTTATCAAACCCTTGGGCGAGAGCTCCCACCTTTCGGGATGTCTCAGACCCAAGGGTTTTATTATTTACACAAGGAGTTCATGCAATGAATGTCAAACAGATCAGAAGAACCGCAATACTCGTTGATGGTGGCTATTACCGCAAACGCGCCCTTCAACTGTGGGGAAGAAAAGAAGCAGAGGAGCGAGCCGACGAGCTGTTTCGCTATTGTATGTTACATATTTCTCAACCGGACGAACCGAGAGACTTATACCGAATTTTCTATTATGATTGCCCTGCGCTAACTCGCCAGCTTGTACATCCGCTAACTGGCGAAACCATAGATTTTTCCACCGGCAGCGGTACACAATGGACTAAGGATTTCTTTGTCAGCCTTTCTACAAAACGAAAGGTTGCGATTCGCAGAGGCGAGCTTGCAGAAAATCAAGCTTGTTACACCCTAAAACAGCAGGCACTTTCCGATCTTCTTTCCGGCCGCAAAACAGTGCAGGAGCTAACAACGCAAGACTTCCGATTAGATGTGAAACAAAAAGGTGTCGATATGCGCATAGGTTTGGATGTAGCCTCAATCGCACACGAGCACAATGCCGATCAGATCGTTTTGATAGCCGGTGATAGCGATTTCCTTCCGGTTGCCAAGATGGCTCGAAGAAGTGGTATTGATTTCATTTTAGACCCAATGAAGCAGTTGCCGAAAGCAAATCTGCAGGAACACGTCGACGGAATTGAAACATTCACAGACGAAATATAAAAAAGACCGCCCCTGCGCCAACAGGAAGCGGTCGTGAACGAAAGAGATGTGAACTATCTTGTCGAAAAGAAAAGTTGAAAGTGTGATTCGCGCTGACGGTGTAGAAATATCCGTTGTCACTACCGTCGGCAGTGAAGATGACTACATATCCCTGACAGATATGGCTCGTAAGAAGAATCCCATTGCACCTAAAGATGTTGTTAAAAATTGGTTGCGCCTTAGGAGCACAATTGAGTTTTTGGGATTGTGGGAGCAATTAAACAACCCTAATTTTAAAGGGGTCGAATTCGACTCCTTTAAAAGCCACGCCGGGGAAAATTCCTTTACACTCTCTCCGCAACAATGGATTAAGGCCACCAATGCCATCGGCTTGGTGTCAAAATCAGGTCGTTACGGAGGTGGCACCTATGCACACAAAGATATCGCATTTGAGTTCGCTTCCTGGCTTTCTCCCGAATTTAAATTGTACATCATTAAGGATTACCAAAGGCTAAAGGAAGACGAAAGTCACCGACTTGCACTCGATTGGAACGTTAAGCGCATTCTTGCCAGCGCCAATTATCGTATTCATACGGACGCAATCAAGGCAAATCTTATTCCGCCGGAATTACCAAGAACAAAACAAGGCTTTGTCTATTCGGACGAAGCTGATGTAATCAACATTGTTCTATTTGGAAAAACAGCAAAACAGTGGCGTGAAGAGAACCCGGGCAAAAAGGGCAATATGCGAGATTATGCTACTGTAGAACAGCTTTTAGTTCTTGCAAATTTAGAAAGTCTAAATGCTTTTTTGGTGGAACAACAAATTCCACAATTGCAAAGAATGCAGAAACTACATCAAGTTGCAGTCTCACAGATGAATACACTCACCGCAAGTACGAGCGCAAAGAAGCTGGAAGAAATGCAAAGCCAACTCCGTTTGCAAGAATAAAATAACCGCCTCGGTCTCGCACACCGAAGCGGTCGTGTAGAAAATCACCAAGAACCACCAAGGGATCAGTCTACCCTTTTATGGTAGCACATGAAAGGAGAAAAGTCAAATGAAAACACCGACACCGAGAAAATTGCCATCGGGCGCATGGTTCGTCCGTGTGACCGTAGACGGCGAGACGGTCTCCATCACCAGAGATACCGAGAAAGAGGCGCTTGCAGAAGCCTTGGCAATCAAAGCACGAATGAAACAGGCGAAAAAGCAGCCAAAGAAAACCACATTGAAGCAAGCAGCCGAAGCCTACATCGAAGCTCGCAGCTCCTTGCTGTCCCCTTCAACAATCTGTGGCTACAAAGCCATCATCAGGACCCGATTTCAAACGCTTATGCCCTGCGAGATCAGCACACTGACCCAACAGAAATGCCAAAAAGCTGTAGACGCGGAATCCCGAATCATCGGCGCAAAGACGTTGAAAAACTCATGGTCCTTTGTCGCATCTGTCATCGCCGAATCCACCGGAGAACGTCCAAATGTTCGCATAAAGCCCATTGTGAAGAAAGAGCGCCCTTTCCTGCAGCCGGATCAGATTCCCACATTTCTAAACGCCATAAAGGGAAGCAGCGTCGAAATCCCCGCACTGCTCGCTCTGAGCAGCCTACGGCGAAGCGAAATATTAGATCTGCAATGGAAGGACATAGACCTAAGCAAAAAAATCATCCATGTCAGAGGCGCGGCGGTGTATGACGAGAACCGGAACCTTGTGCATAAAGCAGAAAATAAAAATCGCGCTTCCCGTCGTGATGTCCCAATGATCGAGCCATTGTATACCGCATTGGAGCAGGCCGAGAAAGCATCTGAATATATTGTCACTATAACTCCAAGTTGTATTTACGAACGAATCAATGCCATCTGTCGGCGAAACGGTCTGCCGCAGGTTGGTGTCCACGGCCTGCGGCATAGCTTTGCAAGCCTCGCTTATCATTTAGAAATACCGGAAAAGGTTGCAATGAAGATTGGTGGCTGGGCAACCAGCGCTACAATGCACGAAATTTATACGCATCTCGCCGATGCTGACATTCGCAAACACGCTGAAGCTTTCACAAGCTTTTTCGCCAAAGAATTGTAATGAAAATTGTAATAAAATCCACAAACCATTGAAACCACAGCGTTTTCGCACTCCTAACCTTATGTTCAAGTCCCTTCAGGCGCACCAAAGCAGATACCGTAACTGACACAATCGTGCCGGTTACGGTATCTGCTTTTTATGCCTAAATCCGAATTTGTAAAACATTTCTGTCAGGCAATCGCATGTTCTTTCTTTATCTTGCAGCCGCCGTTACTTCGGTCTGTTTCACTTTTTCCGCAGACGGCGAGATCGCGGTGTATGAGGTAACACCCAAAACCGTCTCGCCGTCAATTTGAAGTGCTGTCGGGCGGTCATATTCCACCGTAATTTCGCGGCCGGTCAACACCTCAGCCATTTCGGTATGCTTAATATGTTCGCCCTTGAAAAGGGAAGGAAAAATGCACAGCGTTTTCAGCTTACCCGAGCCGTGCAGCACCAAAACCGAAAGTGTTTTATCCTTTCTATTCTGGTTCGGAGTCGGCATCATACCGCCGCCGTAGAACTTGCCGTTCATCGTAGGCGCAAGCCAGACATTTTTGTATGTATGGGTTTTGCCGTCCACCGTTACCTTGGCATTGGTGGGTTTATAGTGAAACAGCAGACCCTTGATCGCGATAGAGGCGTAATTGACCTTCTTGCCGGGAAGCTTCTTCAGCTCGTCACCCACTTCGCAACAGTAGCCGTCAATGCCGTATCCAACGCCGTTGATGAATCGGTATTTCTTACCCTTTGCAACGACGCACGGAAGATCTTTCAGGTATTCCGTGATCGGGAACGGATCGCTTTGCTTCTGATGCCCGAGCTCATGAGCAAAATCGTTGCCTGTACCGTTGGGGAAATACAGGATCTCGTTATGAAAATCAATCCCTTCTGTGGCGTTGACAAAACGGTTTAATGTGCCGTCGCCTCCGGCAATGATAAGAAAGTCATCGGGTTCCAGACCGTTTAGAAACACACGGTAGTCCTTGACGTTGAGGATGTTAACAAATTTAAGCTGAGCATCTACGACCGACTCAAGCATCTTAATATCGTCAAAGTTGTTATTTGTCCCTGCTTTTGCGTTATACAAAACATATCCAATCCCCATTTTTTATACCTCGCATATCTAGGGCCTATCTGAAAACCGTCAAAACGCCCAAACAATGGCGCTTTTTCCGCCGTACTGCGTCATTTTTCCTTGCAATACACAAAGTATTCCTGCGTAAAAATGACTTGTACAACGAAAAAATCCCTCGCTGTTGGTCATTCCGCCGGTTTTCAGATACGCCCTAATGTTTTTAGCAAAATACTTCTGCAGCATTTTACGGTCAAAGTATACTGTCGAATTTACAATCCAAGTTCAACTGAGTGTCAACAATTGTTGAAAAAAGAGGTATCGGCTCGAAAGAGCCAACACCTCTTGATATAGCGATATTCTGTTTTAATTTGGCAGTAATACCGTAAACCGGCAGCCGCCGTCTGCGATGTTTTCCGCACATATTTCGCCGCTGCAAAGAGACAGAATGTTTTTGACAAGCGCAAGCCCCAAGCCGTTGCCTTCATCCTTGTGCGAGGTATCCGCCTGATAGAATTTATCGAAGAGATGCTTCTTGGCTTCCTCCGTAATACCGGAGCCTTGATCTTCAATATAGAATATAATTTGTCCTTTCTTTTCATGCAAGCGCATTTTGATCGTGCCGCCATCGGGACTAAACTTTACCGCATTGCCCAACAGATTGCTCCATACATGGTACATTATATTTTTGTTTCCGCGATATATCACCGTGTCAAGCTCCACGTCAAACTCAATATTCTTAGGCTCCCAAGCGGACTCCAATGCCAAAATTGCCTCCCTGACCTGTTCGTCAAGTCCATAACGCTCCTGATTGGTCTGTATGGATTGATTTTCGAGTTTGGAAAGAAGCAATATATTGCTGACAAGATCGGAAAGACGCCGTGTGTTGAAAAGGATTTTTTCAATGTAGCCATTTTCCACCTCGTCCATATTATCGGCACTTTGCAAAAGCATCGTATAGCCTTCAATCGCATTGATCGGCGTTTTAAATTCGTGAGAAACATTGGAAACAAAGTCGGTCTGCAAAATTTCTGTGGAAGCAAGCTCATGTGCCATCATATTAAAACCGGCAAACACTTCCTGTATTTCTTTGGATGAAGATTTTGTTTCAAGTCGCGTATCAAATTTTCCGTCTGCTATTTTTTCCATTCCCCGCCTCAGCTCTTTGATGGGATCAAAGAATAATCGGGATAAAAAATGGGCAGCGGCAAGAGCGATAACCAGGCTGAAAATATTTAACCGTATTAAAAGCGGAATATCGTTGAAAAAAGGAATCAGCCATTCCAGCAACTTGGAAATGCCAAACGAGATCAATACGCTGCCGAAAACCACAGCGCCGACAAAGGCCGTCATTCGCGTTCTCAGACTGAACTTTATTTTCTGTTTTCGTAATTCCTCAAACTGTTCCTTTGATTTCATATTTTGACCACCTTGTATCCAACACCGCGCATTGTTACGATCTTAAAGTCCTTATTCTCTTTGAAACGATCGCGAAGCCTGCCGATATGCACATCCACGGTATGGGTATCACTTTCCGTGTCATAGCCCCAAACCTCATCCATCAACTGCTGACGGGTAAAGATTCTGCCGGGATATGATACCATTTTATAAAGCAGCATAAATTCTTTTTGCGGAAGGATCATATTGCCCTCCTCCGAGCTCACGGTAAGGGTATCACATTCCAGCACAGTATTGCCGATGGTCTGCTTGCGTTCGCTGATCATCTGCGCACGGCGAAGAAGCGCCTGCACACGCAGCACCATCTCATTGATATTGACCGGCTTTATCATATAGTCATCCGTGCCCGAAAGGAAGCCGAGCCGCATATCGTCAAAGGCAGCCTTTGCGGTGATCATCAGAACAGGCGTGTTATTGCCGGCATCACGGAGCATACGGACAAGCTGGTAGCCATCCACGTTCGGCATCATAATATCCGATATGATGAGGTCATAATAGTCGCCGTCGATGGCAGCCAACGCTTCTCGTCCGTCAGCAACCTCTTTTACGGTATATCCGTTTTTGATGAGAACGTGAGCAAACATCCGTCTCAGCTCGCGGTCATCCTCTGCGATCAATATTTTCAGCATCATTATCAATCCTCCGTTTTGGCTTTCCTTCGTAAATCATTCGGGCAGAGCGCCTCTTTTGGAATCATCCACGACCGTCCGAATTTCTGCACATTTGGGATACGGCTCTCCTCGCATAACTTTTGTACCCGACGTTCGGAACCCCTCCAAAGCTCTGCCGCTTCTTTCACAGATATAAAATCCACCGCTGCCTCCGATGCAATAAAGTATGATTTTCCCTAAAAGCCGACAAGAAAACGGTACGTTTTTGCCGTAATCTGCTACAAAATCGCAGCATTTCACTGCCGGCGGTGTCATTGCGAACGAAGTGAAGAATCTTGTTGGCAGCGAATAACTGCACAGCTCTTCATTGCCTCGCTAAGATTCTTGGCTCAGGATGACATCAATCGGAGTTTTTTACAGCCCCCGTCTTTTTGAGCTCTATTTTTTTGCATGTGCTTTTCGGTAATCTCGCGGAAGCACCCCTGTTATATCCTGAAAAGCGGCGGTGAATTTACTCTGATTCTCATACCCCACAGCACAAGCGATTTCTGCAATGGGCGCATCGCCGTGACCAAGGAGCTCCTTTGCCCGTTTGATGCGGTATTCCTTCATGTATCCGCCGATCGATTGCCCGAAAACCGTTTTGAAGGTCGTTTTCAGTGTGGTTTGGTTGATATGGAATTTAGCGGAAAGCTCGTCGATCGTATACCGCTTTGTCAAATCGTCTGTCAAAAGCCTGTGTATCTCATTGACCGTTTCTATAAAAGAATCATTTGCATGCGTATGCGCCTCCTCCAACGTCTCCTCGGCAGGGCACGCAACTTCAACGATCTGCTCGATCATTTCATGCAGCACTTGCACACGCGTGGTTTTCGCCGCTGTGTAATAAACCTCTTTTCCTTCGCGGCGGCTTGTGATCAGTCCTGCCGTTTTCAAAAGCTTCAGATGATGGGATACGACGGGGCTGCTCGTATCCAGAAGCGCCGATAGGTTGATAACACATTCTTCACAATGGCATAACAGCCAAAATATCTGAATACGTTTGCCGTCGCTCATCATTTTCAGAAGCTCGGAAACCGTTTCAAACGTCTCTGATTTCGGCATTTCAAGCTGCAATCCCTTGGAAATCCGTCCGTGATCGTGCGGTAACGGGTTCAATTCCATTCTGCTCCCTCCTGTTCTCGTGTTCATTATACCATTTGGAGTTAAAAAGAGCAACGGCAAAGCATAAAATAATCCATTCAGGCAAAAGATTATCCCTATAAGAAGCGATTTACCCGAACATATTGACATTCGTTTAATCGTCGAATATACTACAAAAGACGATTAAACAACCGTTTAATCATTCTGTGAAAGGAGTATTGCTTTATGAAAAAAACCTACAAAATCGAAGTGGATTGTGCTAACTGTGCGCTCAAAATGGAGGATGCGGCCAAAAAGACTGCCGGTGTGAAAGAGGCAACCGTAAACTTTATGACGCAGAAAATGATCGTAGAATTTGAAGACGGCGCCGATGCAGCGTCGGTTATGAAAGCAGTTCTCAAAAACTGCAAGAAGGTCGAGGACGACTGCGAGATCTATCTATAAATACATAATGTGTACTGAACAACGCACAAGCCCTTGCAAGCCAAGGCTTCCAAGG
>CAYVLD010000034.1:0-15565 GCA_964452205.1 uncultured Oscillospiraceae bacterium
AAGGTACCCGCCGGAGGCTGCACAAGCTATCGAGAGGTACAGAGGACGTTAAAAACGAAATTGGTTCCGAAACGCAACTCCCCATCTCTCCGATAAATCGGATTTCAACGAACGGACGCACGCATTGTCAGGCTTCTTCCCTCCCTCTTCTGAAACGACGTGACAGTCTGCGCGACCGGCGAAAACGCCTTGGCAATTGCCAAGGCGTTTTATCCTTTTACGGTTCGGCGGTCGGTTCGGCTTCCTCGCTTGCTTCAGCTTCCTCCATCGACTCGGTTTCCTCGGTCGGTGCTTCCAAATTCTTTGTCTGCGCCGTTAGCTCGGTGAAAAGCACCATCATCTTTGCACATTGCGCTCTGGTCGCGTTGCCCAAGGGCATCAGATTGACACCGTCACCGCTGACGATCCCCTCGGCAACCGCCCACTGCATCGCCTTATAGGCATAATCGGAGATCTTCCACGTATCATCATAATAGGTCAGATCCGCGCTTGCGGAGGTATCGCAGCCGTAATACTGCGCATAGCGGTAGAGCATCGTAGTGAGCTGCTCACGGGTAACCTTACCGTTTACGCCGAAGCTCGTGTCGCTCAAGCCGTTGACGATCTTTGTTTCATATGCCCAGCGAATCGCATTTTCATACCATGCGCCGGAGGCGACGTCGGTAAAGGGAATCTCCACCGTTGCTTCGGGCTCGCCTGCCATACGGTACAAGACCGTAACCAGCATGGCTCTGGTCATGCTCGCATCAGGTGCAAACTCCGTGTCACTCACACCGCCGAACAAGCCTGCCTCGACCGCTGCCATAACATATTGATAATACCACGCGGAGCTCGAAATATCGCTGAAGCTGCCGTCCGGTTGGGGCTCGGTCGATTCCGTGGGTGGTTCGGTCGGCTCCGTCGGTTCGGTGGGTTCGGTCGGCTGCGTTGTGGATTCCGTCGGCTCTGTGGGTTCTGTGGGTTCTGTGGGCTGAGTCTCGCCCTCATCCGGTGCTTCTTCCCAATGGGCGTAGAGCGTGAGCGTTCCGTAGGAAGGCGCGATCGTTTCCTCAGTATAGCGCGTACCGCCGACGGTCTTATCATACCAGCCCGTTAAACGGTAGCCGTCTCGACTTGCGCCGGGTAAATACTGCAGGGGCTCGCCCGTTATATAATAATATACACGGCGTTCTTCCTGCCCCTCCATGCCCTTAAAGCAGACACCGAAATATTTCACGCTGCCCTTTTCATATGCACCGTTCAGATACATATTCGCCTCATCCATTCTTCTGCGCATGAGCGGCGTCAAAATGCTGCCGCCGGCACTCGCCCAGCTTCCCATCGCATTGACAAACTCACGTTCGGTATAGCCGCCGTTGACCACATACTGATAGATGCGGTTGGAGCTGCTGATCCACTGGCTGCCAAGGTTGAAGGTGAAGCTGATGAGGGCATCAAATTCCTGCTGAGAAAAAGCGGTCGAACGCTTCTTCTCGATATTTTCCACCGTTTCCTCAAAATCCAGAAGCATCTTTCTGAGCAGATAGTCTGCCTCCTCTTCGGTGATGCCGTTGGGATAGTCCGAGGGGTCACAGCGCGTGCCGTAGCCGATGGAATACTGACCGTAGTCCCAAATGGGATATTGGCAGAAGCCTTCATACTGCTTGATAAACTGGATACATGCCTCGCTCACGCGCAACTCGATCGGTTCTCCGATATTACTGCCGCTGCCGGAATCATTCGGACTGTCCACCGCCGAATCCGACCAACGTGCATAAACGGTTTGATTTCCCGTGACGGTATCGGAATTGCACAACTGCGTGCCGCCGGAGGCTGCCGTGTACCAGCCGGCAAAATATTTGCCGCTGCGCGAGGCTGTGGGCAAATTGCCATAGGTTTTGTTCAGACCGTAGCACAAAACGGTATTGTCATTCAGTGAGCCGCCGTTCGGATAGAAGATCACGTAACGGAACGACACATCTCCCGTGATGCCGTCATAGCTATTGTACAAAAACAGCTTGATCTCACGCAGGCGGCGATTCAAACGGGTCTGGGAGAACTGAGCCCCGTCCTTGACCCACGAGCAGAAGGCATTTGCCAGCTCCACCTCGGTGTAGCTGCCGGAGCCGATGAGCTTCTCGACCGTGTAGCCGGAGGTCAGTATGTAGCTGCCGTAAGCCATGACCAAGTCGACCAGCGCATCAAACTGCTGCTGTGTCAGCGGCACCTGATAGTTCGTGATAAACTGATTGACCGTATATTCGGCATTGGCGAGCTGATTCGTGCCGCCGTAGCTGCCGCCCATCATCTCGTTCACAAAGGCAATGCCCTTCTCGCTTGTCGAATAGGTCTGTACAGAGCGAGTCTGCGCCTCGGTTTCGTAAAGACCGGCGTTGGCATCCTCGATCTGACCGTTTGCGGCAAAGATCGGCTGCATTAGACTCGTCAAAATACAAGCAATCAGCACGAAGCTGCATAATATGCGTTTCATAATTTCACTCCTGTCGGAATTATGTCAATCATATTGTAGCAGACTTCTTTTCGTTCGTCAAGAGGCGGTTGACGCGTTACGTTTCGATTCGACAAAAATTATTACAAAAAAGTAACAATATTAAAGAAATTTCTTCAATTTTTTCGGGTCGCGCGCACGGAAGCGGTCAAAAAGCGGCGATCTCTGCCGATCGCCGCTTCGGAAAAATTTTTTCAAAAAATATTTTCAAAGTCCGATTTATTGGACATCGTTTGCGTATAATGAAGAAAAAAACAAAGGAGCGATAACCATGAACAACATGATCGATTTAATTCCCTACCTGCCGCAGCAGATCCCCGTAGAGCGCCGCGAACGCCGCCGCAAGCGTCTGAGCAACCTTGCCGTTTTGGTGGAGAGTATCGTTACGCTGTGCATCGGTGCAGGCTTTTTCCTGATGCTTCTTGCCTTCTTCAGCACAATGTAAATTATTTGACGTTGCGGCGGTAGAGCAGATCCAAGCCCTTGAGCATCAGGCGGCGGTCATAGACGATCTCGCGCTTGCAAAGCGGCACAACGAAACGAGCCATGCCGCCTGTGGCGATCACCTTTGCAGGCGTGCCCAGCTCTGCCTCCATGCGATCGAGCAGACCGTCGAGCATCGCCGCCGCACCGAACATAATGCCGCTTCGCATGCAGTCACGGGTATTTTTGCCGATGGCGGCCTTCGGCTCGTCAAGGCTGATGCCCGGAAGCTGGGCGGTTCTGCCCGTCAGCGCTTCCATCGAAATTTTCACGCCCGGGCAGATGCAGCCGCCGATAAAGCTGCCGTTTGCATCCACGGCGGTAATGGTCGTAGCCGTACCCATGTCGATCAGCAGCAGCGGCGTGCCGTACTCGGCAACGGCGGCAACCGCCACAACGATCAAGTCACTTCCGACCTCCAAGGGGTTGTCCATGCGGATATTCAGCCCCGTTTTGATGCCCGGGCCGACGACCAGACAGCTCTTGCCCGTGAGCTTGTAAATGGCGGTCTTGAAGGAGTTTAAAACCGGCGGCACGACCGAGGAAACGATGCTGCCTTCGATTTTCTCGGGATCGACCTCAAAGAGCGTGAGCATGGTTTTCAGCTCTGCGCAATACTGGTCGGATGTTTTGATCAGGTCGGTTGCAATGCGTGCTTCAAACAAAATCTCACCTCGCTCGATGCCGCCGAGAACGATGTTGGTATTGCCAATATCAACTGCCAAAATCATAAATTACCCTCCACAACGCGGCAGCTCACGCTGCCGTTTTCTATTTCAACGATTCCGTAGCTTGCCCGATAGGCACCGCAAGCGCCCGGATTCATCAGCCAAAGCTCCCCTACCTGCTCACAGTACGGACAATGCGTGTGCCCGAACAGCGCTACCTGCGCACCTGCCTCCATCGCGGCATAGCGAAAATTCAGCAAGCCGCCCTTCACGCCGTATTTATGCCCATGGGCGGCAAAAATTTTCACGCCGTCGATGCTGCTGCAATAGCTCAGCGCAGTATCGGACAGAAAGCTGTCGCAGTTGCCGCGCACATAGCACACCGGCAGATTCGGCATCAGCCGTTCAAGATCCATGGCATCGGAATCGTGGTCGCCCAGATGCAGCACCATATCCGGCTGCTCCAGCTCGACCGCCAGACGCATCTTCTCCATATATCGGTGCGTGTCGGAAACGACGAGTATTTTCATGCTGTCACCCTTTCTCCAATTATCACATATATTATATTATACCAGATTGCAGTAAGGGAGGCAATCAAAATGGACACAAAATTTTCACCTGAGCAGGTCAAACAGGTCTTGGGCAGCGCCGAGGGCAAAAGGCTCATCGCCATGCTCTCACAAAACGGCGGCCTGCAGGCAGCGGCAAAAGCCTTTAAGCAGGGCGACATGAACGCCGTGCAGGAGGCGCTCAAACCCACGCTTGAAACGCAGGAGGCAGGCGACCTTCTGAAAAAAATCAACGGAAAGTAGGTGATCGCTACGGAGGGCTTAGAGGATAAGCTGAATCAGATTCTCAACGACCCTGACAGCATGGCGCAGATCCTATCGATGGCGAAATCCTTCGGGGTGCAGCAGCCCTCCGAGCCATCTGCGCCACCCCCGATCGACGAAAACATGATGATGGGTCTGATGCAGCTCATGCAGCATGCACAGCAGACGGACGGCAGGCAGGAGGCACTTTTGTGCGCGCTCAAGCCGTATCTTGCACCGGAGCGGCAGGCAAAGCTCGACAAAGCGATGCAGCTTGCGAGGATCTCACACCTCGCCGGCTTTGCCTTAAAAAACTACGGCGGTCTGTTTGGAAAGTAGGTGTCTGCAATGTATCACCGATATTTAAAAAACGAAAACGGTCAGTATCGCAAGCAGCGCGTCATTGAAAAGCCCAAGCCCGAGCCGCCTGCACCGCAGGCAAAATCGCCGCTGGCGTTTTTGGAAAAGCTGGGCACAGACAGCGGGGATCTTTTGGTGATCCTTATTTTGCTTTTGCTTTTGGCAGAGGGCAACGAGGATGCCGACTCCGTGGTGATGACGCTTGCCATCTTCCTGTTTTTGCAGTAGCGGCTTGACAACGCGCAACGCAAAATGGTATATTAACCACGAACCAAAGTACCAAAGGAGATGGGCAATATGAATAAGCGGCTTTATAAAATCGAAGAGGGCAAAAAAATCTGCGGCGTCTGCGGCGGAATTGCCGAATATCTGAATATGGATGTAACGGTCGTGCGTCTGCTTGCCGCAGTGTTCGGCATTGTCGGCGCAGGTGTGCTGTGTTATATCGTCGCCGCGATCATCATGCCGAACAAATCCGAGGTCATTCGCTGATTGCAGCATTATCGTAATATGTCATTCTGAGGGAACGAAGTAACCGAAGAATCTTTTTTGGCAGTATGATCGCGAAGCCGGTTTGGATAGCCTCGCTAAGATTCTTCGCCTGCGCAGCCGTCAGCGAGGAACGAGCGCTACGGCTGCGCACTGACTCGACCCTACAATGTCGTTCTGTTGCAAAAAACGACCCATGTCCTGTAACGAGACGCTTCTTTCGTACCTTTCTTGTCGACACAAGAAAGGTACCCGCCGGAGGTTGCACAAGACATCGAGAGGAGCAGGGTTCGTTAAAAACGAAATTTCTTCCAAATCGGAACTTCCTACAAGAGATTGCCACGGTCACAAGCGGCCTCGCAATAACACATCGAAACTGTATGCATTAAATCGGAATTTGCATGGGTACACACAGTTGCGTGTCACTACGCAAAATTCGCTCGACAAAGCGCAAACTTTTCAAAGCCATTGGAAAAATTGATTATTACAAGGTAATAAATATATGAAACGTCCGAGGATTTTGCGGCGGCCGCTGAAGCCGCTGTTACATATGCTGCTGCTGACGCTTTTGACGGCGGCGGCACTGGTCTTCTCCTTGCAGTATCTGCTCGACGGGTTGGTACTGAAGCATTGTATCCAAACCTATGCCTATATCGGCTCTTTGCACAACGAAAGCAGCACGGAGCCCTTGCCGCAGGAGCTGGTCAGCATGTTGCAAAATTCAAAAAATGTTGAAACGCTGGAGCTTCGTGCCTCATACGCTGCGAAGCTGACCGGCGCACAGACCGTGCCTGATTTTATGATGTCGAATCAACAGCTCAGCCAGCACTATTTTATTGAAGCAACGGTTTTATCCAACCAATCTTGGCCGCAGGACACGCCCGTGGTGTACGAATATTACGCCGTTTGCGTTGACCGTCAATGGGGTAGCAGCAGCATCGCAAGAACGAGCATGATCCTGACTTTGCGGCGGCATCAGAGCGACGAGGCGCTAAAGCCCGGGCAAAAAATCTTCTTCATCGGAGATTTCGTGAAGGAATACAACGCCGTTCGATCAGATCGCACGAGTGTGACCACGCCTCGGGCGTGGGAGGAATACGGCGTGGATTATAGCGACAATCCGATTAAAATGAATCCGCTGATCGTTCTGCCCGATGGTGTAAATTCCGAAGAATTTATTTTAAATTTTATGGAAGAAACAGACATTCTTCCACTATTTCAGCACTATAGCACGTTAGAAAACCAAACGACCGTAAGGGAGATTTCAGATCTGAATCTGCTTCCTTACGGTGCAAACGGGCGAATTTACGTCGATATGGGCAGAGCGCTGAACGACTCAGACCGCGGCAAAAACGTCTGTATGATCTCGCAAGGCATGTTTTTACGCAACCGCCTGCGCGTGGGCGACACAATCACGCTGCGCTTGTCCGACGGCTGCTTCACACTTCCGAACGGCTACGAAAGCGGTCTGCCGTTTGAGACGCAGACCACCGCCTTGGATTTTGGGCAGGAGATCACCTATGAGATCGTTGGCATCTACCACCAATACGCGCGAGACCTGTCCGATCCGCTGTTTTACAATGTCAGCGATATTCTGATTCCGCCGCTCGAAACGGCGAACGCGCCTCTTGCGCGATCCTATAACTGCTCCTTCCGCATCCTCGGTACGCAGTATGATGCGTTTTTGAGCGAATTTGAGCCGATTTTGAGCGATTTTGGCTACAAGCTCAAGCTGACAGATCTCGGCTGGGAGGATGCGGAGGACAGCTTTTACGCCATGAGCAACCGCCGCACGCTGATGCTTGTGTGCGCGATCGCAGCCTTTGCGGCAGCCGCGGTGTGCTTCGCTGTTTTGACACACCAGCATTACCGCTATGACTACGCGCTTCGCCGCCTGATGGGCGCATACAAAAAAGAGGCAGGTATGGTCATTTATGCAGGCTTTGGCCTTTCGGCTGTGCCCGGAGCGGTGCTTGCAGGTGCGTGTGCTTGGCTGGTCTATTTGCAATATCTTCGCCCGAGCGTGCTCAAGAGCATGCCCATAACGCTGCCGAGTGCTGGTGAGATCACGCTCATTATGGCGCTGTGTCTCCTTGCGGAGTTGGCCGTAAGCTTCGGTCTGACCCTGCTTCTGCGAGGCCGTACCGAGCGGCGCGGTATATTAAAGCTCCTTAGGTGATGTAAGATGAAACATTTTATCAGAAAACCGCTTTTGCCGCTGCTTACGCTTTTGGCGGTGCTTTTGAGCAGCGTTTTTATGACGATTTACGAGGAAAATATCAACGAAGGCTACCGTCAGATTGATGCCCTGTTTGCAAACACACGGCTGACGTTTCAAATTCTTTCAAAAGCAGACGGAGCGCAGCTTGAGCTGCTGCCGACATCGGCCGACCGCGTCGATGCGCTTTCACCTGTCAGCGAAAGCTGCCGCGTGATGCAGTGTCCTTATCGGCTTTGCGATCCCGTTGCGGAAAATGAGGGAAATTTCATTTATGGAACGGATAATTTGTCACTTTTGGCGGATGAATACGGGTTAAAACTCAACTTTTCAGAAAAAAACGATTTACAGATCAAAAACTGGGATGCGCTTCCGTGTCTGATGGAACAGGAAATGATGCAGCGTCTGGGGCTTTCGCTCGGCGATACTTTTCGCATCGCGCCCTATGACACCATGGGCGGCCGCGAAAGTGCCGCGCCGATCTTTACCATGGAGCTGATTGGCAGCTTTGACGATCCAAACGGAATGCTCAAAAGCGGCAGTCTGATCGTGTCGGATTATGCGTTTTTGTCCGCGCCGAACGAGCCGAAGCTGCTTTATAACTCCAACATGATGTACCATTGCTACTGCCGCGCCTTTTTCCTGCGCATCGATGCGGCGTACAACCGCAAATATAATGCCGTTCAGACACTCGTGGAGGAAACGCTCAAGTCTGAATTTACGGTTTTTACCAACGCGCGTACGCTCAACGAGGCGGTCAAGCCTCTCGAACGCAAGCTCAACATGCAAGAGCTTCTGCTGCTGCCGCTGACGGTGCTGTTTGCCGCGGCGACGGCTGCGAGTGCATTTTTGCTTGCGCTTTCGCTGAGAAAGGAAATTTTTCTGCGCTTCATGTGGGGTGAGAGCAGGGCTGCGGTGTTTTTTAAGCTGATTTTGCGCATTGCAATCGTTGCCCTCTGCGGCGCAGGGATCGTTGCGCTCGCAACTTTCCAATGGTGTTATCCGACGTTGTTTTTTGCCGTGGCGATGGCTGCGGCGGTGTTTCCCCTGCTGCGCTCGTGCAGTAGGAATCTGGTGCGTTTTTATCAGCTCGGTGAGGTGTGAAAGATGGATCGTCTTGCGTTAAATAATGTACATTATAAATACCCGGGAACGAAAAATGAGGTTTTATGCGGAATAAACGCAACTTTTCCGCAAGGAACGATTACTGCGATCCGTGGTCGCTCGGGTGCAGGAAAAAGTACGCTTTTGTACCTGCTTTCCGGCTTGGATGTGCCTTGCGAGGGGGAAATTCTTTACGAGGGCAAGGCGCTCACTCGTTCGATGCTTGATGACTATCGCCGCCGTGAAACGGCGACCATTGCGCAGTCGTATCTTCTGTTTCCGACAATGACGGCGCTGGAAAACGTGCTTTATCCGATGAAGCTTGCCCAAAAGCCGAAAAAAGAGGCGATGCAAGCAGCGAAACGCTTTTTGTCGATGGTCGGCATCGGTGAGGAGCTGTTTCATCGATTGCCGAGCAAGCTCTCCGGCGGAGAGCAGCAGCGTGTTGCCATCGCCAGATGTTTGGCTGCGGATTCAAAGGTGATCGCGGCAGACGAACCGACGGGAAATTTGGATGAGGAAAACGCCGACGCTGTGCTTACGCTTTTGCAGAATTTGGCGCACGAGCACGGCAAAACGGTAATCGTGGTCACGCACGACAGCGAACTTGCCCGACAGTGCGACCGTTGCTACCGTCTGCGCTGCGGCGTTTTAGATCCGATGAACGAGGACTAAACGGCACTTCATTGTCTCGCTGAGATTCTTCGCTGCGCTCAGAATGACAATTTCGTACTCCCCGGCTCAACGATAAATCGGAATTTTGTAAATACATTTCAGCATTACAGCAAATGCAGCGATAGCCGGTACAGCTCGTTTTTCGCAAAGCCCGTCTGCCCGGCAACCTGCTTGACGGCATCCTTCTTGGACATACCTTGCTCCGTCAGCTCCTTAACAAGCGCAAGTGCCTGCTCGGGCGTGAGCACATCGTCTTCTTTCTCGGGTGCGCCCTCGACGACCAGCACATACTCACCCCTGGGCGCTTGCTCCTCATAATACGCCGCTGCCGCACCGAGACTCATGCGCAAAACCTCCTCGTGCAGCTTCGTCAGCTCGCGGCAAAGGGAAACGCGCCGCGCAGAACCAAACGCCTCCGACAAATCTTTGAGCGTATCGGTCAGCTTGTGCGGTGCTTCGTAAAAAATCATGGTGCGCATTTCGTTCTTCAAGCTCTCCAGATGGGCGCGGCGCGCCTTCTTATTGGTCGAAAGAAAGCCCTCGAAGGTAAACCGCCCCGTGGGAAGTGCCGAAATGCTCAGCGCGGTAATCGCGGCGCAGGGACCGGGAATGGCTGTGACGGTGATGCCGTTTTCGGCGCAAAGGCGCACCAGATCCTCGCCCGGATCGGAGATCGCAGGCGAACCGGCATCGCTGACGAGCGCACAGGTCTCGCCCGATAAAATGCGCTCGACGATTTTCTTGCCGCTCAACGCCTTGTTATGCTCGTAGTAGCTCACGAGCGGCTTTTTGATCTGCAGATGGTTCAAAAGCCGCAGCGTCACACGGGTGTCCTCAGCGGCGATGAAATCCGCCTGCGCAAGGGTCTGACGGCAGCGGTCGGAAATGTCGGACAGGTTGCCGATCGGCGTCGGCACAAGATACAGCATCATACGCTTTCACCTCTATGATATGCCGCAAGGTAGGCCGAAGTCGGCGTACCGTCGGCGTGAAATTCAATAAAATCCGGCTCGTAGGTCAGACCGGGCTTGCCGCCGCGCCGCGCCTCGATGAGTACCATGCACACGGGCGCATCGCTCCTGTGGCGGACAAATTGGATGCGCTTGGGCTCCATGCCGTTTTCTCTCAGCGCGCAAAAAATGTCGCAAAGCCGCTCCGGCCTGTGCACCAGCGCAAAGCGTCCTGCGCTCGGCAAAAGCCACGCAGCCGCCTGACACAGTTGAAGCAGGTTCAGCGTCAGCTCGCTGCGCTGTGCGTTGGCAGCCTTGCCGCTACCCTCGGGGAAATACGGCGGATTGGAGATCACACAATCCGCGCTGCTCGCAGGCAAAATTGAACGAATCTCGCGCACGTCGCCCAAAATCGGGGAAAATCGCCCTTCGAGCGCGTTTTCGGCCGCATTTTCCACCGCCAAACGGTGCGAAGGCTCGTCAAGCTCGACACCGATCACGCGGCAATCACTCTCGCGTGCGCAAAGCAGCAGCCCCAACGCACCGCTGCCGCTGCCTAAGTCAACCACGCGCGCTTTTCTCGGCAAGGTGATAAACTGAGAAAGCAGCACGGAATCCGTTCCGAGGCGGAAAGCTCCCTGCCGCAAGAATATATCATTCCATAATTCTTCCATACACACCTCGATAGAGAACAACCCCCCTGAAAACAGGGGGGTTCTTGTTCTTACTGCTGCTCGATGGCTTCCAGCGGGCAAGCACCGGCGCAAGCGCCGCATTCGATGCACTGATCAGCGTCGATGACGTACTTGTCGTCACCCTCGGTGATGATGCCCAGAGGGCAGGTATCAGCACATGCGCCGCACTTAGCGCAAGCATCGGTAATGAAATATGCCATAGTTTTCTCCTCCTGTTGGTTTTGGTACGATACCATTCTATCATAGTTTTTGAAAAATGCAATTGGAAAAAGACAGAAAACTGCAAAAATTTCGCAGGTATAGAAAAAATTTCCTATGGTAAAACTAAAGGCGGAGGGATACACTTGGCAAAACAGGAAAGTCTGATGAAGCAGATCCTACGGCAGGCGCGGCTGAGCGCGAAACGGTTGGGGCATCGGCGCGTGGGAACGGAGCATCTGCTTTTGGGGATCGCGATGACGCGAAGCGTTGCACAGCGGCAGCTTTTTTGGCAGGATTTGACGAGCAGCGAGCTGATCGGGCAGCTTTTGCTGCTGCGGCCGCCGCAGCACTGCATGGTGCGCTCGATGACACCGAGAGCAAGGCGGATCGTCACAAGCACGGCGACGCCGGAGGCGATGCTTCGAGCGCTTTTGCGCGAGGAAGAAAGCGGTGCGGTCGCGCTGCTGAGTCGATGCGGTGTGGATCGCGACCTTCTGTTTACCGATCTTTGCAATTACCGAAAGGAGCAAGCTATGCAAAATACCCGTCTGCTGGATCAATTTGGAGTGGATCTGATCGCGCGAGCCGAGCAGCCGATCATCGGCCGTGACCGTGAGATCGAAACGGTGCTGCAGATCCTCTCGCGCAAGCAAAAAAACAACCCCGCTCTCATCGGAGAGCCGGGTGTCGGCAAAACCGCCATCGTTGAGGCGGTGGCGCAGCGCATCGCCGCCGGCCGTGTGCCGGAAAACCTGCGCAGCAAGAGGTTGTTTTCTCTCGACATGGCAAGCGTGATCGCCGGAACGAAGTACCGCGGCGAGTTTGAAGAACGTATCCGCGATATTTTAAATGAGGTGCGCCGTGTCGGCAATATTATTTTGTTTATCGACGAGATCCATACCATTGTCGGCGCAGGTGCAGCCGAGGGCGCGATCGACGCGGCAAATCTGTTCAAGCCTGCGCTCGGGCGCGGAGAGCTGCAGCTCATTGGCGCAACGACCTTGACGGAATACCGTAAATTTATTGAAAAGGATGCGGCGCTGGAGCGGCGTTTCCGCGCGGTGCAGGTGCGCGAGCCCACCAAGGAGGAGACGAAAAGCATTTTACACGGACTGCGCGGCGGTTTGGAAGCGCATCACCAAATTCCCATCAGCAATGCGGCCATCGATGCGGCGGTGGAGCTGTCGTGTCGGTATTTGTCGGATAAATTTCTGCCCGACAAGGCGGTGGATCTGCTCGACGAGGGTGCAGCGGTCGCGCGCATGAGCAGCAGCGGCGGCATCGATTTTGCCCAGCTCGAACGGTCGCTGCGTGAGGCGGTGCAGGACGGTGAATACGAAAAAGCCGCCTGTCTGCGTGATCGGCTGCACAAGCTGCGGCGTCAGCCGATGAGCGTGCGCCGCGTTGAGGCGCAGGACATCGCCGTAGCGGTCGCAAGCCGCACCGGAATACCGGTCGGCGCGATTTCGCTGGGCGAGCGTCAGCGGCTTTTGTCGCTGGAAGAGGAGCTGTCAAGACGTGTCATCGGGCAGGAAAAAGCGATTTCCGCCGTCGCGCAGGCGGTGCGGCGCGGCAGAAGCGGTCTTGCCGAGCAAAAACGCCCTGTCGCCTGCATGCTCTTCATCGGTCCGACCGGTGTTGGAAAAACCGAGCTGTGCAAAGCGTTGGCTGAGACCGTTTACGGAAGCAAGGATGCGATGATCCGCATCGATATGTCGGAATATATGGAAAAATTCTCCGCCTCACGGCTCATCGGCGCGCCTCCCGGCTACGTCGGACATGACGAGGGCGGCGAGCTTTCGGAAAAGGTGCGCCGCAAGCCCTACAGCCTCATTTTGCTCGACGAGCTGGAAAAGGCGCATCGGGATGTGTGTGGTCTGCTTTTGCAGATCATGGAGGATGGAATTTTGACCGATTCGTTGGGACGCAAGATCGATTTTTGCAACACGCTGCTGGTCATGACCTCCAATTTGGGCA
This sequence comes from uncultured Oscillospiraceae bacterium, assembly GCA_964452205.1. Classification (GTDB taxonomy): domain Bacteria; phylum Bacillota; class Clostridia; order Oscillospirales; family Oscillospiraceae; genus JAZOXB01. The sequence goes on from CAYVLD010000034.1 coordinate 13,121, forward strand.
GCAAAAACATCGCACGCGGCGGCTTAGGCTTTGAGCAGGGCGCAGAGGATGCGACACAAAGCGCGCTCAGGGAGCATTTTCCGCCGGAATTTTTGGGGCGTATCGACTGTGTGGCGGCGTTTCGCGCGTTGAGCGAGCAGGATCTGACCCAAATTGCGTCCTTGCAGCTCGAACAGCTTAAACAGCGCGCGCAGAAGCAGCAGCTCAAGCTTGATTTTTCACCGGAGCTTGCCGCGCTTCTGGCAAAAAAGAGCAGCGCCAACCGCAGCGGTGCGCGTGCCATCCGCAGGCTGATCCAGGACGAGCTCGAAGCGCCGCTGGCAGAACGCCTGCTTGCGCAAACGGTGACGCAAAGCGCGTCCGTCGGGATCCGCGAAAACCGCATCTGCCTGTGTTGACACAGCGCCCACCGCAGACCGTGTTAATTCCGATTTGTCGGTGAGATGGGGAGTACGAAATTGTCATTCTGAGCGAAGAATCCTGCCGGCACCGAATAACTGCACGGCGTTCGCTCTCTCCTCCTCGCAAAGAACGGCTCGTTAAATCGGACTTTTTAGGTACAGTTTCATTGGTTTTGGCAGAACAAAAGCAGATGCGCTAAGCATCTGCTTTTGTTTCTTTATCGAAGAAAAGAACGTAGATTGCCAGAGCGATACAGCCCAGAGTGATGAAGCAATCTGCGACATTGAAGGTCGGAAAAGACTTCCAAAACGAGAACTGAATCATGTCGGTGACCTCGCCGCCGCGGAAAATGCGGTCGACGGCGTTACCGATACCGCCGCCGGCAATGGCGGCCAGACACAGCCATTCAAACCGTTTACTGACCCACTTTTTCCAAATACAAACGACCAAAAGTGCCAAGAAAACCAGCAAAACCAGAATAAAGAGCCATGTTTGTCCTTCAAGCATCGACCATGCTGCGCCGGTGTTTTTGTGGTGCGTTAGGTCGAAAAGTCCCAAAACGCTGCCGCCGTCACCGCCGAGGGGGATATGGCGGATGGTGAGGTATTTGGTGAGCTGATCGAGGCCGACGATGAGTGCGGCGAATACGACCAAAATAGTGTAAAAATAGGAATTTTTGAGTTTCATAAATGGCTCCGTTCCGCAGCCAAGGCTGCAAAAGAGATAAAATTTCCGTGCTCCGACGGTGCAAACACCATACGAGGAGAAACGGTTGTAAATTTCAATTTATCGGTGAGATGGGGAGTACGAAATTGTCATTCTGAGCGAAGAATCTTGTTGGCATTACGATAACAGTGATGTTTTCGATACTTCCGCTAAGATTCTTCGGTCGCTGCGTGCCTCGCAATGACAAGCACGAAGGCGCGTATCTCACCGATAAATCGGAATTTGCCATGCTGCGTCAGACTGCAAATTTCCTGCTCTCGGCAACCGCGAGCTTATCGCAGCGGTTGTTTTTTTCGTTGTCGGCGTGTCCCTTGACCCAATGCCAAGTGACCGTATGATACTCCAAAAGCGGCAGTAGCTGCTCCCACAAATCGACATTCAGCGCAGGCTTCCTATCCGCCTTGATCCAGCCCTTTGCCTTCCAGCCGTAGACCCAGCGCTGCAAAACCGCATCGCAGACATATTTAGAATCCGTGAAAAGCTCCACCTGACACGGTTCTTTTAACGCACGCAGAGCGGAAATCACGCCCGTCAGCTCCATGCGGTTGTTGGTGGTATTCCTTTCGCCGCCGGAAAGCTCCTTTTCAATGCCGTTCCACTCCAAAATCGCGCCCCAGCCGCCCGGTCCGGGATTGCCGGAGCAGGCACCATCGGTATAAATCGTGACCGTCTTCATTCGTCCATCTTCAGAACCGCCATGAACGCCTCGCTCGGTACGGACACCGTACCAAACGTTCTCATGCGCTTCTTGCCTTCCTTCTGCTTCTCCAGCAGCTTCTTCTTACGCGTGATGTCGCCGCCGTAGCACTTGGCCAAAACGTCCTTGCGCAGCGCTTTGATCGTTTCGCGCGCGATGATCTTGCCGCCGATGGCCGCCTGGATCGGCACCTCGAACAGTTGCCGCGGAATATGCTCCTTGAGCTTTTCGCACATCTTGCGCGCACGGGTGTAGGCAGAATCCTCAAACACGATGAAGGACAGCGCGTCCACCACGTCGCCGTTTAGCAGAATATCCAGCTTGACCAGCTTGGACGACACGTAGCCCTTCAGCTCGTAATCGAAGCTCGCATAGCCGCGTGTGCGCGATTTGAGCGCGTCAAAGAAATCGTAAATGATCTCGTTTAAGGGGAGCAGATAATGGAGATCAACACGGCTTGAATCGATATATTTCATATCCTTATACACACCGCGTCGCTCCTGACAGAGCTCCATAATATTTCCTGTATACTCGGTGGGGGAGAGGATATGCGCCTCCACCATAGGTTCCTCGGCTGTCTGTATACTGTCTTCCAGCTGTTCAATTGCTGTATCTGCCTG
>CAYVLD010000035.1:0-15053 GCA_964452205.1 uncultured Oscillospiraceae bacterium
ACCGGAGGAATGGGTGATGTTCAAGGACGAAAGCGGCGAAATCGTGCCTGCCATCGTTTCCGAAGAGCTTTGGGATCAAGCCAATGCCATTTTGAAGCGGCGCAGCGATGATGTCAAATCACGTCAAGGCATTTGCAATCATGCAAATCTGCTGACCGGAAAGCTCTTCTGCACCCACTGTGGCGCTGCTTACTACCGCAGAGAATCCACAGACAAGCAGGGTAACAAAAACAGTCGTTGGGTCTGCTCGGGTAAGATCAAAAACGGCGCGGACTCCTGTCCCTCTTTTGCGATCTATGAAGACGAGATCAAACCACTGATCTTGGACGTGGCGCAGGATACTACGGTCAGCACCGAGGCGTTGATTGCAGAGTATATCGAACAGTTTCAGGCTTTGGATGACACCAATCAGCTCCCGAAGCTGATTGAGGAACAGAAGCAACGCCGAGATTTGGCAATAAAGAAAAAGTCCAAGCTCTTGGAGTACAACGTGACAGGAGCAATCTCCGATGCAGATTTCATTTTGATGAACAAGCAATGCGCCGACGAGATCGCCCACGCGGAAGCACAACTAAGGGAATTGGAGCAACAGCTCTACTCCAAAGAAGATTTCCGCAAGCAGATTGAAGCCTTGAAGGCGACCATGCACTCTTTGGAGCAAGCGGCCGCCACGGGAGCGATTACCCCCGAATTTGTCAATGAATATATCGACAAAATCCTTGTAACGCCCGAAAATGAGAACATTTTGCGGCTGGATATTAAGATTTTTACCGGTGAAGCCACCCGTCGATACTTTGAAAAACTCGCAGGTCGTACGGGTCACATGTTGAAGAAAATGATCGAGGCTTACGAGCGCAACCTGAAGTAAAGAAATAAGAGCGGATCCACGGCTTGTGGATCCGCTCAAACTATTCAAAGCCTTCTGTCTTGCGCAGATTGGCGCAAATTTTATCCCATTTTCGATTTAATATCGGCCAAGCGGTTGAGGGCTTCGTAGAGGGTCTCATCCTTTTTGGCAAAGTGCATACGCACGATATTGCCGACATTTTCCATAAAGAACGAGCTGCCCGGGACAACTCCGACACCGACCTTCTGCGCCATTTGCTCGCAAAATTCGACGTCTGTCTGACCTTTCTTCATAAACTGCCCGATATTCGCCAACACAAAATATGCGCCTTGCGGATCGGTGTACTCAATACCGATGCGATCCAAGCCCTCAGTAAACAGCTTCTTCATATGCGCATAATGGGCGCCGAATTCCTCGTAATAGCTGTCCGGCATCTCCAGACCGACCACAGCCGCCTCCATAAGCGGTGAGGCAGCACCAACCGTATTAAAATCATGGAACTGCTTAATTCGATCCATCAAATGCTTCGGCGCTATGGCATAGCCCAAACGCCAGCCTGTGATGGAATAGGTCTTCGACAGCGAGCTGCAGGAAACGGTACGCTCCCACATTCCCGGCAGGCTGTTCATATAAATGTGCTGATGCGGCGCATAAACGATATGCTCATAGACCTCATCCATGATCACATAGGTATCGTATTTGACTGCAAGCGCCGCGATCTGCTCCAACTCCGTTTTGGTAAATACCTTACCGCTCGGATTAGACGGATTGCAGATCAGAATCGCCTTCGCGCCCTGCTTAAACGCATCTTCCAAAACATTGGCATCGTAGTCAAAAGTCGGCGGTACGAGCGGCACAAAAATCGGTTCACAATCGCACAGCAGCGTCTGCGCACGGTAGTTTTCAAAATACGGCGAGAACATAATGACCTTATCGCCGGGGTTCGTCAGAGCAAAGAGCGTATCTACCATCGCCTCGGTAGAGCCAATGGTTACGACGACCTCCGTCTCAGGATCAATGGTTCTTCCCATAAAGCGACCGCATTTGTTCGCCAAGGCTCGGCGGAAATTCGGTGCGCCCATGGTGATCGGGTACTGGTGCGGTCCAATTGCGCTGATTTCCGCCAAACGGTCAGTCAGCGCCTTCGGCGGATCGAAATCCGGAAAGCCCTGCGCCAAATTGATGGCATTATTTGCAATGGAAATTCTGGTCATTCTTCGAATCACAGAATCCGTAAAATGCTGTGTCTTTCTACTTAATTCCTGCATCGATAATCCTCCCTATTTCACGCCGAGCGTTTCCGCGGAGACGGAATGTAATCCATTGGCAGCGAGCATCTGAAGCAGCTTCGGTTCATCGGAAACACGAAGAACCATATACGCTTCCTTTGCACCGCGCTCGATGAGAGAATACATGTATTCAATGTCGATCTGCTCCTGCGCCATCAAACTCAAAATACGAGCCAGCCCACCCGGTTCATCCGGCACGGCAACAACTGCGACCTCATTGACACTAATGATGCAGTTTTCCTTCGCAAGCGCAGCCTTCGCACCCTCAATATCGCTGACAAGCATGCGCAAAATACCAAAATCCGCCGTATCTGCGATGGACAAAGCTCTCAAATCAATGCCTGCCTCGGAAAGTGCCTTTGTAATACCTGCGATTCTACCGGTTTTGTTCTGCAAAAAAACGGACAATTGTTTCAGCATAATATTACCTCCTTAATCCAACAGCTTACGCTTGTCAATGACGCGCACAGCCTTGCCCTCGGAGCGCGGAATGGAGTTCGGCTCCATAAGTGTGACCTTCGCATTTACACCGAGCAGGTTCTTCAGCGCAGCCGAAAGCTCCTTCGCGCGAACCGCAAGACCCTTTACGGTATCAGAAAAGATCTCATTGCTGATCTCAACTTGAACCTCGATCGAGTCAAAATTATTGGCGCGATCTACGATGATCTGGTAGTTTGCGCTGTAGCCCTGCTCAATAAGAACGGTTTCGATCTGCGAGGGGAATACGTTTACGCCGCGGATAATGAGCATATCATCCGTTCTGCCGCGGGGCTTGGTCATCTTGCAGAGCGTTCTGCCGCAGGAGCACTTCCCTCTTACGATCACGCCAATGTCTCTCGTGCGGTAACGCAAAATGGGGAACGCTTCCTTCGTGATGCAGCTAAATACGATCTCGCCCTGCGTGCCGTCAGGCAAAACCTCACCGGTATCCGGATCGATCACTTCGACAATGAAATGATCCTCATTGATATGCATACCCGTCTGCTCCTCACATTCAAACGCAACACCGGGCCCGATAATCTCTGTTAAGCCGTAAATATCATAAGCGGTTATTCCCAGCATATCCTCGATCTGTCTGCGCATCTCGTTCGTCCACGGCTCGGCTCCGAAAACACCGGCTTTCAGGCTAATATCATCCTTGGTATAGCCGTTGGCATAGAGCGTTTCGGCAATATGCAGTGCGTAAGACGGGGTACAGCACAAAATGGTCGAGCCAAAATCCTTCAAAATCGTGACCTGACGCTGTGTATTGCCGGAGGAAACAGGAATGGCCGTTGCGCCGATACGCTTGGCACCGCCGTCGGCACCCAAGCCGCCGGTAAACAGGCCGTAGCCATAGGAAATATGCACAATATCCTCATCTGTGCAGCCGACTGCCGTGAGCGCACGCGCGACACACTCATCCCAAATCTCAAGATCGTTTCTTGTATAGCCGACAACGATTTGCTTGCCCGTCGTACCGGAGGAGGCGTGCAATCTGACAACATCCTTCATCGGGACGGCAAACAATCCGTACGGATAAGTGTCTCTCAGATCCTGCTTGTAGCTGAACGGCAGCTTGTGCAGGTCGTCAATGGTCTGAATATCCTCGGGTTTTACTCCGACAGCGTCCATTTTATCGCGATAATAAGGCACATTTTCATAAACACGCTTGACTGTTGCCGCAAGACGTTCATTTTGCAGCTTCACGATCGTTTCGCGTGAGGCGGTCTCGATCTCGGGTGTATAATATTTTTGCATAATTACCTCTCCCCTCTGCCAAGTGCAAAGGCTTTTTTATTCAAATCCAAGAATTTCGGCGGTACACTTTGCTCGATCGCAGCATTCCATTCCTCGTCCGTAAAATCAAAATAGTTAGACAGACGTCCCATTAAAACAAGATTGACTGCTTTGTCGGATCCTGCCTCTCGCGCCAAGGACAGCGCATCGATCGCATCGACATCCAGCCCTGCCTCCTTCATTTTGCAAACCAAATCGGTCGGATACTCCGCTGCACCTGTAATGACAGGCATGGGATTGGTTTGCTGCGTGTTTGTAAGGATTTTACCGTTAGGACGCAGATATTGCGTCCATCGCGCTGCCTCCAAAAGCTCGAACGACACGATCACATCTGCCTCACCAATGTCGATCACAGGCGAATAGACTTTTTCGCCAAAGCGGACATAGGTCACAACACTGCCGCCGCGCTGGCTCATTCCGTGTACCTCGGAAACCTTGACATCATAGCCCTTTGCAAGCAGGAGCTTGCCAAGGAGCTTGCTGGCAAGGAGACTTCCCTGCCCACCGACACCGACGATCATTATATTCTTCGTTTTCATCCTTCGCCCTCCTGCAATGCGCCGAATCTACATAGCTGCATGCACACACCGCAGCCGGTGCAAAGGGTGTTGTCGATCTTCGCCTTCCCGTTTTCCATGCTGATGGCAGGACAGCCTGCCTTCATGCACATTTTGCAGCTCACGCATTTTTCACGATCAACGATCAGCGGCTTTTTGTGCTTGACATATTTCAAAAGCGCACACGGCCTGCGAGAGATAATGACCGACGGAGCGTTTACGCTCAGCTCCTCCCTGATCGCCTGCTCGCACTGCTGAAGATCATACGGATCAACCACACGCACACGTTCGATGCCCAACGCATGACACAGCGCTTGCAAATCCACCTTCGCCGCGACATCGCCCTTGAGGTTGTAACCGGTGGTCGGATTCTGCTGGTGGCCGGTCATACCGGTGATGGAATTGTCCAGAATGATCACCGTACTGTTGGAGTCATTATACGCGATATTCACAAGTCCGGTCATGCCGGAGTGCATAAATGTGGAATCACCGATCACCGCAACGGTTTTTTGCTCACTCTGACCTGCATTTGCCTTGTTAAATCCATGCACGCCCGAAACCGATGCACCCATGCAGATCACGCTGTCAACGGCGTTGAGCGGAGCGACCGCACCAAGCGTATAGCAGCCGATGTCACCGATGACATTAAGCTTGAGCTTGGAAAGCACATAGTACAAGCCTCTGTGAGGACAACCGGCACACATGACCGGCGGTCGGTTCGGAATCGTCTCATGCAGTGTCGTTCCGTTGTCATACGGCATGCCGAGAGCCTTGGCAATCAAGTTTTGCGACAGCTCTCCGATGTTGGAAAACAACTCCTTGCCCATCACATTAAGTCCTAAGCAGTTGCAATGTTCTTCAATAAAACCGTCCAATTCCTCAACAACGACCACTTTTTGCACACTTGCACAAAAATCGCGGATGAGTTTTTCAGGCATCGGCCAGATCATCCCCAGCTTAAGGACGCTGACCGTATCGCCGCAGACCTCCTTGACATACTGATAGCAGGTGCTGGAGGTGATGATACCGAGTTTATCGTCTTTGCCCCGTTCGATGCGGTTAATATCCGTATTCTCGGCGTATTCAATCAGTGCCTTTGTGCGCTCTTCGACAATCGGATGGCGTTTTTTCGCATAGCCGGGCATCATGATGTACTTGCTCGGATTCTTTTCATACGGCTTTTGCGCAGCTTCTACGCGCGAAGAGGGCTCGACGATGCTTTGACTGTGCGCAACACGCGTGCACATCTTCATCAAAACAGGAGTATCAAACCGCTCGGATAGTTCGTATGCCACCTTGGTAAAATAAATCGCTTCGGCCGAATCCGACGGCTCAAGCATCGGAATTTTTGCAGCCTTGGCATAATTTCTGGAGTCCTGCTCGTTCTGCGAGCTGTGCATGCCGGGATCATCCGCAACACCGATCACCATACCACCGTTGATACCCGTATAAGAAATTGTAAACAACGGATCCGCCGCCACATTCAATCCGACATGCTTCATGCCGCAGAAGCTTCGTTTTCCTGCTAATGCTGCACCAAATGCCGCTTCCATGGCAACCTTCTCATTCGGTGCCCACTCTGCATAAATTTCTTCAAATTTCGCGGCACATTCCGTGATCTCCGTACTCGGTGTGCCGGGGTAACCGGAAACGAAGCTGCAGCCGGCCTCATAAAGTCCGCGTGCAAATGCTTCATTTCCGAGCATCAGTTGTTTCATAAGCAAAACCTCACTCATCTTCTACATTCTGTTATTATACAGTAAGATGCGTCAAGATTCAACTACTTACCCAAAGATTCTTTGACAGGAACGGCAATTGTTTTGTGATAGCAGCTAAAAATCTCTTCCACCTCATCCTTATCCGGCTTCTTCGTCAGCAGCGAGACAATCGGCACAAGCACCAATCCAAGCAGCATTGCAATCGCGCCGGAATGAATTGAGCTGGCAAATACAAGGTCATCCAGGAATCCCACGCCAAAGCTAAAGCCGCTCATTGTCTTAACAAGCTGCAAAAGCGATAGACTTACGCCCCATATGTAGCTGACATAACAGGCTGTCTTCGTTGTGCGTTTCCAGAACAGGCCATAGAGGAAGGGCGCGAGGAATGCGCCGGCAAGCGCACCCCATGAAACGCCCATCAGTTGGGCGATAAAGACTACACCGGATTTCGCCTGAACAATAGCGATTACAGCCGAAACTATTACAAAGAATGCGATGAAGAATTGCATCGAGCGCATTTTTTTCTTTTCACCCATTTCTTTTTTAGCCATAGGAGCGATAAGATCCAGCGTGATCGTGGAGCTTGAAGTAAGAACCAGAGAAGAAAGCGTGGACATTGAGGCCGAAAGCACCAGCACCAAAACCACTCCGATTAAAAGCGGACTCAGATCAGAAAGCATTGCAGGAATGATGCTGTCATAGACAGGTGTTCCGTTTGCCTGATATTCAATTCGATCGGCAAAAAGTCTGCCGAAGCCGCCAAGAAAATAGCAGCCGCCTGCAACGATAACTGCAAAGACAGTTGAAATGACCGTTCCTTTTTTAATAGAATCCTCATCCTTAATGGCGTAGAATTTGCCGACCATCTGAGGCAATCCCCAAGTGCCGAGGGAAGTCAGGATCACAACGAAGAACAAAAATGTCGGGTCTGCACCGAAGAAGGATGTAAACGCACCAAGAAAATTGGGATTTGCCTCATCGGTAACATTCGAGAGGCTGACAATCGCTTCGTTCAGCCCACCTTGTCCGCCGATCACGGCAGCAATGACCGCGATTATGCCGACGATCATAATGATACCTTGGATGAAGTCGTTGATTGCCGTTGCCATATAACCGCCAAGTATGACATATATACCGGTCATCACCGCCATTGCGATGACACACCACGAATAGTCAATCCCGGGAAAAGCCATCGTAAACAGTCTGGAAAGCCCGTTGAAGAGCGAAGCGGTATAAGGAATCAGGAATACGAAAACAATTACGGAGGCTGCAATTTTCAGACCGTTCGAGTGAAAGCGCAAGCCAAAGAAGTCAGGCATCGTTCTGGAATTGAGGTGTTGGGTCATGATCCTTGTGCGTCTGCCAAGAACGACCCACGCCAAGAGTGAGCCGATAAAGGCATTGCCCAAACCAATCCATGTGGAGGCAAGACCGAATTTCCAGCCAAACTGGCCGGCATAACCGACGAAAATAACAGCAGAAAAATATGATGTGCCGAAGGCAAAAGCAGTAAACCATGCGCCGACCGATCTGCCGCCGAGAACAAAGCCATCAACACTTTTGCTGCTCTTTCTGCAATATGCGCCGATCAGAAGCATGCTTGCGAAGAAAATAACGAGCATTATAATAATGATTGCCATTGAAATTCATCCTTTCCGTTAATTTGTTGTCTGTGTTTCTACAAGCCTGCCCTTGCAATATCGTTCTCGCAGAACAGGTTTTTCGATCTTTCCGGTCGGATTCCTCGGAATTTGATCGAATATGATTTTTCTCGGTCGTTTATACCGAGGCAGAGCTTTACAAAATTCATCCATCTCCTCGACGCTGCTTGTCTGCCCCTCTTTGAGCTCAATGATGGCCGCCGCAATCTCACCCAGACGCGGATCGGGCATGCCGATTACTGCAACATCCTTGATCTTGTCATTCGTCCGTAAAAAATCTTCAATCTGAACCGGATACAAATTCTCGCCGCCGGAAATAACGACATCCTTCTTGCGATCGACCAGATAAATAAAGCCGTCCTCATCCTCTTTGGCCATATCGCCGGTATAGAGCCAGCCATCTTTGAGCACCTCATTGGTTGCCTCTTCATTTTTGTAGTAGCAGAGCATTACGCCGTCGCCTTTAACGATCAGCTCACCTACCTCGCCGCGTTTCACACTCTCGCCGCTATCATCGACGATCTTCGCCTGCCAAAGATGTCCGGGCATACCGATTGCGCCGACTTTATGAATATTCTCCACACCCAGATGCACACAGCCGGGGCCGATCGATTCAGATAAACCGTAATTTGTGTCATACTGATGATGCGGAAATGCCTTCTTCCACCGATGGATCAGGCTCGGCGGCACAGGCTGCGCACCGATATGCATCAGTCGCCATTGATCGAGTAAATAATTATTTACATCGATCCTTCCGCTATCGATCTCATCAAGCAAATCCTGTGCCCACGGAACCAGCAGCCATACGATTGTGCATTTTTCCTCCGTAACGGCTCTTAATATCCATTCCGGCTTTACACCTCGCAGCAAAACTGCCTTGCTGCCCGAAAGCAGGCTTCCGAACCAATGCATCTTCGCACCGGTATGATATAACGGCGGAATACACAAGAAAACATCGTCTCGCGTTTGTGCGTGGTGATTTTGCTCCGTTATGCAAGAGCTGACAAGCGCTCTATGATTGTGAAGAATCGCCTTCGGAAAGCCTGTTGTTCCGGATGAAAAATAGATTGCTGCATAATCATCCTCACGCAACGCAACGGGAGGCGGTGTGCTTGAGCAATAGTTTACAAGCTCCAAATATGACTCCGCGAAATCGGGCACGCTTTTACCGACATGAAACATGTACTTCACGCGGTGAAGCCTATCGAGAATCGGTTCAATTCGGGTGATGAACTCCGGTCCAAAAACAAGGACATCCACATCCGCCAAATCGACACAATATGCGATCTCATCCGAGCTGTAGCGAAAATTCATCGGCACGGCCAACGCTCCCGTTTTCAAAATGCCAAAATAGATCGGCAGCCACTCAAGACAATTCATCAGCAAAACTGCAACCTTTTGCCCCTTCCGAATGCCGCGGCTAAGCAGCAGGTTTGCAAAGCGGTTTGCTTTCTTGTCAAACTGCTCCCACGTCAGCTCGCGACGATAAGGCAGATCCGGGCGCGTATTCTCTATCAGGCTGAAATCACGCCACGTCACCGCCTTGTCTCGCTCCTCGGACGGATTAATCTCAACAAGAGCCGTTTCTGCACCGTAAAGCCTTGCATTGCGTTCCAAAAAATCAGAAATTACCATATAAACCTCCTTAAAAAAGAAACGTCCTCTGCAAAATGCAGAGGACGAGAGTTTCCCGTGGTACCACCTCAATTGGTTCTCTATGCGATATAACGGTCGCAGCCGTTCTCCCCTACTGATATTTCAGGAAGACCGCTCAGAAAGGTATTCAGCTCCGAACCGCTCACAGCCTCGCACCGACCGACTGCTCTCTGTAGATGAATTTCAAAGCTTACTTGGTTTCGTCACAGCGTTTTCCACGGCTTTACTTTAACACTTTTATGCGTTAAAGTCAAGTATTTTTTTCATTTTTTGCAACATTTTTTCAAAACATAGCCTGTTACATTGACAAATGCGACCTTGGTTCCGACATCGTCGCTGATCTCGACCTGATACAGCGTCGTTGAGCGGCCATGGCGGATCGCGGTTGCCTCGGCGTAGAGCGTTTCTCCCTTTGCTGCGCTTAAATAGGAAATATCCGCATGAAGAGAGATCACATTTTCGTCACCGAGCTCGCTGTTTGCGGCAACCGCTGCAGCAAAATCCGCCAACGTAAAGATTGCCCCACCCATCGGCGTTCCGCGTGCATTGCGGTGGCGGTCTGTGATGGGCATTTCGCACAGAGCGCAGTGCAGTCCAACCTCCTTGATCTTGATACCGGAAACCTCGGTTGCAAAGAGGTCGTTTTTGAAAAATTCATTCGACTGTTTCAGATTCGCCATCGGCAAGCTCCTCCCAAATCACGAGTTCTGTCCGGCTGAGAATATCCATTTCATCAATCGCGGACACCTGCACCACGCATATTTCGTCGCCATCGGAAAGCCGCATCTGCCGAACCAGCAGCAGCTCCTTTGAAACAAATTCCGTTACACAGGGCTCACCGTTGATATACACAACACTATAATGCGTAAAATTCTCACCCGAAACGGCAATATCCTCCACGTCTTCCTCAACCGCGGTCAGCAGAATATCTTCCACATCAAACCGCAGTCCGACAGGCTGGATTACTTCGCCGTTGAGCGCAAAATGCTCACCTTCGAGCATGTCATACTCCAGATTGTTCAGATCCGTCTGGAACACGTCATTGTCATCATTCGGATAATCCCAGCTCTGGTGAAGTCTGAAAATGACGCCCTCATAAATGCCGCATTTCTCCATCACATACGCAGAAAGCTGGTAGGTCTGCAGGTCACGTTTTTCATTACCGATGTCATAATTTGCCCAGATCACATACTCCGTTGTCTGTTCGTCGCCGTAGGAGAGCTCATCTGACTGAATATTAAAGCTCGGCAAGTGGTCACCGTAGAATACCACCACCGTTTTTTCATCATAATTCGCAATTTCTTCTATCAGCTCACCGACAAAACGATCCGTCTCACTGAGCTGGTAGAGATAATACTCAAAGCCGATCCGGCGTTCTTCGTCCGTCATTCCCTCACAGTCAATATAGGAATACTCTTCATTATATTCCGAAGGGTATCTGCCATGCGGCTGCACCGATACGGTGAAAACAAAGTCGGTTTCCTCCGTAGAATCCATACATTTGATGATCTCGTCGGTCAAAAACTCATCCTTCGCCCACTGTGTCGGCGTAAAATCCGTCGTCGGATCCAAGTCCATATACTCAAGCGAGGTGAAGGTCTCAAATGACAGATTCGCATAGACAATATCTCTGTCATAGAAGGTCGCATTATTGTTATGGATCGCATGCGTGCGATAGCCGATATTCAAAAGACTGTAGGCGATCGTCTCAGGGCACGCGGAATCGACGATCGTCATATACGGATACTCACCGACACCGAAATGACTCAAATTCATGCCGGTCAAAATCTCAAATTCGGTGTTTGCCGTACCTGCGCCGATACAAGGAACGGAAAGCAAGCCGCTCGGATAGTTTTCGCGGATCGACTGGAAATTCGGAACAGGATTCTTTTCAAACGTCAGCTCCTTCATATAATTCGGGTCGAAAAAGCTCTCAAGCTGCACAAAGACGATGTTCGGCGGATCGCTGACCGTCTCGGGCAGTTCTTCGGGAGCGGATTGGATCTCGTCCACGATCTCACCGGAATAATCATCGGGCTCATCCACGCCGCCGGTCCACAAGCTCGCGGCAAAGCAATAACAAAAACCGTTTTTTTCATAGGCTTTCGGCAAATTATGAAAATCCTGCGTCCGCTGAAGCAAGCCAAGCTTCGGCAAAAGCGCCGTTGCCGCAGTCACAAGCAGAACGAGTAGGATCAAATGCGTAAACGCAAAGCCGAAAACGACCCGATGTTTCTTCGCGCAGTAAAGAAAATAGAAAATAACGGCAATCAGCACCGCAATCAAAAACATCAGAACTCCGAGCTCGAAGTAGCTCAAATATTTATCAAAAATACTGCGCACCGAGCTCATGAGCCAAATATCCGGCGCAGTCAGCGGCATAGAGCGGTAAGACAGCAGGATACTGTTGGCAATTGCAACACCGATCCAGGTTCCGCCTGCAATCAGCAGTGAAAACGATCTGCGCCGAAAAAGAAGCGCAAAGCAAAGCGTCGTCAAAACCAAAAGAGAATTATACAAAAAAGTCGGGAATTGAACGACAATAAATGTAATCGTATGATCCACGGATCGTCTGGCAAGAATCTCGGTAACCACCGTGATCAGCAATGCCGCAATCGCGCATTTTGCGAGCAGCTTGTAATTCTCGCGATTATATTCCTTTCGCAGGTTGGAAAAACGGAAATATTCTCTCATCTCCGCCGACCACCTCCCTTTTACATCTTATTCAGTATAGCATTTTTGAGCAAAAAATCAACTGATTTTTTTGTTTTGAACTTCTTGTCTTGCACTCGCAGCAGAAAAGTGATATAATACAATGGAATTTTTTGAATTTTGAAAGGAAACAATTTATGACAATTATCGATATTTTTTCAGGTTTTCTCGGTGCCGGCAAAACGACCCTGATCAAGAAAATGATCCAAGAAGCCTATTGCGGCGAAAAATTGGTTCTCATTGAGAATGAATTTGGCGAGATCGGCATTGACGGCGGCTTCCTGCAGGAGGCCGGCATCGAGGTCAACGAGATGAACTCCGGCTGTATTTGCTGCTCGCTGGTCGGAGATTTTGGCAAAGCATTGGAGCAGGTCATTGCCGAATTTGCCCCCGACCGTATTCTCATCGAGCCGTCCGGCGTAGGAAAGCTATCGGATGTGATCGGCGCAGTTCGCAAAGTCGAAAGCGAAACCGTATGCCTCGGCAGCTTTATCACCGTCGCAGATGCCACGAAGTGCAAAGTGTATCTGAAAAACTTCGGTGAGTTCTATGAAAACCAAATCGAAACCGCTTCTACCATTATTCTCAGCCGCACCTCCAATATTTCGCACGAGAAGCTGGAAATTGCGGTTTCACTTCTGCGCGAGCATAATAAGGATGCAGTTATCATTACCACTCCGTGGGAGCAATTGAGCGGCAAGCAGATCTTGCAGGCCATGCAGCAGCAAAACACGCTCAACGAAGAACTCGCTGCTTTGATGGAGCATGAGGCACATCACCATCATGATGAGCATTGTGACTGTCCGCATTGTCACGAAGCCCACGAGCATGAACATCATGAGCATCATCATGAGCACGCGCATCATGAACATCATGACGAAGATTGCGATTGCCCGCATTGTCACGAAGCCCACGAGCATGAGCATCATGAGCATGAGCATCATCACGAGCACCACGATCACCATCATGCCGATGAAGTATTTACGAGCTGGGGTGTCGAAACTCCCAAAAAGTTTACGCAGGAAGAAATTCGCTCGATTCTGACCGATCTCGACAACGAAGCTGTCTATGGCATCGTGCTTCGCGCAAAAGGCATTGTGGCAGCCGAAGACGGGACGTGGATCCACTTTGATCATGTCCCTGCCGAAATCGACGTTCGCAACGGCTGCGCCGCAGTAACCGGACGTGTGTGCGTGATCGGCTCGAAGCTCGACGAAGATGCCATTGCCAAACGCTTCGGCGTATAAGGAGGTTCCTATGCAGATACCTGTATATGCCTTTACCGGTTTTTTGGATGCCGGCAAAACCAAATTCATACAAGAGACACTCTGCGACACACGCTTCAACGCCGGCGAGCGCACCTTGCTGCTTCTGTGTGAGGAGGGTGAGGAAGAATTTGACATTTCCGTCTATCCGCACAAAAACGTCTATCTTGAGACGATTGACGAAGAAACCGTGACAACCTCTGAATTGGAAGCCTTGTACAAAAAGCATCGTGCCGAGCGCGTTGTTTTGGAGCTTAACGGCATGCTTCCGGTCGGCGTATTTTATCAGAAAATGCCCGAAGATTGGGTCATCGCACAGGAGGTTATGTTTGCCGACGGTTCAACCATTTTGGCATATAACCAAAACATGCGTTCCTTGGTCGTCGACAAGCTGACCGGCTGTGAGATGGTCTGCTTTAACCGCGTTCCCGTCGGCACGGACATCATGCCCCTGCACAAGCTCGCCCGCGCTGTCAATCGACGTGTCGGTATCGTCTACGAATATACCGACGGAAAAACCGAGTTTGACGAGATCGAAGATCCGCTGCCCTTTGATATTAACGCACCGATCATTGAAGTTGCGGACGATGATTTTGCGCTGTTTTACCGCGATCTGACCGAAGAGCCGAAGAAATACAACGAAAAAACAGTACGTTTCAAAGCACAGGTTGCAAAGCTGCGCAAGGAGCGCAACGGTTATTTTGCGCCGGGTCGTTTTGTGATGACCTGCTGCGTGGAGGATATTGAATTTATGGGTATCCCATGCAAATATGACGGCGCTGCCGAGCTCAAGGCGCGTGCTTGGGTGACGGTGACTGCGGAAATTAAGGCGCGCTTTCACGCCATTTATCGCGCCATCGGACCTGTTTTGACCGCAATCAGCGTTGAGCCTGCGCAGGCTCCCGAAAACGATGTTGCCATGTTTTAAAAAACAGACGGACAGTGAAATGATGAGGTGCCGTAACGAAGGTTTTGAAAACAAGTGGTAAAGACAATCGGTACGGTATATTGCAGAAAAATCTAAAAATAATATTTGGAGGAAACTGCAATGAAATCATTATTTGAACAAATGGGTGGCACTTATCGTGAGGAAAACGGTTACCTCATTCCCAACTTGACCTTGTCCGATGAAGAACAAGTTGAAATCGGCGTATGGGGACAAAGGCATTTGAAGTATATCAAACGACACCACAAGGTGCGATATACTAATCTGCTGACAAGCGGAAAGTTAAGCAGATACCTTGCCGACATCGACAAGCAGGCAGAGGATATGTTTTTCGGCTCGTAAAACAAATGGCGGAGCGTGAGGGTGTGACCGAACAACTCAAAGTAGATAATCAAATGGAGTGGGTCGCTCGGATGAATAACATACGCAGCAGAGCCACAGAAATCGTAAATCACGATATTATTTACAACTAACCGAAGCACGACGGCAGGGAGATTTGCTTCTCTCTGTCGTCATTTTTGTGTGAAGTGGAAAATTTCAAAAAAATATGTTAAAATATAAAAAACTACTGTAACAAATCTGATTTTCATTAGTCTTATAAGTGAAAGGTGGTGAGAAAGTGA
>CAYVLD010000036.1:0-4918 GCA_964452205.1 uncultured Oscillospiraceae bacterium
ACAACGCAAAACGGCCTTGGAAGCCTTGGCTTGCAAGGGCTTGTGCGTTGTTCAGAACACATTATGTAAGGAGATCATACCATGGATTTTACACCTGAAAAAAGAAAGAAGCTGTCAAGATGGCTGATCGGCATTGCCGCCGCCTGCATTCTGATATTCCTCGGTGTGCAGAATATTGATGTCATTGCGAATGTTGTGTCCTGGATCACAGGGCTTATTGCACCGCTGATCCTCGGTTTTGCGTTTGCTCTGATTCTCAATGTGCCGATGCGATTTTTTGAGTCTCACATTTGGAGCAAAACGAAAAAGCCCGTGCTTCGCAAACTGCGCAGACCGGTATCCTTTATCATTTCGCTCGTCTTGATTCTCGGCATTTTGGTTGGGGTCGTATGGCTGGTTATTCCCGAGCTTGTCGAGGCGATCAAGGTTATCGTTCAAGGAGTCGTGGACTTCATAAATGAAGTAAAAAGCATGAGCGACGCAGAGCTTGCGGAAGTCCCCCTCGGCAATCTGCTGTTAAATGTTAATTGGGATAAGATCCTCGACACCTTGCAGGACTGGCTGAAAAACCGGAGCGGCACAATTGTCAACACGGCCGTCGGAACGATCGGCTCGTTGGTTGGCGGCATTTTTGATTTCTTTATTTCCTTTGTGTTTGCCATCTACATTCTGTTTAACAAGGACAAGCTGAAGGCACAGGCAAAGCGCCTCATTCTCGTTTGGCTGCCGAAAGGCTTTGGTGAATGGTCGATCCACGCAGCTTCCGTTGCAAATAAAAACTTCCGCAATTTTATCTCCGGTCAGTCCTTGGAAGCGCTTATCCTCGGTGTCCTTTGTATGATCGGCATGCTGATACTCCGAATCCCGTATGCGCCGATGGTCGGGGCGCTGGTCGGTGTCACCGCACTGATTCCCGTTGTCGGCGGATTTGTCGGTGCCATTGTCGGTGCATTCATGATCCTGACGGTATCTCCCATCAAGGCAGTTATCTTTATTGTGTTCCTGCTCATTCTCCAGCAGCTTGAAGAAAGCCTGATCTATCCGAGAGTGATGGGCAGCCGAGTTAATCTGCCGGGTATGTGGATCCTTGCCGCTGTTACCATAGGCGGCGGTATCGCAGGTCCCATTGGCATGCTGCTTTCCGTGCCGATTGCTTCGACCGTTTATGTATTGGTGCGCGAAGCAACCGACAAGCGCGAGAAGGCTCTGACGGAAGCGGAAGAACAACCTTCTGATGAAGGAATATGATAGGAGTAAAAATCATGGCACAGCACATCAAATTGAATCCAGCCGAATTGAAAACATTACGCATCGTGGATGAACGGCTCATGTCCTACAACATCGAAATGACCGAGATCACAGGCGGCACTTTCTGGAAAGCCTACACACCCGCTCAAATTGCCGGAACGGAAGAATTTCGTGTATCCGGTGATTTCAGCGATTTTACCTCTATGGCTGACCTGATGCAGTATTATCCGCCCATCAACCTGTATGATGAAACGTTGCGCAGGCGTGCAAAAGAGCTTGGTGCCGCATGGATCCGTGTGTCGGGTTCGTGGGCGACCAAAACCTATTACGATTTTGAAGGGACTACCGAAGGCAAAGCACCCGAAGGATATGCAAGTGTGCTTACCAAAGAGCAGTGGATCGGTGTTCTCGATTTTGTAAAAGCGGTTGACGGGAAGCTGCTTATCTCGGTAAGCAACTGTACCGGTGACCATCCGAACGGCGGCCCTCTCGACCTAACGCAGACCAAGAAGCTGTTTCATTTCAGCCACGAATACGGTGTGGATATTGATGCCGCCGAGTTTATGAACGAGCCGAATATGCTCGCAATGTCCGGCGCACCCAAAGGATATACCGCCGCCGAGTACGCAAGAGATCAGGATATTTTCAACGCTTGGGTGCGCGAAAACTATCCGAACTGCCTGATCGTCGGTCCTTGTTCCCTCGGTGATGCTGCCATGGGCAAGATGGATATGAAGAATGCCGGTGCCGGTATCGGTATCATGATGCAGATGTGTAGCACAGATGATCTGATGAACGGCACCAACGTTCCGCTTGATGTGTTCAGCTATCACTATTATAACGGTGTTTCCGAGCGGCTTGCTTCTATGATACCTGCAGGTCATTGGGACGGAAGCGAGGCGCACACCGATGCGTATTTAGCGGTAGCTCCAAACAACGCAAAAGCCTATGCACCGCTTCGAGATAAGTATGTTCCCGGCGGTCAGATGTGGGTGACAGAGTCGGGCGATGCAGGTGGCGGCGGCGACACGTGGGCATCGACCTACCTTGATGTTCTGCGCACGCTCAATGAGCTTGGCAGCTTTGCAACCATAACCGATGGCGTAATCTTCCACAATACGCTGGCCTCCTCTGATTACGGTTTCCTGCAGCACGGCACCTTTGAGCCAAGACCCAATTTCTTTGCTGTCCGACTCTGGAACACCCTTATGGGAGCGACAGTTTATGACTGCGGCAATCCCGATACTGAAGGCGCGCATCTCTATTCTCACTCCCGCAAAGACGGAAAAGACGGCTGTGTTTATCTCGTTATCAACAATTCTCTGACTGATACCACCACCGTTGACCTGCCTTGTGATGCTGAAATCTACACCCTTTCGGGTAACGGCGACAACCGCAGCCGCGTGATGTATTTGAACGGCATACCTCTCAAAATAACCGAAAACGGCGCGTTGCCCGAATTAAGCGGCAAGCAGCAAACAGCCGGAACCGTCGAACTGGCTCCGGGCACTTGTACTTTTATCGTGATAGGGTAATTGGCTTCATGTGATAGAAGTGTTAATCACGAACTCCCCATCTCACCGATAAATCGGAATTTTCAGCTACTTTCAATCGGCTTGCTTATAATCTGCGCGTGCCGATTCTTTCGCTGCTGATCGATCTTTTCTGCTGTGTTGTTACGCATCTGCATAAAATACCCAATCCTTCACCGCCTTTCATACGTTACCCCCTGCGATCTGCCGAGATTGCAGGGGGCTTGTATTTGCGCAAATCATCAAGGTTCCTTGACATTCTCGTTCTGCTGTGGTATAATCCCCTGCGTAGAAAAGGGGCGATCGTATGGACAAACAGACACTTTCGCACGAGGTCGTAAAGCAACTGCACCTGTGCGGACATTTTTTGCACTTCCGCATGGGCTGCATGAGCGGAAAAAACCGCATTATGGGAATGCTGCACAAGCACGGGCCGATGCTGCAAAAGGAGCTGCAGGAGCATTTGTGCATCCAATCCGGCTCCATCAGCGAGATCATCATCAAAATGGAGGCAGACGGCCTCATTCAAAAAAGCCGCTGCGAGCATGACGGCAGAAATTTTGTCCTCTCTTTGACGGAAAAAGGACGACGCGAGGCGCAGCAGCGCCGCGATCAGCTTGACGCTACGGCCGAACAGCTCATGGAGAGCGTTTCGCAGCAGGAGCTTGCTGTTTTGCATGAGAGCTTGGAGAAATTACTGAAGAATTGGCGTGAAAGCGGTCAATTTAAGGAGGGAGAAAAACGTGATTAAAATTCTGGCAAAATCCATCCGTGAATACAAAAAGCTCTCCATTCTGACGCCGATTTTTGTAGCGTTGGAGGTCGTAATGGAGTGCATCATTCCGTTTGTGATCGCAAGTCTGGTCAACAGCATCCAAGACGGCGCGGAAATGAACATCATCTTGAAATACGGACTGATTCTGGTCGCTCTTGCGCTGCTTTCTCTGACCTTCGGCTCGATTGCAGGCATCACCTGTGCCACTGCCTCGAACGGCTTTGCCAAAAATCTGCGCAAGGATATGTTCTACCGTGTGCAGGGCTATTCGTTTGAAAATATCGACCGTTTCATGTCCTCGTCTCTCGTAACCAGACTGACGACCGACGTGACCAACGTGCAAAACGCCTACATGATGCTCATCCGCATCGCCATCCGTTCGCCGCTGCTGCTGATCTTTGCATTCATCATGGCATTTGTCATGGGCGGAAAAATGGCGTGGATTTTCCTGTTTGTGCTGCCGTTCATGGCGTTCGGTCTGATTCTGATCATCCGCAAAACGATGCCGCTGTTTAAGAAAGTGTTCCGCAAATATGACAATTTAAACAACTCCATTCAGGAGAATGTCAAGAGCATGCGCGTGGTCAAATCCTTCGTGCGCGAGGACTACGAAGCAGAGAAGTTTGACACCGCTGCCGAGGACATCTGCGCTGATTTCACCCGCGCAGAGCGCATTTTGGCACTCAACAGTCCGATCATGCAGTTTTGCATGTACTGCGTTGTGGTGTTTGTGCTGACCTTCGGCTCGTATACGATCATCACGACGCAGGGTGCAAGCGTCGGCATCGGACAAATTTCGACCCTGCTGACCTACAGCTTTATGATGCTCAACAGCCTCATGATGCTCTCGATGATCTTCGTCATGCTGACGATGGCAACGGAATCCGCCAAGCGCATCGCTGAGGTCTTAACCGAAGAAAGCACGCTGAAAAATCCGAATAACCCTGTTTTTGAGGTCAAAAACGGCGCGATCGACTTTGAAAATGTCAGCTTCAAGTATTCCAAGAAGGCGGAGCGCATGGCACTCTCCGACATCAACCTGCACATTCGTTCGGGCGAAACGATCGGTATCATCGGCGGCACAGGCTCGTCAAAATCGACCCTCATTCAGCTCATCTCGCGCCTGTATGACGTGACCGAGGGCTGCGTCAAGGTCGGCGGTATTGACGTGCGTGAGTATGATCTGGAGGCGCTGAGGAACCAAGTCGCCGTCGTTTTGCAGAAGAACATTCTGTTTTCCGGCACGATCAAGGAGAATCTGCGCTGGGGCGATCAGAACGCCACGGACGAAGAAATGCAGCACGTTTGCCGTTTGGCCTGCGCGGACGAATTTATCAGCCAATTCCCCGACGGCTACGACACC
>CAYVLD010000036.1:4928-14733 GCA_964452205.1 uncultured Oscillospiraceae bacterium
TCGAGCAGGGCGGCAGGAACGTTTCCGGCGGTCAGAAGCAGCGTCTTTGCATTGCAAGAGCGCTTTTGAAAAAGCCGAAAATTCTGATTTTAGACGACTCAACCAGCGCGGTTGACACGAAAACGGATGCAAAAATCCGTCAGGCCATGCACGAGTACATCCCCACGACCACAAAGCTCATTATCGCTCAGCGCATCGCCTCTGTGCAGGATGCCGACCGCATTATCGTCATGGAAGGCGGCTACATCCGCGACGTCGGCACGCACGATGAGCTTCTTGCGAGAAACGAGATCTACCGCGAGATTTACACATCTCAGAACAAGGCAGGTGAGCAAAATGCGTAAACGACCGTCTGTGAAAAAAGGCACGATCCCGCGGCTTTTGAAGCTGATTCATCAATTTTATCCTGTTTTGCTCCCGATCACCATTGTTTGTATTCTAATTTCCGCCGCTGTCGGCGCCATGCCGTCGCTGTTTATGCAGCGTGTCATTTCCGTCATTGAGAAAAACATTCACCTTGGCTCGTGGGCTGCTGCTAAGGGCGAAATTTTCAGCGCCGTCGGATTGCTGGTTCTTTTCTATGCGCTGTCGCTGGCAGCAGGCATCACCTTCCATCAGCTCCTTGCCATCATTACGCAGGGCACGCTCAAGAAACTGCGCTGCAAGATGTTTAGCGGCATGCAGCGCCTTCCCATCCGTTATTTTGACGCCAACCACGACGGCGACATCATGAGCCGCTACACCAACGACATTGATGCCCTGCGCCAAATGATCTCGCAGAGCTTCCCGCAGCTCCTGATGTCGTGTGTTTCGGTCATAACGATCTTCTGCATCATGATCTATTTCTGCCTGTGGCTTGCCATTGTGGTCGTTTGCGGCGTGATTTTGATGTCGATTCTGACCGCAAAGCTCGGCGGAATGTCCGCAAAGCACTCGATCAAGCAGCAAAAAACGCTCGGCAGCGTTGAGGGCTACATTGAGGAAATGATGAACGGTCAGAAGGTCATCAAGGTCTTCTGCCACGAGGAGGAGAGCAAAAAATCCTTCGACGAATTAAATGAGCAGCTCTTCCGCGAGGCAGAGCGCGCCCAGAAATACGGCAATATTTTAGGGCCCGTTCTCAACAATCTCGGCAACATTCTCTATGTCATCGTTGCACTCACGGGCGGCATCTTGCTCATTTCCGGCGCGCCGAACGTATCGCTTTCGGGCATGGCGCTGAGCATCAGCATCGCAGTTCCGTTCTTAAACATGACCAAGCAGTTTGTCGGCAATATCAATCAGGTTTCGCACCAGGTCAACGCCGTTGTTATGGGCTTGGCAGGCGCAAACCGCATTTTTGAGCTGATGGACGAAGACCCCGAGGCAGACGTGGGCTATGTCACGCTCGTCAACGCCCGTGAGGAAAACGGCGAGCTGGTCGAGAGCGAAAAGCGCACCGGCATTTGGGCGTGGAAGCATCCGCACAAGGCAGACGGCACCGTCACCTACACCCGTTTGACCGGTGATGTGCGAATGTTTGATGTCGATTTTGAGTATGTTGAAGGCAAGCCTGTTTTGCACAACGTTTCTCTTTACGCCTATCCCGGTCAAAAGATCGCCTTTGTCGGCGCGACCGGCGCAGGAAAAACGACCATCACGAATCTGATCAACCGTTTTTATGACATTGCCGACGGCAAGATCCGCTATGACGGCATTAATATCAACAAGATCAAGAAGGCAGATCTGCGCCGTTCGTTGGGCGTTGTTCTGCAGGATACCAACCTCTTTACCGGCACGGTCATGGATAACATCCGCTACGGCAAGCTCGACGCGAGCAAGGACGAATGTATCGCCGCAGCCAAGCTGGCAGGCGCGCACGATTTCATCACTCGTTTGCCCGACGGCTACGACACCATGCTTACGGGTAACGGCGCAAATCTCTCGCAGGGTCAGCGTCAGCTCATTTCGATCGCACGAGCAGCCGTTGCCGATCCGCCCGTGATGATCTTAGACGAGGCGACCAGCTCCATCGACACGCGAACCGAAGCCATCGTCCAGCGCGGCATGGATGCGCTGATGGTCGGCAGAACGGTCTTTGTCATCGCCCATCGCCTTTCCACCGTCCAAAACAGCCATGCCATTATGGTTCTGGAGCACGGCAGGATCATTGAGCGCGGCACGCACGAGGATCTGATCGCCCAAAAGGGGCAGTATTACCAGCTCTATACCGGCGCTTTTGAATTGGAATAAGGAGTGTCTATGAAAAAAGTATTACTTGTCATTGATATGCAAAATGATTTTATTGACGGTGCACTCGGGACGAAGGAGGCGCAAGCCATCGTCCCAAACGTCAAGGAAAAGATTTCCAAACGACTTTCGGAAGGCTGGGAGGTCATTTTCACCCGTGATACGCACGGCGAAGATTATCTGTCCACACCCGAAGGAAAAAAGCTGCCCGTTCCGCACTGCATCCAAGGCACTCACGGTTGGCAGCTCGCAGACGGCTTGTATGTTGACGGCTGCAAAATCATCGATAAGCCGACCTTCGGCTATACAAAGTGGAATGAATTTGAATTTGAAGCCATCGAGTTGATCGGTCTGTGCACGGATATTTGTGTTGTGTCCAATGCGCTGATCTTAAAGGCACAATTCCCTGCTGCAAAAATATCGGTCGATTCCGCCTGCTGCGCAGGTGTGAGCCCTGAAAGCCACACCGCCGCCTTAAAAACCATGCAAATGTGCCAAATCGATATTCTGTAAAAAGATCATCCCCTCGGGGCAGCCGAGGGGATGATCTTCATCTTGTGACAACAGTTTCACCGGAAGGAGAGTGGCAATCTTCCTATTTTAATGTCTGCTGAATAAGTCGCCCTTGTGACTTATTCAGCAGACATTAATATAAAAAGAACTGTCTGACATGGATAGAAACAGATGGCACAAAAAAAGAACAGCTGCTATCAAATGATAGCAACTGTTATCTGGTGGACGATATAGGACTCGAACCTATGACCTTCCGCACGTCAAGCGGATGCTCTAGCCAGCTGAGCTAATCGTCCGTAGCGAGGCTTATTATAGCACCGCTTTTCTCGTTTGTCAAGAACTTTTTTTCATGTTTTAAAATTTCTTCCGCGGTTTTCCTCACATCGCGTTCAACGATCGCTTAGCGCAACGCTGCATACGCGCATTGGTCTTGTCGACAGCGTTTCACAGCGGCAAAAACGCCGCTGCGGTTGCCAAAATGATGGACGGAAGCATGTTTGCCACTCGCACTTTTTTGCCCCACACCAGATTCAAACCCACGCAGAAGATCAAAATCGAACCAAGCAACGATAAATTTGCCAGCGCTGCATCGGTCATAACCGGCTTCAGCAAGCCCGAAAGTGCGGTTACGCCGCCCTGCAAAAGCGCGATCGGAATGACGGAAAACAAGCAGCCCTTACCCATCGCGCAGGTCATGACCATGATGATGATCAAGTCCAAAATCGCCTTGGTCGCCAAGATAGAATAGTCGCCCGTAAGGCCATCCTCAATGGCACCGACGATCGCCATCGCGCCGATGCAGACAGTCAGGGAGGCGGTCACAAAGGCTTCAACAAAGGTCTTGTCCTTGGCATTGCCGGTTTTCATTTTCAGCCATTGGCCGAAGCGTTCAAATGCGCGCTCGATGCCGAGCAGCTCACCGATCAGCGTTCCCACTGCAAGGGAGCAGACGACGAGCATTGCATTGCCGCTCACAATTGCTCCGTTTTCGACGGTGAGCATCCCCTCCAGAGCGCCGGCAATGCCGATGAAGAGCGTGCTGATGCCGCAGACCTTCGTCAACGCATCTTGCACATTTTCTTTCACAAAACGGCCGAAAAGCAGCCCGAAAAGACCGCCGAGCAAAATTCCTGCACAGTTTATGAGCGTGCCGAGTCCTACCAAAACAGAATCCTTCTTTCCGTAAATAATGCTTGCGCTTTATAAAAAAACATTTATACTATACCGCCAATTCGTTTGTGAAAGTAGGCGGGTAAGCGATAAAAGCCGCCGATTTTTCGGCGGCTTTTAATCATTAGACATATTGCTGCTTAATGACGTCGATCACGCCTCTGGTAGTCAGTCGCAGCGTCGGGATGACCGGCAGCGACATGAACGAAAGCGTCATAAACGGGTCGATTCCACGCGAAACGCCCTGACGGAATGCCTGTTCCTTGGCAATCTCCAGTTTATCATTGATCGCAACCAGATTCTCATCGGTCATCAAGCCGCCGATTTCCAAAACGACATCACCCAGCACCTTACCGCCGTCAACAACGGTGATGCCGCCGCGATTTTCGACAATTCGGTTTGCGGCAAACGCCATATCTTCTTCATTCGTACCGACAACGATGATGTTGTGCGAATCGTGCGAGATGGAAGTTGCAACCGCGCCGGACTTCAAGCCGTAGCCCTGAATATAACCCAAGCCGATGTGTCCGGTATTCTTATGACGTTCGATGACAGCGATCTTCAAAATATCCTTTTCAAGATCAACCGCCGTCGCATAGCCGTTGTCGGTGGAAACGATCTCGCCTGCGACAAGTCCGATCACGCCGCGCGGACGCTCATCGCGGAAGTCCTCCGCAGACAGATGAGCAACGTGGAAGGTGTCGTGGGCACGCTTGTCGAGATACTCCTCAATGACAGGTGCCTCAAACGGCTGCACCTCGCCGTTCTTGCAGGTCATAACGCCCTTCTTGAAGACCATTTCGACATTGAAGTTCTCGAAGTCGTCAATGACAGCGAAATCTGCCAGATAACCGGGAGCGATCGCGCCGCGGTTATTGAGCGCGAAGTAACGGGCGGTGTTGTGACTTGCGACCTTGATTGCGACGATGGGATCAACGCCGTAGCCGATCGCCTTTTTAATGATGTAGTCGATATGACCCTTTTCCAGCAGGTCGCTGGGGTGCTTGTCATCGGTGCAGAACATGCAGCGGTCATAGTACGGCTGCTTGAGAAGGTCGACGAGTGCCTCCAAATTGCGTGCTGCCGTACCGTCGCGAACCATGATGAACTGACCGTTGCGCAGCTTGCGCATGGCATCTTCCATATCGGAGCACTCGTGATCGGAGTAAACGCCGACGGCAACATAGGCTGCCAGATCCTTATCGGCAATGCCGGGGGCATGGCCGTCGATCTTCTTATGATGTGCCTGCGCCGCAATGATCTTCTCCAAGACCTCCTTATCGCCGCCCATAACGCCGATAAAGTTCATCATCTCCGCAAGCCCCTGCACACGGCCATGGTCATAGAACGAGTCGATCGCACGATAGTCCAGATTTGCGCCCGATTCATCGAGCGGTGTTGCCGGAACGCAGCTCGGCAGCATGAAGCGCACATCGATGGGCAGTCCTTCCGTTGCCTGCAGCATATAGTCGATGCCGTCGGTGCCCATAACATTGGTGATCTCATGCGGATCGGTGATAACGGTGGTCGTACCGTGGGGGACAACAGCTCTTGCAAACTCCTTGGGTGAAGCAAGAGAGGATTCTAAATGGATATGCGCATCGATGAAGCCGGGGCAGACGATCTTGCCGGAAACATCGATCTCCAGTTCGCCGTCATAGCTGCCCATGCCGACGATCTGCCCCTTGGCGACGGCGATGTCGCCCTCACACAGCTCGTTGGAAAAGACATTGACGTAGGTGGCATTTTTCAGCACGAGGTCTGCCTTGCGGCGTCCCATGGCAACATCAACAAGATATTGCTTCTTCATGACCTTGCGTTGGATTCTGGCTTGATAGCTTTCTTTCGAAACGGACATAGCGTAACATCCTTTCATGTCGTTATTTTATTTATGATACCACACTTTGCCCGACATTTCTATTCGTGAAAATAGACAAAATTTCAGCATGATTTTTGTTGCCGCAAACGATGGCTTGTGTTATACTATGGTTAGAAATGAAAAATTTTCGATTTATCGGGCAGTTTGTATATTGACCTGTAGGAGCGAGACCTCGCCCTACAATTTGAAATGCGAGCTGACCGACAATCCAAAGGGGGCAATACAATGAAAACACTTCTGCATATCTGCTGCGCGCCGTGTGCGAACCAGTGCATCGAAGTTTTGAGAACGGACGGCTTTGAGGTCAGCGGATTTTGGTATAATCCGAACATTCACCCCTTCACGGAATACCGTGCACGGCGCAACTGTCTGCGCGAATACGCGCAAACGATCGATTTAAAGCTCCTTGAAAAGGATGACTACGCCCTGCGCCCGTTTGTGCGCGAGGTTGCCGACGATATTGCAGGCCGCTGCGTCAAATGCTACGAAATGCGCTTGTTTGCCGCCGCTCAGACGGCGAAAGAGGGCGGCTTTGACAGCTTCACCTCGTCGTTGTTCATCAGCCCGTATCAAAATCACGATCTGATGCGCGAGGTTGCCGAGCGAGCAGCGAAGGAATTTGATGTTGCATTTTTGCACCGTGATTTCAGACCTTATTTCCGCGCCGGGCAGGATCGGGCAAGAGAGCTGGGAATGTATATGCAAAAATATTGCGGCTGTGTATTCTCCGAGGAGGAGCGGTACTTAAAGCCAAGCCGCAGGATCCCCTAAAAGGAGGCGCTTTTTGTGATCCGGTGTGTGGAGGACGATGTCAGTATCCGCAATATACGCACTTCATTCTGCCGGCTTTCAGGCGCAGGGCTTTGAAGACGGGCTTTCCTGTTGGCAGGCTTTGCAGACGCAGCAGCCGGAGCTGATTATTTTGGACGTAATGCTGCCGCCGATTTTTATTGTGCTTGCACTTACGGCGAGCCTGTCTGCCCTGCTCTCGCGCTATACGGCAAAGCGCATCACACAGCCGATCAACGAGCTGAATTTGGAGCATCCGGGCAAGTGCAGACCCTGCAGCAAAAGACCGATGAGCTCGAGCAGATCACGCATCATATGAGCGAAGGACTGATGCTGTTGGACAAGGACAGCCATATTCTGAGCATCAATCCTTCGGCAATGCGTGTGTTTGGCGCAGACGGAAGCTGTATCGGCAGGAGCTTTTTGGTTGTTGATCAAAGCGCACAGATCCGAAACGCGGTCAGCGAGGCTTTTTTGCACGGACACGCCGGAGATGGAAGCCGTAGAGCTGCTCACTCCGGCGCAGGAAGCAGCAGCGCCCTTGGCAGAGACCGCCGTTAAAAAGAATATCGCGCTTAGCATCCATGGCGAAAAAAGCGTTATTTTGGGCATAAGAAGGCTCCTCAGTGAAATCGTTTACAACCTGTGCGACAACGCCATTCGATACACAAACGAAGGCAGCTCGGTTCAAGTGACTGTACGCAGCAAAACACTCACCGTCAGCGGCATCGGTATCGCACCGGAGCATCAGAGCCGGATTTTCGAACGATTCTATCGGGTGGATAAGAGCCATTCCGGACGTTCCGGCGGTACCGGTTTGGGGCTCTCCATTGTGAAGCATGCCGCCGCCTATCATAAGGCAAGCATTGAGCTCACCGGCGCCGTGGGAGAAGGGACAAGCATCACCGTGCATTTCCCGTAGTGCGAGAAATTCCGATGCGCGATCGTATAAATACTTGTCGAAATCTGTATTTTGCGTTGCAAAACGGACGGCGTTGGGGTATAATATTCGCAGAAAAAATGAAGTGTTGAGGTTTTTATGGACAAATTGACAATGGTCGCACCGTGCCTGTTCGGCTTGGAGGGTCTGGTGGGCGACGAGCTGCGCCGAATGAATTTTGAAAACGTCCGTGTGGAGGATCGCCGTGTTTTCTTCGACGGAGATGCCGCCGCAATGGCAAAGGCGAACATCTGCCTGCGCATGGCAGAGCGCGTGATGATCCTGCTTGCTCGCTTTGAGGCGCGCAGCTTCGAGGAGCTGTATCAGGGCGTGAAGGCGATCGCCTTAGAGGATTTTATACCCAAAAACGGCGCGTTCCCCGTCAAGGGTTATAGCTTGGATTCACAGCTTCATTCCGTTCCCGACTGCCAGTCAATCGTGAAGAAGGCAGCCGTTGACCGCTTGGGCGCAAAATACGGCCTGACATGGCTGCCCGAAACAGGCGAAACGTATCAACTCCGTTTTTCCATTATGAAAGACGTTTGCGAGGTCTTTTTAGACACCTCGGGTGTCAGCCTGCATAAGCGCGGCTACCGCGCCGTCGGCAACGAAGCGCCGCTGCATGAAACAATGGCGGCCGCTTTGGTTAACCTCTCGCGTTATCGCGGACGCGATTTCTTTTTCGATCCCTTCTGCGGCTCGGGTACAATCGTCATCGAGGCTGCCTTGGCTGCGCTCAACCGCGCACCGGGACTGAACCGTGAATTTGCTGCGCAAAAATGGGACTTTGTCCCTGAGCAGGTCTGGGTGCAAGCGCGTCAAGAGGCGAAGGACAGGGAGTTCCGCGGCGAATACCGCATTTTGGGCACGGACATTGATCCGAACAGCCTTTCCATTGCCATCGCCAATGCAAAAAAGGCAGGCGTGAGCAAATACATCGAATTTCGCGAGGCTGATGCCACGAAAATCAGCCTGCCTTCCGACCGCGGCGTGATCGTCTGCAATCCGCCCTACGGTGAGCGAATGATGGAACAGCGCGCCGCGCAGCAGCTTATGCGTCAATTTGGACGGCATTTGAAATTTGCCGACGGCTGGAAGAAATATATCATCACCTCCGAAGCGGAATTTGAGCATTATTTCGGCAAGCAGGCAACCAAGAAGCGCAAACTCTACAACGGCAGACTGCAGTGTAACGTTTATATGTACTTCTGAGGAGAGAGAATGAAGCACCTGTTTATCATCAATCCGGCTGCCGGAAAGCACGACCACACCGGCGAGTATTCCCAAAAAATCCGTCAGGTCTGCGATAAATGCTGCCTGCCCTATGAAATTCTGGTTTCCCGCGCTCCGGGCGATTGCACGAAGATCGCCCAAGCCGCCGCTGCAACCGGCGACCCGATCCGTATTTACGCCTGCGGCGGTGACGGTACCCTAAACGAGATCATAAACGGCGTTGTCGGCTATCCGAACGTCGCCGTCACCAATTTCCCCTGCGGAAGCGGCAACGATTTTGTCAAGGTCTTTTCCGACCCGTCCGCTTTCCGCGATTGTGACCGCCTTTTGAACTGCGAAACGGTAAGCTTCGACCTCATCCGCTGCCAGCGTGACCACTATTCCATCAATATCTGCTCCATCGGCTTAGATGCGCGCATCGGCACGAGCGTGAGCAAATATAAGTGTCTGCCCCTCGTCAGCGGCAAGGGCGCATATCTGCTGTCCTTGGGCGTTCATCTTTGCAAAAAACTCTCCGAACACTACGTTGTGGACATCGACGGTGAGGTTTTCGACGACGAATTTACGCTCGTCAGCCTGAGCAACGGCCGTTGGTATGGCGGCGGTTTCAATCCCACGCCCTATGCCGAGCCGAACGACGGCTTGATGGACGTGCTTCTGATCAAAAAAGTTTCGCTTCTCACCGTCGCGAAGGTCATCGGCAAATTCAAGGCAGGCCAATACGACGAGCTGCCGGAATACATACGCCATTTCCGCGCCAAAAAGGTCACCATCAAGTGCGACAAATCCACCGAAATCAACTTAGACGGCGAGCTGTTGATGGCGAAAGAAACGACCTTTGAGATCGTGCCGCAGGCAATACGCTTCTTCTATCCCGAGGGCTTGACCTATCACTCAAAAATTCCGGTCAACGTATAACACAAAGCCCCGTTCAAAAAATGCTTTCACGCATTTTTGAACGGGGCTTCTGTATATAATGTGTACTGAACAACGCACAAGCCCTTGCAAGCCAAGGCTTACAGGGCTGTTTTGCGTTGTTCCGGTGCAAGGTT
>CAYVLD010000037.1:0-3944 GCA_964452205.1 uncultured Oscillospiraceae bacterium
ACAGTTGATCCTGACCTTAAACGGCGAAGATTTGGCATATACGGTAGTAGGCCGCGCAACGGGAACATCCCAAATCGTCGAAATGGCGATTGTAGAAACAACCGTTATCAACTCTATTTTGACTGTGCGCAATCCTGCAGGAAATGCCGCCGCGTTGACCATCACTCCGCTGGCAGGTGGTACCCAACCGGTTTCTGCGCACTTGGTAATTACGCAGATCCAATAATTTTTTGATAACCTCAGCACCATCTTGCATCGGGATGGTGCTGTTTTTGTTGATTTAAAGAGGTCGGTTTGACGTTCGTATTTGGAAATTGGGCGTCAGCAGGGCTGGGGTCAGACACGCTGAAATACATTTTTGCAGCCTTGATCGTACGAAAATCGTGTCTGGAAGCGGCGCTTTGTACCTTGTTAAAGGCCTCGCGGAACGTAGCATTCATCTCATCCGCCGAGCTTATCTTTTCGAGAATTATAGGGGTGATACGAATGATAATTGTTATTGCGCCGTTAGTTCTTGCGTTCGGCTTTAATGGATGGGCAGGGATACCGTTGAGGCGGCAGAAATGACCGTTTAGGCGTTATTTCACACAAGACTGCGTTTTTGTGCTATAATGCAGCCATGGAGGTGAGGCCATGAAATTCCAACTGGTCATTGATAAAGAAAAAGAAGAGGAACTGCTTTTAACTGCACACGAACACTCGCATTTTACCGAGCAAATTGAACAGCTTGTGCTTGCTTACAGAGGCGCGGATCGCATCTGTGCTTATACGGAGGACGAAATGAAAATGCTCAAGTTTTCGGACGTTGAGTGCATTACGGTGTTAGAGGGGAAGACCTACGCGATCGATATTCGCGCTGTGCGCTATCGCCTGAAACTTCGGCTGTATGAGCTTGAGCAGATTCTGCCGAGCTGCTTTATTCGGATCAACAAATCGACGCTGGCAAATGAAACGCGTTTGGAACGATTTACGGCATCGTTCAGCGGCGCGGTGGATGCAGTCTTCAAGTGCGGCTATCGGGAATATGTTTCGAGGCGGTGTTTTGCAAATATTAAAAGGAGGTTTGAAAAAAGATGAAAAATGCGGTCAAAGAATTTTTTAAAAGAGGGCTTATGGCTTGCGCCGGAGGGCCTGTGGTGATGGCGATCATTTACGGTGTTTTGGGAGCGACGGGCGCGGTGACCTCGGTTGCGCCCGAAAAGGTCTGCGTGGAAATTTTGACGGTAACGGCGATGGCATTTATCGCTGCGGGAATTACCGTGGTGTATATCATTGAGAAGCTGCCGCTTGTGTGGGCGATTTTGCTGCATGCTCTCGCGCTGTATGTGGATTATCTTGGGGTGTATCTGTTAAACAACTGGATTCCGAGAAGGGCATCGACCATCGGTATTTTTACGGCGATTTATGTTGTCGGCTATGCGATTATCTGGGTTTGTATTTACTGCTCCACTCGCAAAAAAACAAAACAGATCAATCAAAGGATCAACAACGAAAGAGTCTGAGGGCATTTCACCCCCAGACTCTTTCTTTTTTGTTAGATTTATGGTATGATACAAATGGAAATATAGGTTTGTGGAGGGAGATTATGCTTCCAAACGGTTTTTTAGAGAGAATGAAGCGGCTGCTCGGAGAGGAATTTGAGGCGTTTTTGGCCTCGTATGAGCAGCCGAGGAATACGGGGCTGCGCTTAAATCCGTTGAAGGGTAAAATCATGGTGCCTGATTTTTGTGCTGAGCCTGTGCCATGGGCGGAAAATGGGTACTATTTAAAGTCCGGTGTGCGTCCCGGATTGAATCCGCTTCACGATGCAGGGGTATACTATTTGCAGGAACCCAGCGCGATGGCACCTGCAGCCCTTTTGGATGCACATCCGAAGGAACGCGTTCTTGATCTGTGCGCTGCGCCCGGTGGAAAGACAACACAGCTTGCGGCGGCAATGAATGGCGATGGACTATTGGTTTGCAACGAGATCCATCCGAAAAGAGCAAAAATTCTCGCATCCAATATTGAACGCATGGGCATTGCAAATGCGCTGGTGCTCAATGAGCATCCTGCGAAGCTGGCGGAACGATTTGTGTCGTATTTTGACCGAATTTTGGTCGATGCGCCGTGTAGTGGGGAAGGAATGTTCCGAAAAGAGGATGCGGCGGTAAGTGATTGGAGCGAAGAAACCGTTGCAATGTGTGCTGCGCGGCAGTTGGAGATTTTGCTCTCGGCGGCGAAAATGCTTGCGCCGAACGGCAGACTGGTTTATTCCACCTGCACCTTCGCGCCGGAGGAAAATGAAGGCGTGATCAGCAGATTCCTGGAACTTCATCCGGATTTTACCGTCGAAAAGGTAGAAGCACCATGGTTTGCCGCTGGCAGAGCGGATTGGACGGAAAGGCCTGCGAAGGGAATCGAAAATACTTTCCGCCTGCTTCCGCATAAGCTGCGCGGCGAAGGCCATTTTGCGGCAGTGCTTCGTAAGACAGATGGGCCTTCACGGAAGGAGGTGCCCGAGCAGGTGACGGTAAAAATGCCGTCTGTCATTTCACAGTTTTTGTGCGAGCATCAAATTGCGCTGAACGGGAAGGTGATTGCCTTTGGCGAAACGTACTACCTTGTACCGCAGGAGCTGCCCTCTCTCGGCGGCTTGAAGGTCTTGCGTGCAGGCTTGGAGCTGGGGCAGGTGCGCAAGGGGAGATTTGTTCCGGCGCATGCGCTGGCACTTTGGCTCAAGGATTTTTCAAACAAAGCTGATTTTGCCTCCGACAGCCGCGAAATTATGTCGTATCTGCGCGGCGAAACGCTTTACGGCGAACAGCGCGGTTGGGTTCTGATCTGCGTGGACGGACATAGTCTGGGCTGGGCGAAGGGCGCAGACGGTGTCCTGAAAAACCATTATCCCAAGGGTCTGAGACGCATGAATTGAAATCTTTGTGTTTTTTCTGTTCCCATTTTGTAGTTTTCTCTTTACAATCTGCCATTTGTGTGATATACTCATAATGCCTTGTTATGGTCAACCACAAATACATATGTTGATACTCTGATTTTGAGAGGTTTCTATATGAAGCAATATATCATTCACGGCGGCAAGCCGCTTAGCGGCACCGTTACCATCAGCGGCGCAAAGAATGCTGCAGTTGCGATTTTGCCTGCTACGCTGTTGGTTGAGGGTGTTTGCCGCATCGAGAATGTCCCTGATATTTCTGATGTTCGCCTTCTGCTGGATATTTTGAGCAGCATGGGCGCAAGTATTCGCCGTTTGAGCCCGAACACGTTGGAGATCGATTGCACGCATGCGCGTGACAGCGAGGCTTCCGATGCGTTGGTGCGCCGTATCCGCGCTTCGTACTATTTTATCGGTGCGCAGCTTGGCCGATTCGGTCATGCACGCGTTGCTCTGCCCGGCGGCTGTAATTTCGGACCTCGTCCGATCGACCAGCATATCAAGGGCTTTGAGGCCATCGGTGCTACGGTGGATGTGCTCAATGGCTTTGTCTGTGCGACGGCGCCGCAGGAAGGCCTGATCGGATCGCGAGTCAATTTGGACATGGTTTCCGTCGGCGCGACGATGAACATTATGATCGGTGCAACGCTCGCTATCGGCACGACCATCATCGAAAATGCTGCGAAGGAACCGCATATTGTTGATCTTGCCAACTTCCTCAATGCCATGGGCGCGAAGATCTCGGGTGCTGGCACGGACGTGATCAAGATCCGTGGTGTCAGGGCTTTGCATGGCGGCTTCTATTCGATCATTCCCGATCAGATCGAAGCCGGCACCTATATGGCGGCGGTTGCCGCTGTCGGCGGCGATGTTCTGATTCAGAATGTAATTCCGAAGCATATGGACTGCATCAGCGCGAAGCTGCGTGAGATGGGCGCCCGTGTGATCGAATATGACGATGCGATCCGCGTACAGCGGACGAATCGCCTGCGCCGTGCGAATGTGAAAACGC
>CAYVLD010000037.1:3954-14688 GCA_964452205.1 uncultured Oscillospiraceae bacterium
CGTATCCCGGTTTCCCGACGGATATGCAGCCGCAGATCGCGGTTTGTATGGCTTTGGCAAATGGTGTGAGCATCATCACGGAGAGTATTTATGATACTCGTTTCCGCTACTGCGCCGAGCTGAATCGCATGGGGGCGTCGATCAAGGTCGATACCAAGGTTGCGGTGATCAGCGGTGTGGAGCAGCTTCATGGCTGCACGCTCCATGCGTGCGATCTGCGCGCAGGTGCGGCGATGGTGATTGCGGGTCTTGCTGCTGACGGCACTTCTGTCATTGAAGAAATCGAGTATATTGAACGCGGCTATGAAAACATTGTGGGCAAGCTGGCCGGTTTAGGCGCTTCGATCAAGCGGATTGAGACACCGGACGGCTGTACGGTATCTTCTGTCGGATAAATTATAGGCGCATTGCGTTTGCAATGCGCCTTTTTTCGAGGTGTTCGATATGGATATATTTGTTTCAATTCTTCAAATTATCGGTACGGTGGCATTTGCGGCTTCGGGTGCGCTGACTGCGATCAAAAAGCACATGGATCTTCTGGGCGTGATTGTGCTCGGTGTTGTTACGTCGATCGGAGGCGGCATTTTGCGTGACCTCATCCTTGGAATCACGCCGCCGCATGCTTTTCGCGATCCGACAATCGCAATTACCGCCATCATTACATCCATCATCATTTTTATCCCTTGGGTTCGTCACCGCCTGATGCGAAGGGAAAAGCTGTTTGATTACAGCCTGTTTTTCATGGACTCGCTCGGTCTGGGTGTCTTTACCGTCATGGGAATTTGGCTTGCGCTGGAATACTCGACGGAGCGAAGCACCTTCTTGCTGGTATTTGTCGGCGTGTTGACGGGTGTCGGCGGCGGTATGATCCGCGATGTGCTGGCAGGCGATATGCCGTATATTTTAGTTAAACATATTTATGCCTGTGCCTCGATCGTTGGGGCTCTGAGCTGTGTGCTTCTGCGCAAGATCATACCGCTTTATGCTGCGATGCTGATCGGCAGCGTGCTGGTACTGATCATCCGTTTGCTCGCGGCGCATTATCATTGGAATTTGCCAAAGGCGGACGACATCGAATAGTCTAATTCTCCCTCCCTCTGCATAAGCTGTTTTGGACACACAGCTAAGGGGGTTTGTGAATTGAGGGAGAATATCGAACAACGTGCCTGTGATCTGGCTGTGTACATCATCGAGAATCAATCGACGGTTCGCGCTGCTGCGAAGGAATTCGGCGTGAGCAAATCGACGGTACATAAGGATCTGTCGGAACGATTGCCGCACTATAATCGCGCGCTGTATTTGCAGGTCAAGGCCGTTCTGGATCAAAACAAGGCAGAACGGCATATTCGCGGCGGCATGGCTACCAGAAAGAAATACCGCGGAGAATAATAAATTTGGGTCACCTCAACGGTGACCCAAATTTATTTGCTCTTCGATAATCAGTCGATCGGTCGGTTGGAGAGGGAAGAGGAATTGCGTTCCGTCCTTCCAAACCGCCTCGCGGTAGTTTTCCGGACCGTCCAGCTCCGTAAAATCGCGGAAAACACACGGCGGAACGAAGGCACGTCCGAGACTTTCGGCAGCGGGGTAGATCTGCTTGAGGCGGAAAACGTGGTCTCTGGAACGCCACTTGCGCACCAAGTCGTAAAATACGCCGTCTTTGCTGACAACGCGGACAAAACGGTAGTCCGGGCACAGCGTCAGGGTGTCATAGTGTATTTTTTCGTCCATAGCAGTTACCTCCGATTAAGTATAGTAAAATTGTAATTGTATTTTCTAAAAAAGTCAATCTTTTGTCGAATGAAATTTTTAAAATTTTATCGCCGCACGGGTTTTCGTGCGGCGATTTGCTCTATTCATTCCGTTCCAAAACACCGTCTCGCATCATCTGAACCTCGTCCATCTGCGAGGCGATCTCCAGATCGTGCGTGATGACGATCACACATCGTCCTTCCTCGTGGGCAAGACGCATTAGGATTTCAACAACCTGTTCTGAGTTGGTAATGTCTAAATTACCCGTAGGTTCGTCTGCCAAAATGATCTGATTGCCGGCGGCTAAGGCGCGAGCGATGGCAACTCGCTGCTGCTCGCCGCCGGAGAGCTGACTGGGATAACGCTTGAACTGATCGGGAGCAATGCCAACGGCGGTCAATTCTTTTTTTGCTTTCTCCAATGCTTCATTCTTGGAAACCTTCTTCAGCTTTAACGGATACATGACATTTTCCAGAGCGGTCAGAAGCGGGAAAAGGTTGTAGCTCTGATAGATCACGGCCACATGATCGCGCCGATATTCGTCACAATCCATGTCACACGTTGACTTCTCATCAAAAAGAACCTTGCCTTGCGTGGGAAGCTCCAGACCTGCCAGCAACGACAAAAAAGTGGTCTTGCCGCTGCCTGACTTGCCGACGATGGCGTAGCATTTGCCCTGCTCAAAGGAGCAGGTGACATTCTTGACGGCATTCACGCTCTGAAATTTGTTTCGGTATGTAAATGATACATTTTCGGTCTTTAACAGTTCCATAATCTCACTCCTGTTCTCTTAAAATGGCGGTTGGCGCGACCGATACACTGCGCATAACCGCACAGCAGCAGCCAATAAAATGGCATATCAGATAAAAAACGGCAGGCAGATAGTTCTGCATCACAATGGCGGTCAGGGCGATTGCAAGGGTCGACACAAGCATCTGCTCCCTTAAAACAGAGAAGAAGAGCTTTCCCTTTGTCATGCCGAGTGTGCGCATGAGGGCATAGGTGAGCAGTTCTCCACGGGTGGCAAGGAAGCTGATTAAAAAGCTTACGCCGAGGCCAAGCAAAGAAACCAGCGGAAGCAAAAGCTCTGTGCGCTCAATATTTTGCTCCAAAGCCGCAACGGTGGCGCGGTATTGTTCGTCGTGGATGGTCAGACCCAATCGAGGATTTGAAAATTCTGAGGCGGTCGGATCGACGATGCCGAAGATCTCAGATGCTGCATCGGAAATCGCGGACAGATTTTTGTTGTCTACGGCATAGAAAGCGATGGAATCGCTCGAAACGCGGTTGGAAAGTGTACTGCACAGCTTTTGTGATGCGGCGAAGGGCATGAAAATCAGAGATTCATCCCCTTCATAGTAGCCGACCACACGCATTTCAATATTGCCGAAGCCGAGCTCGGGTTCATTCTCGCTTGGGTAGATGAAAAGATCCTTGACAAAAATCTTGATCGTATCGCCATCTAATGTATTGTATTTTTCTTCGGAGATCAGACAAATATATTCCTCGCTTTTATAAAAGCCATCCTCGAAATAGGTAACATGCGCGCCCATTTTAGGGTCGAGCTGTTCGGCGCAGTACTCGTTGGTCACGCCGTACATTGTACTATCCGAAATGCCGAGCAGGGGAACGGTAATCAAAAACTCCTTCGTGATCTGAACGTCTCGAATCAGCTTCGGAAGCTCGCCCTCCGGATCGGTCACGAACCATGCTGCACTCGAACCCATGCGCAGAGAGCTTGCCTGCGTGCCCCTGCGGTTGGTCACTACGCAGAGAATGTCGAAATTCTCCTGTGTGTCGAGGAGCTTTGCTTTCTGCGATTGCTGATAACTTGACAGATAGCACAGCAGGAAGCACAGCACAGCGCTTAAAATCACGCTGCACAGGCTAAGCCAAGGTCTGCGCCATAGTCGTTTCATGAAATACGGATCCAAA
Organism: uncultured Oscillospiraceae bacterium; assembly: GCA_964452205.1. Classification (GTDB taxonomy): domain Bacteria; phylum Bacillota; class Clostridia; order Oscillospirales; family Oscillospiraceae; genus JAZOXB01. The sequence continues at coordinate 7,642 of CAYVLD010000037.1, forward strand.
TTCTACACCCCCAGCAGTTTTCTCGTTTTCTTTTTTGCAAGCCATGCGGCGTTTAGCCACAAAAGGATCGCGATGATGCTGATCTGCAGACCGATCAGAATGAGAATGCCCGTAAAAGAGATTTCGCTCTGTGAGAGCATTTGCGCCAGTACGCTGTTGTCCAGCTCCACACCGCCTGAGTGGGCGATGGATTCTGCCTGAGTCAATGTCAGAGAAACGAGCTTGTCCTGCACCAGACGGGCTACCGTTCCCGACAGCGCCGTACCGACGACTGCGCCGATGGCCGCAAGGAGCATGCCGCTTGAAAACAGGTATCTTCTTGCCTGCGCAGGCTTTGCGCCGACGGAGCGCATCACACCGAGATTGCGTTTCTCACGGGACTGATAGAGCAGTATGTACAATAATAACAGAAGCCCCCAGCCTGCAAGCGCAAGGGAAAACAGCTTTTTCGCTGCAGCAATGACGGCATCAATGCTTGCCTCCATTTGCTCGTAACCTTGGTCAAAGGTCAGGAATTTTCGCTCTTTCAGCGAGCTGTTGCCGATCGCCTCCAAAAATTCCTCCATTTTGCCGTTTTCAATCTTGACAGACATGTAAACACCGTAGGAGCCTCGTGCCTGTAATTCTTCGTTGTCCATCCAGCCTTCCCATGTGACTTCACCGGTCTCTAAATCGGTCTGCCGGCCCCAAATGGTATTCTTTACAATTTCGCTTACGCCGCCATAACCACCTTCGATTTGTGCGTTCTGCGGCATGAAAATCGTATTTGGCGTGAACGAGAAGGCGTTATCCTGCCAGCTCCGCTCCAATCGGTACAGACCGACTACGGTAAAACTTTCGTTTTCCGTTTCCAATCCGTAGGGGATCGGCTTAACTCCGACAAAGGGGTCGTTTGCTTCATCAAAGCCGGTTTCTTTCCAGTTGCCTTCTTTATAGGTCTCTCCGACGTAATACTGCGACAAGGAGATGGTATCACCGACTTTGATTCCTGCCTCCTGCGCAAGCGCCTCGTTTAAGATCAACACCTTTGCACCTGTGTCATATTCCTCCTGCGTGAAGCTGCGTCCGTCGGTGATGGTGGCGGAATTAGTGACAAAATACTGCATGCTTTCAAGACATTGCGTACCTAAGACGGGAAATGTGTGCTGCGCCATTTCCAGCAGCTCAATACGCTCGCTCCAAGCTGAATTTTCAGCAAGAAAGTCCTCCAAGGAGCCGTCTAACTTTTGTACAACGGGGAAAGGGTCTTCTGCTTTAAGGATAGTGGTATGATAAGGATATTCGTCTGTGAGGGGAAAATCTTCTTCTGTCTCTTTATAGATCAGCAAGGTGTCGTCTTGTATGACACAAGTAGCCAAATAGGGTCGGGTGACTTTGATCCAAGGAAGAAAGACATCGCCGGGCGTGTGCTGAACCGTGGTTGTAAGGCCGTATGCGGATGGATCATAGCTGCCGCTGACAATGTAACGTTCACCCTCTTGGAAGAAGGGAACATCCAATTCGTCGTAAATGGTTGCAGAAACAAAAGCCTTGCCGCAGTAGCTTGAATATTCCTCGGTTTCAAAAATGTCGTATTCATCGTTCATAACAAGAATTTCTTCAACATTTAAAATAGCATAAGCATATCTGCCGGGAACCTTTGTGCCATGTCCGATCACAGAAATATCATGTGTTGAGATTTCTTCATCGACCGTCCAGCTTTGTTCGACCGTTCCCGTTACAACGACTTGATTGTAGCAATCGTTTAAATGGCGGTCATTGATATAATCGTAATTCATCGCATGCAATGTTCCCCAGTTTGCCAGTGCAACATCCGCGCTCATTTGTGGGATGTAAGCACCCGTCAGCGTCCTCAGATCGATCATCTCGACCATGTCCATACGCGTTATTTGATCAATATCATCCTGCGTAAGTGTGACTTGCGGCGATGAACCGTATTCGCCTTCTTCTTCCCGGTACGGCATGACTGCTATGGTGGTAAGATGCTTTCCGAGAATCTCGGGCAGGCGATCGGAAGCATACACCAATGTTGCACTGACCCCGATCAGCAGTGCCATGGCGATCAGTACGATCTGCCAAAGCACCGTCTGCACGGGCTTTCCGGATAATCGTTTCCGTAGATTCATGTTTTTCACTCCTTCGTTTTTATGTGATTTTACTATTACTAATTCCGATTTATCGGTGGGTATGCGCTCTGAATGACAAACACGGACGCCCCATCTCACCGACAAATCGGAATTAGCGAAACGGCGGAAGCAATAATTGGATTTATCTTGCTATAGTTCTATCACAAAATTATATATTTGTCAATGCTATATATTGATTTTTTAAAATTTTTGTGTTATATTATTTTTGAAGAAGCAGATTCTACCAAATTTGAAAGGATGTGTGACCCTTGAAGAATACGGGGCATTCCTTTATATCTTATTTCAAACGAGCCACCAGTCCCTTGGTGGTGCTGAAATTCTTAACCGAGAAGCCAATGTACGGCTATGAGATTTCCGAGGCGCTCAAAGAACGCAGTGACGGAAAGTACATGATTTCTATCCTTTACCCTGTTCTTTACCGTCTGGAGGAACAGGGGTTTATCAGGATCTCCTCGACCGAGGTCGCAGACGGACGCGCACGAAGCTATTATGCCATTACCGATTCGGGCAGGGAACATCTGGAAAAGACATGGACAGAGTATCAGGAAATTTCCAAGCTGTTTGAGGGGCTGATGCAAACGAAGCAAGTGCTGTGACAGGCACTTGCTTTGTGAAAAATGTCTTTAAAAAAATACAATTTCATTACTTGACAGGCGGATTTTTCATGCTATAATAGTAACTGCATAAGGGAGTAGCTATCGCTTTTGCGAGGCGGCATCAACAGCACAGAGTGAAAACTCGTGGTGTCGTCAGAATCAGCAAGACTTATCACATCATTGATGGATAAGTCTGTTTTTTTTTCGCAAGATAGACTTATCTCATCCATTTTAAGGAGGAAGCAGTTTGAAACCTTATTTAAGCAGTACACAGGATGTGCTGAAGTCGATTGACAGCACACCAAACGGCCTTTCAGCCCAAGAGGCCAAAGTGCGCTTGGAGCGCGACGGCGCAAACAAGCTCGCAGAGGGCAAGAAAAAATCCCTGATCCGTAAATTCTTTGAAGAATTGGCCGATCCCATGACGCTGATCCTGCTGGCTGCGGCGCTGATTTCGGGCATTACCGCATATTTTGCCAACGAATCCTTTGCAGATGTCTTTATTATTCTTGCAGTTGTCCTGATCAATGCGGTTTTAGGCATCGTGCAGGAGAGTAAGGCAGAAAATGCAATCGCTGCCCTGCAGGAGATTGCAGCGGCTACATCTAAGGTCTTGCGTGACGGCAAACAGATCACTATCCGCAGCGAGGAGCTTGTTGTGGGTGATGTGGTTGTCTTGGAAGCAGGCGATGCCGTTCCGGCAGATGCCAGAATTTTGGAATGTGCCTCGATGAAGGTCGAGGAAGCTGCATTGACAGGCGAGAGCGTTCCGGTTGACAAGCAGGTTTCCGCCCTGCGCGGCGATGAAGTTCCGCTGGGTGATCGTAAGAATATGGTCTATATGGGAAGTACGGTCGTTTACGGCCGCGGTCTGGCGGTCATTACGGCGACCGGCATGGCGACCGAAATGGGTAAAATCGCCGGCGCGCTTGCCGATGCCAAGGACGAACAAACGCCTTTGCAGAAGAAGCTCGGTCAGCTCAGCAAGATTCTCAGCTTCCTCGTTATCGGAATCTGCGCTGTGATCTTTGCAGTTGATTTGATCCGTTCCTATCCGAACATCACGGGCGAAGGCATGCTCGATACCTTCTTGGTCGCTGTCAGCTTGGCCGTTGCCGCCATTCCCGAGGGACTTGCGGCGGTGGTTACCATCGTTTTGTCCATCGGCGTTACCAATATGTCTAAGCGAAACGCTGTGATCCGCCGCCTGACTGCGGTCGAAACTCTGGGCTGCACGCAGGTCATCTGCTCGGATAAAACAGGCACCTTGACCCAGAACAAGATGACGGTCGTTGACCACAGCGCGGATGATATTAACACGCTTGCACTCGGCATGCGTCTTTGCTGCGATGCAAAGCCTGATGAGAACGGAAACGCCATCGGTGAGCCGACCGAATGTGCTCTTGTGAACGATGCGCTTGCACTCGATTTGGAGGCTAAGGCGCAGGCATTTACTCGAATCGGTGAAGCGCCGTTTGATTCGGGCCGAAAGATGATGAGCGTTGTTTGCCGTGAAGGTAAGAACGTCATTCAGTTTACCAAGGGTGCACCCGATGAGGTTCTGCGCCGTTGCACGCATTGCGTGAAGGATGGAAAGATCATTCCTCTGACCGATGCGATCCGCAAGGAGATTCTTAGCGTCAATAAATCCTTTGCAGACCAAGCGCTGCGTGTTTTGTGCTGCGCAATGCGCCAATGGAGCAGCGAGCCGACCTCTTATGAGGCGAGCGATTTGGAAAAAGAGCTTTGCTATCTCGGCCTTTCGGCAATGATCGACCCCATCCGTCCCGAGGTCAAGGATGCGATCGTGGAATGTCGCAACGCAGGAATCCGTCCTGTGATGATTACGGGTGACCACAAGGATACTGCGGTCGCCATTGCAAACCAGCTCGGCATTTTGGAAGGCGGCTACGATGCGATCACCGGTGCAGAGCTGGATCAGATTTCAGAAGAAGACTTCGATGTTACCAAGTATGCGGTCTATGCTCGCGTGCAGCCTGAACACAAGGTGCGCATCGTCAACGCGTGGAAGAAGGCAGGCTATATTACCGCCATGACCGGCGACGGCGTCAATGATGCACCGTCGATCAAGAGCGCCGACATCGGCGTAGGTATGGGCATCACGGGTACGGATGTTACAAAAAATGTTGCCGATATGGTTTTGTCGGATGATAATTTTGCTACCATTGTTTCTGCGGTAGAAGAGGGAAGACGAATTTACGACAATATTCGCAAGGCGATCCAGTATCTGCTGTCGTCTAACTTGGCAGAGGTTCTGGCGATTTTTGTTGCAACCATGTTGGGCTTCACGATTCTCGAGCCTGTTCATCTTCTGTGGATCAACCTGATTACCGACTGCTTCCCGGCACTTGCTTTGGGCATGGAAAAGAGCGAACGTGACATCATGCGCCGCAAGCCCAGAAGCGCAACCGACGGCATTTTTGCAGGCGGCTTGGGTCTCGATGCCGCTGTGCAGGGCATACTGGTTACGATTCTGACATTGAGTGCATATTTCATCGGTCACTTTATGGAATCCGGCGTTTGGGAAATCGCAAACAGCCACGACGGTATTACCATGGCGTTCTTGACCTTGTCGCTGGTTGAGATTTTCCATGCCTTCAATATGCGCTCTCGCAGAGGCTCGATCTTCACCATGTCCACACAGAATAAGTGGCTCTGGGGTGCGGCGGCGCTGTCTTTGGTCTGCACGATCGTTGTCGTTTGGGTGCCGTTCCTGGCCGAGATCTTCAAGTTCGAGCGTATCAGCCTCGCGGAGTTCGGTGTATCTGTTGTTCTGGCAGCCCTCATCATTCCGCTCATGGAAATTGCAAAATTCGTTCAGCGCAAGTTGGGGAAATAAAAAAAGCGAACACCCTTGCACGGATGACCGCAATTGTTGTGAAATCGTTTGTGTTTCCGGCGATCCGATATGGATCGCCGGAAGTTTTTTTGAGGTGTAAGACAGGCGCTTTTACAAGGCATTGTAACCAGATGCACAATGTTCAAAGTCATTTTTTGTCAAAATTTGCTGTTGACTTTTGATCGAAAAATTGTTATATATGTCTTTGGATTTTTAATATTCGGAGGCATTGCAAATGCAGACGTTTCGCCGTGTACAGGATTATTGTGTTATCATTTTCTCCGCGTTGTTTTTGGCACTGAGTTACCATATTTTTGTTTTTCCGAATGATTTTGCACCATCCGGCATTCCGGGTATTGCAACCATGATTCAGCATTTGTCGGGCTTTTCTGTGGGCTATATGACATTCCTCGTGAACATTCCGCTGCTGATCATTGTGCGGCGCTTTGTAAATTCGCAATACATTATACATACGACTGTTTTTGCGCTGTTTTTTTCCTCTGCGATGCTGATCTTGGATCATGTTAATCTTGATGCCATCAGCTACAACACGCAAAACAGCAAGATCCTCGGACCGCTGACAGGCGGTGTGATCAGCGGCTTCTGCTACGGTATCGTTATGAAGCGCAACGGCTGCACCGGCGGCTCGGATTTGATCGCGGCGTGGATCAACCATTATAGACCGGAAATGAACTTGCTTTGGGTGCTGTTTGGGTTTAATGCGGTCGTAGCGAGCGTTTCATTTTTTGTCTATGACTTTAAGATCGAGCCTGTGATTTTGTGCCTGTTGTATTGCTTCCTGTCGAGCAAGGTCAGCGATATGATGCTCAAGGGCTTTAAGGAAGCAGTCAAGTTCGAGATCGTTACCGAGCAGCCTGCTGAGCTGAAAATGGCGATCATGGAAACGCTTCACCACGGCGTAACGGAGCTGCCTGCCGTCGGCGGCTTCACGAATAAAAATAAAACGCTGCTGATCTGCTTGGTCAACAAGCACCAGATCGTGGAGTTTCGGAAGATTCTCGAGCGTTTCCCGGGTACATTTGCTTACCTCTCGACGGTTAAAGAAACAATGGGAAATTTCACTCGCGCGAAATAATTATAATGGGCTGTAAAAAACTCTTTCCTATGTCATTGCGAGGAAACGAAGTGACCGAAGAATCTTTTGTAAAGTCCGGGAAATAGCAGTATTTCGGAACTTTTAAAGATCCTTCGCTCAGGATGACATAAACCGGAGTTTTTTTACAGCCCCTTTGTTATGCCACGATTTATATGGTTTTGCTCTTCCGTTTCAGCAACAGCGCCGAGTTTATAATTACAAGTACAGAGCCTGCGTTATGTACGAGCGCACCGACAACGGGATTGAGTATTCCCGTGATAGCCAGCGCGATGGCAAGGAAATTGAGCCCCATTGAGAATATCATATTGAGCTTGATGGTAGTCATCA
>CAYVLD010000038.1:0-14644 GCA_964452205.1 uncultured Oscillospiraceae bacterium
GGGTAACGCCCGCCGAAGGCGACTTCAGGAAAAGTGCAACAGAGATATACCGCCCGCTGCATATGCAGCGAGCAAGGGTGGAAAGGCGAGGTAAGAGCTCACCCATCACATGGGAACATCGTGATGCTGTAAACTCTATCCGGAGCAACACCGTGGAGGAGACATTGGTTGGCCCGACCGTCTCCGGGGAGGTGGCTTGAGCGTATCGGTAACGGTGCGCCCAGATAGATGGCTGTCGATTACAGAACCCGGCTTATAGTTCCGATCGCAAACAAAAAACGGAGCGTCAGAAATGACGCTCCGTTTTTTACTCTTAGCTGTAGTATCTAACCTCTGCGCTCATAGCAGCATCCTTGTCGTAGCCGCAGGCTTCGATCGCTGCCTCGGTGGTCTCGGTGTACCACTCGCTGCGCATAGTGCTCTCGATGCTCAGATGGCGGTAGCCTTCGCCTTCGCCAAGGTAGAAGTAGAACACGGTCTGACCGTCCATATCGATCATGGTCCAGTCGCCCTGCGCACGCGCTTCGAGCATCATCCATGCAAATACGTCCTTGGATGTATTTGCAAGGGTATAGCGAGTCTGATTCTCAGAAACGCCTTCCTGAGAATGGTCGTGCTCTTCGCCCTCTTCATCCTCATGGTCAAGATTTGCCAGAATCAGATTGCGGAAGTTCTCCTCGGAGGAATCTGCCTCCAGAGAAGCCTTGATCTCTGCAACCTTCTCTTGCGCAGTCTTCTCGCCCTCTTCCAGCTCTACATCTTCTTCGTCGTCAGCAATGGTCAAGGAGAGGAAGTTTGCGGTATTGTAATCCTCGCCGGAAATGAACTTAATGACAACATATCTGTTCTCGTCATCCTCAAGCTCTTCGTCAGCCTCGATGGTGAACATCTTGACTTCGTCAGCCTTTGCCTCGCCATAGAGCCAGTCGATAGCTTCTTCCGGCAGCTCAACGGTGTAGCTTATGGATTCCAGATACTCACGGGTATAGTCCGCATGGATAGCGACACTGTCAGCATTGACATCAAAATCAGCGGCCATCTTCTCGGCAGCTTCCTTCGCCAGCTTGTCCAGCTCAGCCTTCTGCTCCTCGGTCAGCTCTTCCTCAGTCTCCTCGGTAGTTTCCTCGTCGGTCACTTCGGTCTCCTCTTCGGTTTCTTCCTCGGTGGCCTCTGCAGTATCTTCCTCGGTAGCCTCTGCAGTATCTTCCTCGGTAGCCTCTGCAGTATCTTCCTCGGTAGCCTCTGCAGTTTCCTCTTCGGTGGCTTCTGCGGTTTCTTCCTCAGTAGCCTCTACGGTTTCCTCTTCGGTGGTTTCTTCGGTTTCTTCTTCCGTAGTCTCTGCCGCTGCGTCCTGCTCAGCCTTGATGGTGGTTCCGTCCATTACATAGTAATAGAATGCAACTGCATCAAAATCTTCGGGAGCTTCTTCGTCACGGGCAGCCATTTCCTCAGCGGTGTACTCAATGGTAGCAGGATAGGAGGAAGCGATGGAAATTACCTTCATATACTGACGGTAGCTCTCTTCATCGCAATCACGGCCGAAAACAGCCTCAATGTACTCATCTACGGACATAGAGTTCTCATCCGCATAGGTCTTGATTTCCGCAACGGACTCATCAATGCTCTCCTGCTCCTCAGCGGTCAGCTCATAGCCGGCCGCAACGGCTGCCTGATAGACAGAGTATGCAGAAGCGGCATTGCGCATAGCATTGTCAGCGATCAGCTCTGCCCATGTAAAATCATAAACGCCGTCAACCGGCTGATAGTCGGCCAGACATTCGGTGTTCAGTCCGACCAGTGCCATCATAGACAGGTCGCTGGAATCGATCTTCTGCTTGTCAAGTGCAGTTTCGTCAAGGCCAAGATAATCCTGGTACTGGTCGCAGACCGCAGCGATCTCACGGTAGAAATAGTTGAACTCATAAACTTCAACCTCATAGTCACCAACAGTCAGAACGGTCTGATGCGCCTCATAGTTGCGATAGATCAGCATGCCGCCGATGACAATGACAACGATCGAGATCATGCAGATCGCAAAGATCCAGCCTTCGGAAATCTTCTTCTTAGCCTTCGCGGATTCGGGCTGTGTGTTGGAGTTCTGCTCCACACGCTTTTTTCTTTCTCGGGATGCGCTCATTTGTAAAACCTCACAATCGTGGATATTATTTGGGAGTACCCCAAAATACAACTTCCATATTATACAGTTTTTTTTTCAAACTTGCAAGTGCAAAGTCGAAAATTTACAATTTTTTTCATTTTTTTTGCAAAAAATCCCCGCTATGGCCGTGTAACCCCATTTATAACCTGCACGAAAAGGCAGGTGGGTTGTCTCTCCGGCTCTTTTCAGCTTCCAACATCCGCTTACGGTCAAAGCCAAAGCGGGAGGCCTGCACGCCGAGACGGAAGTCCGACATCCCTTAAAATTGATGTGGGTCTAAAAGGGGCTATCACGCACCAAGCAGGGAACTTTTATCAAATTAAAATCGTCTAAAGCTCAGAAACCCTCTTCGAAGTCTTCTTCCTCGAAATCTTCATCCTCGCTGACATCGATGTCGAACATCTGCTCCATCAGAAGATCGTAAACCGCTTCAAGCTCCTGCTCGTCTTCAACGGCGAGCAGCACCGGCTCATCGTCCTCGGTAACGGATTTGAGAATGCTGACCTCAAGCTCCTCGGCCTCGTCATCGGCATCGATCGGCGTCAGCGCCAAATAATCCACGTCGTTGTAATTGACGACCGCCAAAACCTCCAGCTCATAATCGACGCCGTCTTCATCGGTGATCGAGATCACATTGCGTTCAAATTCATCCATACAAAGCTCCTCCTGTTTTATCTGTTTCTATTTTAACCTCCCTCGGTCAGAAAATCAAGAGGAAATCCGTCGTAATTCTCAAGAAATATAATTTTCTATCACTTCGGCAAGCTCACGCCTGTTTTTGCAGACGATTCCGGCCTCAAGCAAGGCTGCATCCTCCGACGGCAGCAGATCGGTACGCACCTGTGTTTGGTAAACCCGTTTTGTCTCCTCGTCGCGCACAGCGAGAAAGCCGTTGTCGGAAAAAATCGTATATAAAATTAATGAAAAGTTCAGAAACATCAAAATAGAAGCCCCACGGAAGAGTTTGGACAAAATCAAATTCAAATCGATCACCTGTAATTATTTTTTCTAAAAAAAGATGAAATATCCAACATTTTTTCTGCTAATATAGATTTGACAAGCGTGATATAATTATATAAATAGGGATAATGGATCGGTATGCTTATCAGGCATTACACCGACAGGATATATTTCAGAAAGTGAGGTCATTTTATGGCAAAATCGGATTCCTCTGCAAAGCAGCCGCATATTGCATGGCGCATCACGCGTGTGGTGCTGCACATTCTCGGTCAGATCGTGCTTTGGGCGCTGATCGTGGCAAGCTCTCTTGCGCTCATTGCGCTCATTGCAGGCAGTATTTTTATGGTAAAATTCTCCGATTATCTCAAGCAGGACATCATTCCTTCCGCACAGGAGTACGCCCAGGCGCTGAATCTGGATAACAAATCCATGGCGCAGACGTCGATCATTTATTATACCGACCGCGAAACTGGCGAAACGCACGAGCTGCAGCAGCTTTATGCAACGCAGAACCGCATTTGGGCAGGCTATGATGAGATCTCGCCGCATCTGGTTCATGCCGCCATCGCGATCGAGGATAAGCGTTTTCAGGAGCATAACGGCGTTGACTGGATCCGCACGATCTCCGCAATCGGCAACTTTGTCGGCGGCGACACGTCCTACGGTGCCTCCACGATCACGCAGCAGCTCATCAAGAATCTGTCGCAGGAGGACGAGGTCACCATCCACCGCAAGGTGCAGGAAATCTTCCGCGCAATGGCCTTTGAGGACTGCTATACCAAGGAAGAGATTATGGAATGGTATCTGAATACCATCTACCTCGGTCAGGGCTGCTACGGCGTGCAAAGTGCCGCACAGGTCTATTTTGCCAAAGATTCCGCGATGGATCTGACGCCTGCCGAGGCAGCAAGCATCATTGCCATCACCAATAATCCCTCTCTCTATGATCCTTATATCAATCCCGAGGGAAACCGCAACCGTCAGGTCATCATTCTCAACGAGATGTATGCACAGGGCTATCTGTCGGAAAGCGAGCTGAACGAGGCTCTGGCACAGGAGATGGTCTTCCACGATGGACGCTACGATGAGGAAACCTATGTTTGCGTTAATGGCAGTTGCGGTTTTGAAGGCACGTCCGATGATTATATCGAGGGCGACGACGAAGCCTTCCGCTGTCCGAACTGCGAAACGGTCAATCCCGCTGTTGACGGCAGCAGCGGCTACTCGTACTTTGTCGATACGGTCTACCGCGATGTGGTCGAGGATTTCAGCAAGCAGTTCGGCATTACGGAAAATGCCGCAGAGCAGATGATTCTGACCGGCGGCTATCGCATTTACACAACGATCGATGTGGACGCACAGCGTCAGGTCGATGAGATCTATCAGAATTTGGAAAACGTTCCCAAGGCATCGAGCGCACAGCAACTGCAATCCGCCATTGTGCTGATCGATAATGAAACCGGTGACATCATCGCCATTGCAGGCGGTGTCGGTGAGAAAAACGGCAGCCTGACCTATAACCGTGCCGAAGCCTCCCTGCCGACGGGTTCTTCCGTCAAGCCGCTGTCGGTTTACGCGCCGGCACTTGAGGCAGGTATCATTACGCCTGCAACCGTCTTTGAGGATTCCTCCTTCTACGATGAGGACGAACCTGAATGGCCGCAGAACAGTTCCCGTACCTACAGCGGTCAGTGCCTTATTCTGCGCGGTGTCAGCAGCTCGCTCAATACCATCTCCGTTAAAACGCTCCACGAGCTGGGTCTGCAGGAGAGCTATGACTTCCTGACGCAGAAGATGGGCATCACCACCTTGGTCGAACACAAGGAGACCGGCGGCAAGACCTATACCGACATTGCCTACGCGCCCCTTGCGCTGGGTGAGCAAACCTACGGCATGACCGTCCGCGAGATGACGCAGGCATTTGCGACCTTCCCGAATGACGGCATTTTCCGCGAAGCACGCACCTACACCCACGTTGAAGATGCCGAGGGCAACATCATTCTTGAAAACCTGCAGGAAAGCCACACCGCCATCGGCGAAAAGGCAAATTATTACACCAATTATATGCTCGAATATGCCGTGGACTACGGCACAGGCTATCCCGCCAACATGAGCAACATGGCTGTTGCCGGCAAGACCGGTACCTCCAACAACAACCAGACCCGTTGGTTCGCAGGCTACACTCCGTACTACACGGCAGTCGTCTGGTGCGGCTACGACGAGCCCGAACAGATCGTCATTTCCGGCACGAATCCTGCCATCACGATGTGGAATCAGGTCATGCGTCCGCTGCATGAGAATTTGGAATACCGCAGCTTTACCCAGCCGGACGACGTTTACTACTTCAACGTCTGCGCCGACTGCGGCATGCTTGCAGCCGATTCGTGCAAGGAAGAGATGCGCGGCACTCGCCTTGTCGGTGTCAAGCTCTTCAGTCAGGATGCTCCCCATACCTATTGCGAATGTCACGCTTTGGTCAAGATCTGCAAGGACACCGGCATGGTTGCGACCGAGTTCTGCCCCGAAACAGAGGAAGTCGGCATGCTGATCTACAACGAGGATTGGAAGGTCAACAAGGATAAGGACTATGTCTACAATCCCGACGAGGTCAAAACCTGCACGGAGCACACCGAAGAGCAGCCGTCCACGGAGGATCCTGCCGAATCCACCGAGCCGACGGAGCCGACGGAGCCGACGGAGCCGACGGAACCGCCGGAGCCTACCGTGCCTACGGAAGGCGGCATCGAGGCCGCACCTCCCCCCGAGGATGAGTGGTACGCTTTCCGCGATATACAAGTAGAATAAAAACAGGAGGTTTTCCTATGTGGAAAGCTGAACATTGGAAGGATTACGAGGTGCTCGACACCTCTGACGGAGAAAAATTAGAACGCTGGGGTAAGTATTTTTTGGTACGTCCCGATCCGCAGGTGATTTGGAATACGCCGAAGAACGATCCGCGTTGGCGGAAGTATGACGCACGTTACGCTCGCTCAAACAGCGGCGGCGGTCAGTGGTCGCAGCATCATCTGCCCGAACGCTGGCAGATTTGCTACCGCGATTTGACGTTTAATGTCAAGCCGATGAATTTTAAGCATACGGGCGTTTTCCCCGAGCAGGCGGCAAACTGGGATTTTATTGACGAGCAGATCCGAAATGCAGGCCGTGAGGTCTCCGTTTTAAACCTCTTTGCCTACACCGGCGGCGCAACCTTGGCCGCCGCAAAGGCAGGTGCAAGCGTCTGCCATGTTGACGCTGCCAAGGGTATGGTCGCATGGGCGAGAGAGAATGCCGCCTCGTCCGGCCTTTCGGATGCGCCGATCCGTTGGATCATTGATGACTGCGCGAAATTCGTTGAGCGTGAGATCAAGCGCGGCAGACGGTATGATGCCATCATCATGGATCCGCCGAGCTACGGCAGAGGCCCGTCCGGCGAGATCTGGAAGCTGGAGAAGGATCTTTATCCGTTCTTGAAGCTCGTTGCAGGTGTCCTTTCGGACGATCCGCTGTTTTTCATCATCAATTCCTACACCACAGGGCTTGCCCCGTCGGTGCTCACCTGCCTGCTCGATTCCATCGTCACCCCACGCTACGGCGGACATACGCAGTCGGATGAGCTGGGACTGCCCGTCAAGAGCGGTCTGGTTCTCCCCTGCGGCGCAACCGGCAGATGGACATGCCGCTGAGGGTGAAACGATGAGCGAAGCAATCATTGTTAACGATCTGCAATTTTCCTATGAGGAAAATGCCAAAGTCTTCGACGGTCTGAATTTATCGATTGATGAAGGCAGCTTTGTTGCCGTTTTGGGACATAACGGCTGCGGAAAATCCACGCTTGCAAAGCAGTTTAACGCCGTTTTGCTTCCCGAGGGCGGCAAGGTTTATGTTTTCGGCTGCGACACAAGCGATGAAGAGAAGCTGCTTGATATTCGCCGCACCGTAGGAATGGTCTTTCAGAATCCCGACAACCAGATGGTTGCAAACGTGGTCGAGGAGGACGTTGCCTTTGCGCCGGAGAACCTCGGCGTTGCGCCGAAGGAGATCCGTCAGCGTGTGGATGACGCGCTGAAAACCGTTGGGATGTATGAATACCGCACCCACGCACCGCACCTTCTCTCCGGCGGTCAGAAGCAGCGCGTTGCCATCGCAGGCGTGATCGCGATGCAGCCGAACTGTATTGTTTTAGACGAGCCGACCGCCATGCTCGACCCCCACGGCCGAGAAGAAGTCATTTCCACGATTGAACGGCTCAACCGCGACAACGGCATCACCGTGATCCTGATCACACACCATATGTCCGAGGCACTCAGAGCCGACCGCGTGATCGTCATGGACGAGGGAAGGATCCTGCTCGACGGCACACCGAAAGAGGTCTTTGTGCAAGAAAAGCTTTTGAGGGAAGCCGGCTTGGACGTTCCCATGACCACGCAAATTATTTTGCAGCTCAATCAATCGGGCGCCAATCTGCCGCCCGACGCATTATCCACCGAAGAATGTGCACAGGCACTTTGCGCTTGGCTGAAGGCCTGATCACTGGGAGGAAGCAAATTGTCAGCAATTATCGAGGTTAAAAACCTGTCTCACACCTATTCCATCGGCACGCCGTTTGAGCATAAGGCCGTTGTGAATATGAATTTTACAATCCAAAAGGGCGAATTTCTCGGCATCATCGGTCACACCGGCTCGGGAAAGTCTACCCTCATGCAGCATCTGAACGGTCTTCTCAAGCCCACCGAGGGTGAGATTTTTCTCGGCGGCGAAAATATCCATAAGGATAAGCAAGCCACCCGCGCGGCGCGGTTTCGTGTCGGGCTGGTTTTTCAGTACCCGGAATATCAGCTCTTTGAGGACACCGTTTACAAGGACATCGCCTTCGGCCCGAAAAATATGGGCTTGAGCGAGGCGCAGATCCGTCAGCGCGTGTGCAAGGCAGCAGGCTTCGTAGGTCTGGGTGAGGATATTTTGGAAAAATCGCCCTTTGACCTCTCCGGCGGTCAAAAACGCCGCGTCGCCATTGCAGGCGTGATCGCCATGGAGCCGGAGGTCATTATTTTTGACGAGCCAACCGCCGGTCTGGATCCCATGGGCTGCAAATCGCTGCTCGGCAATATCCACGCCTATCAGGAGGCCACCGGTGCCACCGTCTTGATGGTCAGCCACAGCATGGATGATGTCGCACTTCTGGCAGACCGACTGCTTGTTTTGAACCACGGTGCAGTCGAAATGCTCGCACCGCCTTGCGAGGTTTTCGCCAATGCAGAGCGCCTGCAGGAGATCGGTCTGACCGTTCCGCAGGTAACGGCGCTGTTTCTGCGCTTGCAGCAGCTCGGTATCAAGGTGGATCCTGCCACATATACTCTGCAGGATGCAGTTTCCCAACTGCTCAGGCTGAAGGGAGGCTGCCATGCTTAAGGATATTACCCTCGGGCAGTATTTCCCGGGAAATACCTTCGTTCACCGCCTCGATCCGCGCACGAAGCTGCTGCTTGTGATCGTGTATATTGTCGCGCTGTTTTTGTGTAAATGGTTTGTCTCCTATGGTATTATGTTAACCTTTTTGGTGACGAGCATCATCGTTTCCCGCATTCGCCTCAAGGCGCTGTTCAAGGGTCTGAAGCCGCTGATTTTTATCATAATCTTAACTGCTCTGCTCAATCTGTTCTACTCCGACGGGCAGGTGCTGGTCAAATGGTGGATCTTTACGATTACAAAAGAGGGCTTATTTAACGCCTTTTTCCTGGTTCTTCGCATTATGATGCTCGTTACGGGCACCTTTTTGCTCACCTACACCACCTCACCCATCGCGCTGACCGACGGCTTGGAGTCGCTGCTCTCTGCGCTGAAGGTGCTGCACTTCCCCGTGCATGAGCTGGCGATGATGATGTCCATTGCGCTGCGCTTTATCCCCACGCTTATTGAAGAAACCGACAAGATCATCTCCGCGCAGAAGGCACGCGGCGCAGATTTCGAAACCGGCAATCTCTTCCGCCGCGCCAAGGCTCTCGTGCCGATTCTCGTGCCGCTGTTTGTAAGCGCATTCCGCCGCGCAGACGAGCTTGCCACCGCAATGGAATGCCGCTGCTATCACGGCGGCAAGGGCAGAACAAAAATGAAACAGCTACGCTATCGTGGGGCGGATTTCGTTGCTTTCCTGCTCGGTGCTGCCGTGCTTGCAGGCGTGATCGTTCTGCGCTCGTATGGTCTGTGATCTCAGGAGGTGTGTTTTATGCGCAATATTGCTCTGTTTTTGAAATATGAAGGCACCTGCTACCATGGCTGGCAGGTGCAGAAAAACGCCTGCACCGTTGCGCAGACGCTCGAAGAGGCTACCGCTAAGGTCGTTGGGCATCGGGTGCATATCACCGGCTGCGGCCGAACCGATGCAGGCGTTCACGCCCGTGTGTATGTGGCAAATTTCCGCACCGATTCCCGTATTCCGGTCGATCGCCTGCCCTACGCACTCAATACCCACCTGCCCGAAGACATCGTGGTCTTTAATGCCATGCAGGTGCACGACGGTTTTAATGCCATCGGCTCGTGCGTAAAGAAGGAATACACCTATCAAATCTACAATTCACGGATCCGCGACCCGTTTTATGTAAACCGCGCATGGTTCTATCCCAAGCATTTGGACGAGCGCATCATGCAGCAGGCCGCCTCGCAGTTCGTGGGCACACATGATTTTGCCGCCGTCCGTTCTGTCGGGACGGATGTCAAATCCACCATCCGCACCGTCCATCATTTCGAGGTTGAGCGCAAGGGCGATCTGATCGAGTGCCGCATCTGCGCCAACGGTTTTTTGTATAACATGGCACGCGCCATGACCGGAACCGTTGTCTACGCCGCCGAGGGCAAGATCGATCCAAACGAGATCGGTACGCTGCTTGAAAGCGGCAACCGCACCGCCGCCGGCCCGACCGTGCCTGCAGGCGGCCTTTACATGACCCGGCTCTGGTATGACGACGGGGAGGTGTCTTTCCATGTCCGATAATGTCACTCCGATCTTCGGTGAAACGCCGAAGAAGAAGATTTCTCTCAAAAAACAATGGTTTATTTTTATTGCGATCATCGTTGCGATCATTGTGCTTCTGGTCTGGTTTCTGCTGGCCAAAACAACTGCGCTCGACGGTGTGAAGCGCTATTTCCGTTACCTCGGCGTGGGCGAGAGCGATTACGGCTCCATCCGTTTTGAGGCCTACGGCAATGCCGACTATGCCATGATCGATGACAGCTTTGCGGTTGCCTCGCAGGGCGGTCTTCAGGTCTTTTCCACCGGCGGCAGCACAATTGCTGCCATGAACGGCAGCTTCTCGAACCCCATCTTCGATTGCACGGATGAGCTGGCTCTGCTGTACGATGTCGGCGGTACGCGCGCGATTCTGCTCGATAGCGATGGTGAAGCCCTTTTCGACCTGAGCGTGGACGGAAGGATCTTCGACGCTGACCTGTGCGACGAAGGCACCTGTGCCATTTTGTATGAAGGCAGCGACTGCTACACCGTTCTGGATGTTTTTAACGAAAACGGCGCAAAGCTCTATTCTCATCGCAGCGAATCCGCATTTTTAAACACCTGCGCTCTTTCGCCCGACGGGAGCTACGCAGTCGTCACCACGCTCGGTCAGGAGGACATCAGTTTCCTCTCCACCGCGCGAATCCTGACCACACACGCCGAGGGCATCCGCGCAACGGTTTCCTTCGGCACGCAGCTCATCTGCGATCTTGCCTTTACCGATGACGATACAATCTGCGCAGTCGGAGAGGAAACGCTGTTTTTCTTCGACACCGACGGAACGATGAAACAGGAATTTAAGCAGGAAAATGCCAAGCTCGCAGCCTACCGCTTCGCGGAGGATCAGGTCACGGTTTTGTATGACCACTACGAGCTGAGCCTCGGCTATGATCTTGTCTGCCTTGATGCTCGCGGCGAGCAAACCGCCTCGCTGAAGCTCAGCACCGCGCCGCAGCATATCAGCCGCTGCGAAAAATACATCTGCATTTTAACCGCAGATTCCGTGTTGATCTATGACCGCGAGCTGACGCTTAACAGCACCGCAAAGAACAACGCATATATATCGGCTCTCGCCCGCAATGACGGCACGGCTCTGTGCATCGGCAGCGGCTACACCGAGCTGTACATTCCCTGAGAAGGAGGAACTTCTATGAAACCCACGATTTGCAGCAAATGCAAAAAAAATGTTGCCGTGATCTTCATCACCAAGGTCGAAAACGGCAAGTCCACAAATGAAGGTCTGTGCTTAAAGTGCGCCAAGGAGCTTGGCATTAAACAGGTCGATGAGATCGTTGAACGCATGGGCATTAGCGACGAGGATTTAGACGGCATCAACAGCGAAATGATGGCTCTGATGCAGCCGGAGGATATGGATGACGATGACGAGGTCGGCAGCCGCACCGCGACATTTCCCCATATGAACCGTCTGTTCGGCGGCGGCGACATTGTTCCGAAGGACGAGAAAAAGGAAACTCCACCACAGAGCGACAAGCCCCCGAAGCAGAAAAAGCGCAAGTTTTTGGATACCTACTGTCAGAATCTGACCGCCAAAGCGCGTGAAAACCAGCTCGATCAAATCATCGGCCGCGAGGTTGAAACCGAGCGCGTCGTGCAGATCCTGAATCGCCGTCAAAAGAACAATCCCTGCCTGATCGGTGAACCGGGCGTTGGCAAGACCGCCATCGCAGAAGGTCTCGCCCAGCGCATCGTCAGCGGCAACGTGCCTTTTAAGCTGCGCGATAAGGAGGTCTATCTTTTGGATCTGACCTCGCTGGTTGCGGGAACGCAGTTCCGCGGCCAATTTGAAAGCCGCATGAAGAGCCTTGTCACCGAGATCAAGGAGTGCGGCAACATCATTTTAGTCATTGACGAGGTACACAATTTGGTCGGTGCCGGCGATGCCGAGGGCTCCATGAGCGCGGCAAACATCCTCAAACCCGCCCTGTCAAGAGGCGAGGTGCAGGTCATCGGCGCAACGACCTTTGCTGAATACCGTAAGTATATTGAAAAAGACACCGCTCTGGAGCGCCGTTTCCAGCCTGTGACCGTGGCCGAGCCGAGCATCGACGAGGCTGTTGCCATCATGCGTGGCGTTGCGCATTATTACGAGCTGTTCCACGGCGTCAAAATTCCGCCCGAGATCGCCCGTCAGACGGTCATTCTCTCCGAGCGGTATATCACCGACCGCTTCCTTCCCGATAAAGCGATCGACCTGCTCGACGAAGCCTGCTCCGATCTGAATCTGCGCACCAAAGAGATTTCCGACCTTGCCGAGAAGCGCAAGGAGCGCGATGATTATCAGTTAGAGGTCAAAATGCTCACCGAGGACACCGAGCACGAGCATTACGAGCGTCTTGCCACTCTGCGCAGCAACATTCTGCGCTTAGACGGTGAGATCGCAGCTCTGGAAGCGAAGCCCGCACCTGTTCTGACCATTGACAATTTGGCTCGCATCATTGAGATGTGGACAAAAATCCCTGCCAGCAAGATCCGCGCGCAGGAATACGAGCAGCTTCGTACACTGGAAGAACGTCTGAAAAAGCACATCATCGGTCAGGACGAGGCGATCAAGGCCGTCAGTTCTGCGATCCGCCGCAACCGCATCGGCATTGCAACCAAGAAGCATCCTGTTTCTTTTATCTTTGTCGGCTCGACGGGTGTCGGCAAGACAGAGCTGGTCAAACGCCTTGCCGACGAGCTGTTTGACTCTGTGGATTCTCTGGTACGTTTGGATATGTCGGAATACATGGAGCGTCACTCCGTTTCCAAGCTGATCGGCTCGCCCCCCGGCTATATCGGCTACGACGAGGCAGGTCAGCTTACCGAGAAGATTCGCCGCCGTCCCTATTCCGTCATTCTTTTCGACGAGCTTGAGAAGGCACATCCCGATGTTTTGAACGTGCTTCTGCAGATCCTCGATGACGGCAGAATTACCGATGCACAGGGCAGACTTGTCAATTTTGAAAACACCGTGATCGTTATGACCTCCAACGCAGGCTCCGACCGCACCGGCGGCTCCGTCGGCTTCGGCAGAAGCGTTTCCGAGCAGAGTAAGGAGAAGGCAATGGGCGCACTGCGTGAATTTTTGCGTCCGGAGTTTATCAACCGAGTGGATGAGATCGTCTGCTTCAACAAGCTCACCGAGGAGAATTTCCGCGGTATTGCCAAGATCATGTTGGGCGAGCTGAAAGAGAATCTGGACGAGCGCGGTATCGGTCTGATGTGGGACGAGAGCGTGATCGATTATCTGGTCAAGAAATCCTACTCCGTCACCTACGGTGCCAGAAATCTGCGCCGCACGATCCAGCGTGATATTGAAGACGGCGTCGCAGAGAGGATCATTGACAGCTTTGAAAGTGCAATTTCGCATATCAAGCTGATTTCCGACGGCGAAAGGGTCGAGGTGCTCGCACTATGATAAAAGCGGCATTTTTCGACATCGACGGCACACTTGTCTCCTTAAAAACCAAGGTCTATCCCCCTTCCGCACCGTGCGCCATCGAAGCGCTGCGCAAAAACGGCGTAAAATGCTTCGTAGCCACAGGCCGCTCGAAATTCGAGATTGCAGAGGAAGGGCTGTTGGACGGCATTGCGTTTGACGGCTACTTGACGAACAACGGTCAAGATGCCTACGATGCTGATGGCAAGCTGCTCTATGGCAAACCGCTCGCACCGAACGAGGCAAGAGCAGTTTTGTCATGGGTCGAGCAAAGCGGCTGCGCCTGTTGGATGGTCAGCGGCGAAAAAAGCTGCCTGAATTTCTGCAACGAGCGCGTGCTTGCCGCAATGGAAGCCATTCACACAAGACCGCCCAAAACGGGCGATCTGCGCGCGATGCTGGAGGCTCCGATCTATAAGATCGTCCTGTTTCTCACGCGCGAAGAGATGGCGCAGCCGATGCCTCTTGCGCCCACAAGCCGCATGACGCAGTGGTTCCCTCTCGGACACGACATCATTTCAAAAGACGGGGGCAAGCGCAACGCCATGCTGGAGATCATCGCCTCCTACGGCATAAGCCCCGAGGAATGTATTGCCTTCGGTGACTCGGAAAATGACTTGGAAATGCTGCGCGCAGCAGGCATCGGCGTTGCCATGGGCAACGGAACCGCCGAAGCCAAGGCCGCCGCAAACTACACCACGACCGATTGCGACGACGATGGCATTTTAAATGCCCTAAAGCATTTTGAACTGATATGAAGAAGGGACTGTAAAAAACTCCGATTTATGTCATCCTGAGCGAAGCGAAGGATCTTAAAAAGCTCCGAAATACTGTTATTTCCCGAGCTTTCTAAAGATTCTTCTGCTATTTCGTTCCCTCACGATGACATAGGAAAGAGCTTTTTTACGGTTCCTTTTCACACATAAGACATCGATCTCATACTGATCCTATTAAAAAATTCATTCCACAATTCATGCTTGTATAATAAGTTTTTAACCTATTTTAATGTGTACTGAACAACGCACCAGCCCTTGCAAGCCAAGGCTTACAGGGCTGTTTTGCGTTGTTCCGGTGCAAGGTT
>CAYVLD010000039.1:0-14333 GCA_964452205.1 uncultured Oscillospiraceae bacterium
GGGGAAGGTGAAGGGGATGGCAGAGGGCCCGAAGGTATCGCGGATGGACTCCAGAGTGCCAAAGAAGTTGGCATGCTCTTCGTCCAGCTTGGAAATATAGAACATAGCGGGCAGAGCCGCATCGGCCAGAGCCTTCCAGCCCTTTTCGGTGCCGACGGCGATGCCGGACTTGGCAGTCAGGCAGATGATGCCGGCGTCAGCAACGCGGAGAGACTGCACGATCTCAGCAGCGAAGTCAAAATAGCCGGGATTGTCCAGCACGTTGAGCTTGCAGCCAGCGTATTCTACGGGGATAACGGAGGTCTTGATGGAATACTGGCGCTTCTTCTCTTCTTCGTCGAAGTCAGAAACGGTGGTGCCGTCAGCACGCTTGCCCAGACGGGTGATCGCCTTGGTCAGGTAGAGCATGCTCTCGCACAGAGCGGATTTGCCGTCGCCGCCGTGACCGAGCAGCGCGATATTGCGGATATCCTTCGCAGTGTACATATTGTGAAATTCTCCTTTCTGGTGCAGTCGGGTCTTGACTGCCGGCAAGCATGATGTTGCCGCAATTAGTTCTATTATACACGATTTCATTTCATAATGCAATCGTGATTTCATAAAAATCGTGAAAAAATTCAGAAAAATGTGCGGATTTAGAATTTGAGAATCATAAAAGAGATGAATGCACTCAAAATTGACCACAAAAGCTGGAACGCAGCGATATGTAACGGGGAGGCAACGGAGACCGCATTCCACGCCAAAAGGCAGGTGCAGAGCAAAAATCCGAGCAGCCCTGCAACAACACCGAGCGTCAGACAAACCGTGGTATTGAGGCGAAGGGTACGTCCTGCGGCGACCGTGACCGCAAATGCGCCGAAGCTGTCTTTGGCGATCAGAGCGCCTTGACGTGCGCTTTCCTTCGGCGCATCCTGCGAAAGGCGCAGCCGCTCTTCGTAGTCGGGGAATTGCATGCAATCCGTAGCCAGCTCATACTTTGCTGCGATGAGCTCCGGTGAGATCAGGAAATCGCGCGTGGCCAGAACCACGGAAAAGTTGCGGTTTGCCAGAATGTCACGCAAGCCTGCCTTACTGGAGGCGCTTGGCTTGTATTTCACGGCAAAGATTCCTGCAAGCTCACCGCCGACGGAAACATAGACAGCCTGACGCACACGAGTGCCGGCAGGCATATGCACGCCCATCGAGCGCATGAAGGACAGAGAACCGACCAGCACGATGTCACCGGCAATTTCGGCACCGATGCCGCCGTCGCTGTAAATTCGGTGCTGTGTGACAGGAAGCTGCTTGCCGTATTGCGTTTCAAGAAGAGACTGGAACAGGTCAACGAGAGGACTGTCAACCAGCTTCAGCGCGGCCAAGGCGCAGGCAATAATGCGCGGAGCTTTGTGGGTACCGTAGAGCTTCATGCCGTTGGAGGTAATGTTTTTCTTGGGGAACAGATCCTCGTCGGAAATGACGATGGTATGCTTACGTCCGAAAACCTTTGCACCGTACCAACCGCAAAGTGCGCTGTGATAAGCGGAAAGCCGTTTGGCAAGTGCGGCAAAGGGATGGACGAAGGCCAACGCGGCGCTGCCCGGGATAGCGCCGAGCAGAATCAGAAGCCAAACCTGAATGAGCGGCAACGCTCTGGAAATGGAGAAGATGTAGGCGATCACAGGCGCGAGAATAAAGATCGCTGTCGAATAAACGCGCAAGATCGTTTGCGGACGATTTTTTTGCGCCAGCTTTTCCAAAAAATCGGCAGTATTTCCCTTGTCGCGGCGCAGAGAGTCGGTGTTTTCCAACAGTTTCGGCGTGTCGTAAATACCCATTGGAGAATCGAAGCTGCATACGGTTCTGAGGGTATGGAACTGCGCAACATCCCGATTGTGCAGTGCGCGAAGCTGCGAAAACAGAAGGAAAGCAGTTATGGCGCAATAGCTCTGTGGGTCATTGCTGCCTTGCGTAATTGTATGCAGGATCGTCAAAACCGCGGCGACCGAAGTTAATGTATGCAATCCGATACGCAGCCGCAACAAATCAAGCAGGGCAGTTAAGAAAACGTCATAGGAGAGGAAACACGCGATGAGCAGGAGAATAAGCGGTAAAAGATAGCCAAGGCTTTGCACAAACGGCAGGAAGGTCCAACCGTTTTCCGCATATAAGATCAGGAAAAGACCGACCAACACAGGAAGCGCCATCAAAAAGACTCTCAGATGACGCATGCCGAGCCCCTGCTTGCATTTCTTCAGCTCTTGCTGCGCCGAGGGAGGCGCGCAATCCTTGATCTCACCGATCCGGCGTTCTTCACGCTCAATTTTGCGTTCTCTTCGTGTCGGTTTCTTTGCGGGTGTGTCTTTAGCGGAATTTTGCTTCGCCGTTGGAAGATTTCCGTCTGAAACGATCTTCATCGGTGCTTCGAGATCCGGTGTCGGCTGCTCTGTGCGGATGGGCTTAAAGACCATGGTGTCATCCGAAACGCGCTTTTTCGGTTTCGGTGTGGGAGTGTGGATCTTGATCGGCTCATCCGACGGCTCGCCGTTTGTGCGGAGCTTGATCTCCTCGTGCTTAGGCTCTGCGAGTTTCACATCCTCGTGAGAAGGGGAGGGTGCTTCCGACTTTTTTTCTTCCTGCGTGCCAAATTCTCGCATGATCGACTCGAGCGTGTACTCCTGCGACACTGCCGGGTTATTCAGTTGTTCCGGATCGTGTCGATTCATAATGTTATCCTCTCTGGCGGACCGCCTCGTAGAGTAAAATTGCAGCAGCGGCAGATGCGTTTAGGGATGAAATCTGCCCCTTCATGGGAATACTGACTTTGAAGTCGCAGCTTTCAGCTACGATGCGGCTCATGCCGACACCTTCATTTCCGATGACGATGGCGGCAGGACCGGTCAGATCCGTCTGATAGAGCGGTGATGCTCCCTCGGCGGCCGTGCCGTAGATCCAAACGCCCTGCTGCTTCAGCTCGCGAATGGTGGAGGCGATGTTTGAAACGCGCGCAACGCGCATATACTCAATGGCACCGGCAGAAGCTTTTCCCACAACGGCGGTCAGGCCGACGCTGCGACGTTTGGGAATGATCACGCCGTGCGCGCCGGCACATTCTGCGCTTCTGAGAATGGCACCGAGATTGTGCGGATCGCTCAGCTCGTCGCAGATGACGATCAAAGGAGCCTCATTCCTTTCGGCGGCGTAGTGCAGTATTTCTTCCACCGTTGCATATTCGTGTGCAGCAACGGCTGCAATGATGCCCTGATGTGCGCCGGTCGGGCTCATATCGTTGAGCTTGCGGCGGTCGATGCGGACGACCACTGCGCCTGCATCCTTTGCCATGGCAGCAAGCCTGCCGAGTGATTTGTCGGTGTCGCCGTCAGCCAGAAAGACCTTGTTGATCGTGCGGCCGCTGCGCAGAGCCTCGGTTACGGCATTTCGCCCCTCGATAAAGCCCTCGGAGCGTTCTAAATCAATTTCGTTTTTCATCATAGTCCTAAACTCCCATTTTTCTTTCTATTATAACAAAGATTCTTCCCAAATACAATATCCGGCGTAAATTAACAAAAAATTTACGCAATATCTCGTTGCGAACGTTGCACCGACCGTGAAAATGTGGTAAGATTCTAACGAATTTCAATGACAGGAGAGTGATTTTGTGCCGGATCAGAATCAAAACCGAGAACCAAAGAAGAATCCTTCCAAGAAGCCAATGTGGATTCTTCTTGTGGTGGTTTTTGTTTTGACATTGTTTGGCAATCAGGTGTATGGACTTCTTATGGCGCAGAAGGAAAAAGAAGTGACATACAATGTATTTTTGGATAACGTAAGTGAAAACGCAATTAAAGAAGTAGAAATTACGACCGATTTTATCACTTACCGACTGCGCGAGGATGAAGAGGAGCTTCTTTATTATACCACCATAATTCCCGAGCTGGATCTTCAGTCCACGGTGGATCAGCTTCAGGCAAACGGTGTGGAGTTTCGTGCTGTGCCGCCTGAGGATGAAAGCACCTCGTTCTTCTTCTCATGGATCGTTATGCCGATCCTTTTGTATGGTTTCTTTTACTTGATTCTTCGCATGATGATGAAGCGCAACGGCGGCGCTGGCGGCTTCGGCGGTATCGGAAGCATCGGCAAGAGCAAGGCAAAGGTCTATATGGAGAAGGAAACCGGTGTGACCTTCCGCGATGTGGCCGGGCAGGATGAGGCCAAGGAATCGCTCGTTGAGATCATCGATTTCCTGCACAATCCGAAGAAGTATACCGCCATCGGCGCAAAGCTGCCCAAGGGTGCGCTCTTAGTCGGCTCCCCCGGTACGGGAAAAACCCTGCTTGCCAAAGCGGTAGCCGGTGAGGCGCATGTTCCGTTTTTCTCGATTTCGGGCTCGGATTTTGTGGAAATGTTTGTCGGTGTCGGCGCAAGCCGAGTGCGCGATTTGTTCCAAGAGGCGGCAAAGGTTGCACCTGCGATCATTTTTATTGACGAGATCGATGCCATCGGCCGCAGCCGTGACAGCCGTTTCGGCGGCAACGATGAACGTGAGCAGACGCTCAACCAGCTTCTTGCAGAGATCGACGGCTTTGACTCGTCAAAGGGTGTTGTGATTTTGGCGGCAACGAACCGTCCGGAGGTTTTGGACAAGGCGCTGCTGCGTGCAGGTCGTTTTGACCGCAGGATCATCGTAGACAGACCGAATCTGGAGGGACGTTACCAGACGCTGCTCGTGCATACGCGCAATATCCGACTTTCCGAGGATGTCGATCTGAGAAAGCTGGCGCAGGCGACGGCAGGTGCGGTCGGCGCAGATCTGGCGAACCTGGTGAACGAGGCTGCGCTTCGTGCGGTGCGCATGGGCAGACAGGCGGTTAATCAGCAGGATTTGCTGGTTTCGTTTGAAACGGTCATTGCCGGTACGGAGAAGAAGGGAACCGTTCTGACGGATATTGAAAAACGCATCGTCGCTTACCATGAGGTCGGGCATGCCTTGGTTGCAGCCCTTCGCAAGCATTCGCAGCCGGTATCTAAGATCACCATCGTGCCGCATACCTCGGGTGCTTTGGGCTATACCATGCAGATGCCCGAGGAGGAAAAATATCTAAATTCAAAGGAAGAACTTTTGATCCAGCTTCAGACACTCTTAGGAGGCAGAGCCGCAGAGCAGAGCGTTTTCGGCATCCAGACCAGCGGTGCGGCGAATGATATTCAGCGTGCGACAGAGCTTGCCAAAAAGATGGTGATGCAGCTCGGTATGAGCGAGAAAATCGGCCTTATGGCACTTGCGACCCAGCGTGATGAATATTTGGACGGGCAGAGCTACATGGACTGCTCGCAAAGCACCGCCGCGCAGGCAGACGAGGAGATCAAGTCGATCCTGAACGGCTGCTATGAGGAAGCGAAAAAGCTGCTGACGGAAAAAAGAGCGCTGCTCGATGAGATCGCGCTGTACCTGCTGCAAAAAGAGACGATCACAGGCGACGAACTGATGGCGTATGTCAATGCAGACGCGCGCCGTCTGCCGATGGCAGAAAGTGAGGGCGAAGTATGAATTGGGAAGAAATCAAAGGATTTTTTTCGACCGTCACGCTGGAAAAATTATTGCCTGTATTGCTGGTGTTTGCAGTAAGTCTGATTGTTGCAAAGCTGATTTTGCGTTTGTTTGACCGCGCGATTGAACGCTCAAAGCTCGACCGCACGATTTTTACGTTTTTGAAAACCGTGATGCGCATCGTGATCTATGCGTTGGTCGTGCTGGTCGTTACGGGCAGCTTGGGCATCGATGTCAGCTCGCTGATTGCTGTGCTGAGCGTGGTATCCTTGGCAATTTCTTTGGCGGTGCAAAATGCGCTGGCCAATGTGGTCGGCGGTATGAGCTTGCTTGCGACCCATCCCTTCCGCGTCGGAGATTTTGTTCAGATCGGTTCGGATTGCGGCACGGTGGAGGAAATCTCCATGAGCTATACGAAAATCGAAACCGCCGACGGCAAGCATGTTTATATTCCGAACAGCGATGCGGCCTCTGCGAGAATCTGCAACTACTCCGATAACGGAAAGCGCAGAATTGACATCACGGTGAGCGCTTCTTATTCCGATGATATTGAGGATGTGAAGCGCGCGCTGCTAAAGGCCGGAGACCATCCGAAGCGGCTATCTGAGAAGAAAATTGAGGTCTATGTTAATAACTACCTCGATAACGGGGTAGAGTACTTATTGCGTCTGTGGAGTGCAGACGAGAATTATGCGGAGGTTCGCTTTGCGGTGATGGAAAACATAAAGCGCGAATTTAACACATCCGGCATCAGCATGCCGTTTCCGCAGATGGATGTCCATCTGGACAAGCTGCCGTAAAAAAATCTCTCGTTTTCCGCTCGGAAAACGAGAGATTCGTTATTTGGACAACTCAAGCGTGCATAAAATGGCTTATCCGCAGCCGCAATTTCCGTTTGACTCGGGGAAGAAAGCCTGCATCGGGAAATCAATGCGGCTGAACAGCTCGCAGGGATCCTCCTCGCAGCCGTCTTCGTCGCAGCACTCTCTGGTCGGCGCGCAATATTCACCGGCCGTGACGGAAATCTGCGTGTCGCGCTCTAAGCGGACGGTGGAAAATTGACCGATGCTGACATACAGCCGTCTTGCCTCGCCGCTTGTAACAAGCTCTTCACCGAATGCTGCGGCGATGCAAGGTGGAATTTCCGGAAGCTGCGACTCGCAGCAGCGGCATTCGCACACCTCACGAACCTTGGAAGAAAGCACCATCGGATCCAGAGCCTCTACGACTCCTTCGGGCAGGTCAAGGGATAAAAGCCCCTCGGCTGTCGGACATTCATCGCTGCTGCGGAAGGTTTTGGCCTTCACCTTGCCGCCGTACAATACGGTGCGCTTGGTGAAAATGCTCAGACCAACGATTGAAATCGGGCGCATGGCACCTTGAAGTGCCTCACCGACGATACGGTAGTAAAAAGTTAAATCAATTGCATAGTAGCCTTTTTTGTACGCCAACTGCTCAACAACAACGTCTGCGAATAAGAGCTCGGCAGAGCGAACCTTGGTGCTGGTCGCACTTTCCAAAGCGGCCTGTGATTGCGTGGTAAGATAGACACGCAGATCTTCGATGCAGTCCTTGTCGAGACAGCAGTCGGTGATCTGAAGCGTATGGATGCAGACGGGCTGATTTAGCTGCAGAGCTTCTGCGCCTTGCGCGGTCATATCCGGCATAATAATCCCTCCTGAATGAATTGCAAGCAAAAAAATGCTTTCACAACATAGTATGCCGGCGGAAGAAAAATGTGAAATCCGCGCTGCCGGGTAGACAAAGTGAAAATGTTGTGTTAAAATGTATCTAAAGATAGAATAGACGAGGTATGCGCATGAAGACGGAAGTTTTAGGCGTTTTATTTGATAACGTTACGATGGAAGAAGCCCTTGCGATCGGGCGCAGCCTGCTCGACGGCGAAAAAGCTGCCTATTGTGTTACGCCGAACGCGGAGATGGCGTATGAGGCTCTGCACGATGATGATTTTTGCAAGCTGCTGAATGAGGCGGATCTGGTGCTGCCGGACGGCGCGGGTGTGGTTTTGGGCGCAAAGATCGTTAAAAAGCCGCTCAAGCAAAAGGTCGCCGGCATTGAATTTGCGCAGAATCTGCTTCCGATTCTGGAGGAAACGGGGAAGAAGCTGTTCCTTCTCGGAAGTAAGCCGGGGATTGCGGAGCAGGCTGCGGAAAAGATGAAAGAAAAATGTCCGAAGCTGTGCATCTGCGGTACGGCAGACGGCTATTTTAAGGACGAAGCCGCAGTTGTGCGCAAGGTCAACGAAGCGCAGGCAGATGTGCTCTTTGTCTGCTTGGGCGCGCCTAAGCAGGAAAAATTTATGCGCGCACATCAGCATGAGCTGCATGTGAAGCTGATGATCGGTCTGGGCGGAACGCTCGACGGTATCGCAGGAACGGTTAAGCGTGCGCCGAAATGGATGATACGCTTGCAGCTTGAATGGCTCTACCGATTAATTAAGGAACCGAAACGGCTCGGCCGCATGATGCGCTTGCCGAAATATGTATTCGCCGCATGGAAAAGAAGAATGAAAGGGTAATGAATATGGGAAAGCTGATTGTGTTTGAAGGAACGGACGGCAGCGGCAAGTCTACGCAGTTTCGACTGCTGACGCAGCGTTTGCAGACGATGAATATCGATTTTAAAACGATGGAGTTTCCGCAGTATTCCGAGCAGTCGTCTGCGCTGATTCGGATGTATTTGGGCGGCGAGTTCGGCACAAGACCGTCTGATGTCAATGCCTATGCCGCATCTACATTTTATGCGGTGGATCGCTATGCATCATACCGCAAGGTTTGGGGCAAATATTATAATAACGGCGGCATTATGCTCTCCGACCGCTATACGACCTCCAATGCAGTGCATCAGGCGTCGAAGGAGCCGGAGGAGAGCCGTGAGGAATTTTTCCGCTGGCTGTATGAATTTGAATACCGTCATATGGAACTTCCGAAGCCGGATCTCGTCATATATTTAGATGTTCCGACAGAGCTTGCCGGTCAGATGCTCAGAAAACGTGAGGCAAACACCAATACACAGGCGGATATTCATGAGCAGCATATGGACTACCTGCGCACCTGCAGGAATACAGGTCTGCAAGCGGCAAGGTTCTACGATTGGTCGATCATCAACTGCGCGCAGGACGGGAAAATGCGCTCGATCGAAGACATTCATAATGAGATCTTTGCACTGGTAACCAAGTGCTT
This sequence comes from uncultured Oscillospiraceae bacterium, assembly GCA_964452205.1. Taxonomy (GTDB): domain Bacteria; phylum Bacillota; class Clostridia; order Oscillospirales; family Oscillospiraceae; genus JAZOXB01. The sequence continues at coordinate 8,728 of CAYVLD010000039.1, forward strand.
GGAGGACTGAAAATGGTATATATTATTTTAGGTAAGGGTTTTGAGGAAGCAGAGGCGATCATCCCCTGCGATCTGCTGCGCAGAGCCGGCGTTGAGGTGCAGCTTGCTGCCATCGGAAAGACTCCCGTTTGCGGTGGACACAAGATTTGGATCAATGCCGATTGCTCCGTTGAGGATATGGATCTTGCAAAGGCGGAGATGATCGTTTTGCCCGGCGGTCTCGGCGGCGTTGAATCCATTCTCGGCTGCCCGAGCGCGCTGACAGCGGTGAAATCGCTCCATGAGCAAGGGAAATACGTTGCCGCCATCTGCGCTGCGCCGACGATTTTGGCAAAGCTCGGTCTGCTCAGCGGCAAGAAGGCGACCTGCTACCCCGGTATGGAAAATGAGATGGCAGATGCCGTAATGTGCGATACCGATGCGGTTCGTGACGGCAATGTGATCACCGGAAGAGCGGCAGGAACAGCCTTTGCCTTTGGCTTAGAGCTGGTAAAAGCGCTTTGCGGCGCAGAATGTGCAGATAAAATTGCGACAGGAGTCGTAGCCCGATAAGGAGGGTCGTTATGCCTGATAATAAGAATTTCGAGGATATGTCGCTCGATGCGCTGTTAGAGGAAACGAGAATGCAGATCGATTCCGCACCCGGAGAAGCGGCAACATTTTCCGGCGATGAACCGGAAATTTCGCAGCCGGAAATGCCGTCTGTGGATCAAACGCAGATGTTCGAGCCTGTGCGCAGCAATGCAGAGAAGATACAGGACGATTTTACCCCTGATTTTGGCGATGCGTTTGATGACTACGGCGTTTACGAACAGCCGACTGTGGACGATACAATGCAGGATGATCCATATGACGATGAACCTTATGAGAATGATCTGCAAGAGGATGCGGATGATTCCAAACCTATCAAGCCGAAACGCAAAACAGGCAAACGCATTATTCCGTTGTTCGTCAAGATCCTTTTGTATGTGGTCATCATTGGTGTGATCGCGGTCGGACTTGGTTATGGTGCGTGGGCGTGCGTTAAGGACGTTTTGGCCTTCGGCCGCTCGGACGAGATGGTGAGCGTTGTCATCAAAGAGGGCGACACCGTTGAGGACGTTGCACAGCTCTTGGAGGAAAAGGGTATCATCAAATATGCGTGGCTGTTTGAGTTTTACTGCGATTTTACGGACTCTGCCGATAAGATCGAGCCGAATAAGGACGGCGAGAGCTACACGCTTTATTACAATTATGATTATCATGCTTTGGTTGCCGGAATGAGAAATGAAGTGATTCGTACTGAGGTACGAGTCACGATTCCGGAGGGCTATACCGCAGCGCAGATCTTTGCGCTCATGGAGGAAAACGGTGTGTGCACCGTTGCTCAGCTTGAGGAATGTACGGCGAGCTATGAGTTTGACTATTGGTTCCTTGAGGGGATTCCCTACGGTGCGGCAAATCGTCTGGAGGGCTTCCTCTTCCCGGATACCTATGACTTCTATGAGGAGGATGATCCTGAGCGCGTGCTGGACAAGCTGCTTTCCAACTTCAATAAGAAGTTTGGCGAGGATGCGCAGAAAAAGCTCGAGGAGCTCAATGAATCCTTGGCAGAACGTTGGCGCAACGCAGGTTACGGCGAGGATTATATTAACGAGCACCGTTTCACGGTCTATGAGCTGATGACGGTCGCCTCGATGATCGAGAAGGAAGCGGCGGCTTACGACGAAGCAGGCAATATTTCCTCCGTCATTTATAACCGCCTGTGCAACCCGTCTTCGTTCCCGTATCTGAATATCGATGCCACGGTCGTTTATGCGCTGGGCGGCTCGGTCACAGGTGCGCTGACGTATGAGGACACGCAGGTGGACAGCCCCTATAACACCTATGTGGTTAAGGGTCTGCCGGCAGGACCGATCTGCAACCCGGGTCTTTCGAGTATTTCGGCGGCATTGTATCCGACAGATACCAACTATTATTACTATGCGCTTGATACCGCAACGGGTTACCATCACTTCTCAGAAACCTATGCGGAGCATAACGAATTCCTGGAAGGACAAGATTATGGTTAAACCTGAATTGTTAGCGCCTGCAGGCGATATGGAACGGCTGAAAATGTCTGTTTTATACGGTGCAGATGCGGTATATCTGGCAGGGACAAGCTTCGGTATGCGCTCGTTTGCGGGCAATTTCAGCCCCAACGAGCTGCCGCAAGCCGTCAAATTTGCGCATGAGCATGGGGTGAAGGTGCATGTTACCGTCAACACCATGCCGCGCAATGAGGAATTGGCTGCGCTTCCTGCACATCTTGAGCTGCTCAACAGTGCAGGCGTGGATGCCTTGATTATCGCAGATCTCGGAGTGTTCCGCATGGCGGAAACATATGCGCCCAATTGCGAGCGCCATGTCTCCACGCAGGTCAGTATTGCGAATTATGCTTGCGCCAACGCATGGTACGAAATGGGCGCAAAGCGTGTGGTGCTGGCGCGCGAACTATCTCTTGAGGAGATTCGCACCATTCGGCAAAACACGCCGAAAGAGCTGGAAATCGAGACATTTGCACATGGTGCCATGTGCGTGTCGTATTCCGGGCGCTGTCTCTTGTCGAACTATATGACCGGCAGAGACAGCAACCGCGGTGCCTGCGCGCAGCCCTGCCGCTATCAGTATGCGTTGATGGAGGAAAAACGTCCGGGAGAGTTTTTTCCGGTGTTTGAAGACGAGAAGGGTACTTATATCATGAACTCGCGCGATATGTGCATGATCGATCATCTGGACGATCTGATGGATGTCGGTGTAGACTGCATCAAGATCGAAGGCAGAGCCAAATCTGCTTATTATGCTGCCATTGTCACGGGCGCATATCGTCATGTGATCGACGACGTTGCAGCAGGTCGACCGATCGATCCTGTTTGGCGTGATGAGGTAGAGCATGTTTCTCACCGCCATTATGCGACCGGCTTTTTCTATGGTCATCCCGGACAGTATTTTGAGAATTCGAGGTATATCCGCTCGTGGCAGGTTTGTGCGATCGTTACTGATTGCGATGAAAAGGGGAATGCGACGCTTTCTCTGCGCAATAAATTCTCCGCAGGCGATACATTGCAGATCGTAGGACCCGACCTGCGGCCGTTTTCCTTTGAAGTTCCCGTAATGCAGGATGAGAATGGGGAAGCATTGACCGAGCCTCGTACTCCGCAGATGGTGTTTAAGATGCAGCTTCCGAAGCAGGTTCCGGCTTTTAGTATCCTGCGCCATGCGGTTGACCTGTCCGGCAAAGAGTGAGCATGGTGAAAATTTTGTAGATTAAGCACCTTGGTATGCAGTAAAAATAAAAAAATAAAAAATTTAAAAAAAGTACTTGCTTTTTTGAAAAATATGTGCTATTATATCTGAGCGCTTGAGCGTGGTATGCGCCGGTAGCTCAGTTGGATAGAGTGACTGGCTACGAACCAGTAGGTCGGGGGTTCGAGTCCCTTCCGGCGTACCAAAACGGACACTAATTACAATACGAAGAGTATTGCAATTGGTGTCCGTTTTTTATCAACCATTAAAAACATTAAAACAGCCTGATGTATTATGCGTTAAAATAACGGTTCGATTTGTTCTTTGATCAGACGAATTCGATCCTTCGGGTGTTTTGCGAAAAATGATGTAATGGCAACAACAAGCTGCTTTTGAGGAGAAACATAGATGACGTTACCGCCGTCGCCCATTGCAGCATAGCCGCCATCTTCCCCAAGCCACCAGAGATAACCATACGGTAAATTGCGCATCCGCCAGCGGCTATGCTCCTTCGTGCTTTCTGCGATCCACTCAGCAGAAACGATTCGCTGTCCGTTCCAAATGCCTTGATTTAAATACAGCAGACCGATTTTTGCCATATCTGCAGTTGACAAGGACAAACCCCATCCTGCGGTATTTGTGCCACCCGGATCAATGACCCAGCCCTGTGTAAATTTGGTGTTCATAAAATCAAGCTGCGCCTGTTTTGATTGAAATGCGATGTTTTCTGCAACAGAGATTCCCAAAGGCTTGAACAAATTTTCCTGTGCAAATTCTCGCACACTAATTCCGGTTGCTCGAACGAGAATGCCGGAAAGAATGTCCGGACCGATCAAAGGAGTATAACGGAATTTTTTGGTATGGCTTTCGATATCTAACAAATCGAGTGCGCTTTTGACCCAGTCATTGCTTGTAAAATATTTTTTGTAGGGGGCAAATTTGTAGCGATATGGTGCCGTCATTGTCAGCAGGTGCTTGATAGTGATTTCTGCTGAGGCATCGGATCTTCTCGGGTCATTTGGGAAAAAGTCAAATACATTTTGTTCAACGCTTTTCAAATATCCTTGATCTATTGCAATTCCGATTAAAATTGAAATGACACTTTTTGTGACAGAAAAAACATGGATTTGGGATTCCGATGTGGCATCACCGTAATATTTTTCAAACAATGTTGTTCCGCCTTTTATAACTTGGATTCCTGCGATGTTTGTGTATTTTTTGGAAATTATAAATTCTAAGTTATCCCATTTCATTGCGCTTCATTCCTTTCTCAGCGAGCGAATTTTCCTAACAGGGGAGTAGACCTCTGTAATATTATCATCTTCCTTTGCTACCTGAGAGGGATCTGTCACATAGACCTCATATAAGGCATCGCTGCGGCAATAGCCATTTACCTCTGCCCATTGGCTGTGCTTTGCATATACTGCTGAGAGTTCTCGGTAGCTGCCATGGACGATCGTTTTCAAACAAAGACCGGGACGAAATTCCCGAGTTTCTTGGATCGAGTTTTGTGTGGGTATTGCAAATTCTGTATCCAAACCCGAGGGAGCAAACTCCGCACTGTGATAGAGAACCATAGGCGGTGCGGCCATCGATATGTTTTCAGAAGCAATTCTTTGAAACAGAGCGCCAAAGCATTTGGCATATTCCGTTGGGTATTCCTCAGGCAATACCTTTTTCCGAATGGAAAGCAAATACATCGTTGGAACATCAACGAGTGTTACATCAATCTGCCGTAGGAATGACATGATCGACCGCCCCCGCTCGATTGAGGCTATATCATCGTCCAATTGCAGCAGGATTCTTTCACAATCCTGCAAATGCTGTGTAAGCTCGTTTCTTTTTCGCAAAAACGCGAGATGAAGCCGATCATCATGCTGAATGTCGGTTGATAGAATTTCTTTGATTTCATCAAGAGAAAAGGAATAAGCTTTCAAACGGTTAATCAACAGCATTGTTTCAAGCTGCTCGACCGTATAATAACGGTAGCCATTCTCCGGATTGACCATGATGGGAGAAAGTAGACCGATTTCGTCGTAATAACGCAGCGTTTTTGCCGATACCTTGCATATATTGGAAAATTCTCCGATTGTCAACATAAGTAAACCTCCTTTTTTATAGTATAAGCTATTCCCTAAGGGGAAAGTCAATGTTTATTTTACGGTTTGAAAAAATGTGCATTATTGTTGAAGGAGGATTATTTTAGCGTGCAAAGAAAAATTTTAAAAAAATGAAAAATAGTACTTGCAAAATACAGAATAATGTGCTATTATATCTGGGCTAAAGGAAATCCGGGTGTGGCGAAGTTTGGTATCGCGCTTGAATGGGGTTCAAGAGGCCCC
>CAYVLD010000040.1:0-14162 GCA_964452205.1 uncultured Oscillospiraceae bacterium
GCAGGTGTGCCAGCATCTTCGGGGAAGTCAGGTCGTTGATTGCAACGATCTCATAACCTTCTGCGCCGAACATCTGACGGAATGCCAGACGGCCGATACGACCAAAACCATTGATTGCTACTTTTACAGACATGATTTTTTTCCTCCAATTTTCGTCAACTTTCGCTGACGTTCTTTGTTTTTCCAACGTACATATTATATACGATAATTCTCCATGTGGCAACTGTTATTTTTAATTAATTTATACTTTTTTATCGACTTTTTTTTGAGAATATTGCAATAGCGGACAATGCGGAGCCTTTTTCAACTGCCATAGCTGACATAAATGATCTGCGAAAACGTTAAATGCTCGGCAGGAATGTTCCGCGTTTGACCGGAAGCAAGACTGTCGTCTAACATTACGCGGTAGGCGATGCCGCCGAGGTAGAGCTTGTCTTGCAGCTTGGTTTTATAGCAAATTGTGAGCGGTTCGGTAAAATCTCGATCGGAGATGTTGGTGATCTCGATCTCGCCTGCCTGTGAGGTTATGCGGAAGTCTTCTGCAAGGTCATCGCAGGCAGCTTCGGTAAAGCCGAAACAGATCTTTGAGCGGAAATCCATATAATCCATATACTGCATGCGGCTGCTCTCAAGAATCAGCACGCTGCTTCCGGAGGGAAGTGCGTTGAGCTCAAAAAAGGCATCTTCTTCGCCGCAGTTGATCTTGATTTCTGCGTATTCCACGAGAAGATCCGACGTGTTTTCAACCAAAATCGCAAGCACGTCCGAAACCGTTTCATCCGAGCCGTCTTCGACATAGCTTCCGCTGTATTTGCCGATGCAGGTCAGGGTGAGACTGTCGTTGATCGCGCCGTGGATACTGCTTTCAACAGTCTCGAATCCGTCAATGTCAAACGGACAGTTCGGAATCTCATACTGCGCCTCGGTGCTTGCGGAGACTGTCGAGCCGACGCTTGTGCTGCGCCCGATGACAATCACGCAGACGAGCGCAATGACGATCACGGCGAAGATTGCAAAGGCGATCCACATCTCGCGGTTAGCCTTCTTTTGTTGTTTTTTCCGTTTTTTCATGGCGGCATCCTTTCCATTGTGACTTCTTCTATTATATTGAAATTTGACAGCAGATGCAAGCTTTTCTTTCAAGGGAAACGTATGAAACGAACCATTTTGTAAAACGTCATATTTTGCGGTTGAAATATTGACGATGATATGATATTATATCATAAGGTATAGGTAGAAGAATCGGCATTTTTCGGTAGCGCATACCGAGAAAGCGATCGCCGTTGTGTTTTTAGACAGGAGGCTCACATGATTGATTTGCATTGTCATATTATTCCTTATATCGATGACGGCGCAAAAAGCATCGAGCTTGCCTGCGCGATGGCGCTTCATTCTTGGAAAAGCGGTGTCAAGACCATTGTTGCCACACCGCACAGCAATCTGCGCAATGCCAGATCGAACTACCGCGACAGCGAGTACAATGTGGTTTTTTCCACGTTTCGCGCCGTGCTGAAGCAGAAGGGGATTCCGATAGAGCTTTTGCAGGGAGCAGAGGTATTTGCGCATGAGGATAACATTCGCAGGCTGATCGACGAAGATAAGTTGGTCACGCTCAATCATTCAAACTACCTGCTGGTAGAATTTCCGTTCCATGGAGACGGCAGAACGATCTGCCGAACTCTGGACTCGATTGCGCGCCGTGGACTGATACCGGTGATCGCGCATCCGGAACGGTACGATGCGGTGCAGGAAAATCCGGGATATGTAATGCGTTGGTTTGAGCAGGGATATGTGATCCAGTTGAATAAGGGCAGCCTGCTCGGACGGCTCGGACAGGATGCGCACAGATGTGCCACAGAGCTGCTCGAGAAAGGGCTTGCCCATGTGATCGCAAGCGATGCGCATGATATGAATTTGCGGCCGCCCGGCTTTCAGAGTCTGCGTGAAACGCTGGATATTGATCCGGAGTATCTGCGGCTGCTGCTGGAGGAGAATCCGGCGCGGATCATCCGTAATGAGAGGCTGCCGGATCCGCGAGACGAGTTTTAATTGTGTAGAAGAGGGTTACAGATGAGAAATTTACGAATGATTACAATTGTTTTGTTTATGGCCGTTTCAATTGCATTTTTGGTGTTGTATGCTTACGACAATACGATCTTGGACAATCAGGCGCCCAAGATCGAATGTGACGGCGTACCGTTGGAGGTCAGCGTCCGTGCGACGGATAGGGAGCTTTGCGCAGGCTTGACCGCTTACGACGATGTCGACGGCGATATTACCGACCAGATCGTTGTGCGGAAAATATCGCAGCTTGTCGATGCCAAGAGCGCGATCATCTCCTATGCGGTGTTTGACTCGTCTTCAAACTGCTGCACTTTTTCTCGTTACGTCACCTATACGGACTATGAAAAGCCGCAGTTCAAGCTTTCTCAGCCGTTGATTTATAATGTTAATGCCCTGGTTACGCTGGAAGACCGCCTGAGTGCCTACGATGTCATTGACGGCGATATTACCAACCGTATACGTCTGTCCTCCGCGAATCTGGGTAACACGGACATTGGTGAGTATCCTGTCACCGTGCAGGTCACGAACAGCACAGGTGATACCGCTATGGTCGCGTTGACCGTCTTGATCCAGAATTATACCTCGCAGCATCCGAAGATTTATCTCGATGACTATTTGATCTACCTTGAGGAAGGGGAGGTTATCGATCTGGAATCCCTGCGTGAGCATATCATCAGCGTTCGTGAGTCCGATCACGGCGAGACGGTCGATCCGTCGAAGGTTACGATCACGGGTGAGATCAATTACGAAACCCGTGGCAGCAGCTTTATTACATTCTCCTATACAAATGAGGCCGGATTGACGTATTCCGTCATTCTGACGGTTGTCATAGAGTGAGGTGAGCGGTATGAATGAGAAGAAACAAGTCGATTGGGGTAAATACGACATATATTGCATCATCAAATTCGTATGTAAGAATTTCTGGCTTGTGATTTTGTCGATGCTGGTTTTTGTGATGACGACCTATTTGCTGCAAAGTCTCGCTTTTGTACCGGAATATACCAGCTCTGTTACCTTTTCCGTTACGTCGCGAAGTGCGACCAGTGCGTCCGTCGGCAATATCGCGGTGACAGATACCGTTGCGGGACAGTTTGGCGAGCTGCTTGCAAGCGACATTGTCCGCAACTCTGCCGCAGAACGGATGTCCTTGGATGCTTTCCCGGCGACGATCTCCATCGTTGTGCCGGAGAACACCAATATCGTTAAAATGTCTGTTACGGCGGCTTCGCCGGAGCTTGCCTACAAGAGTGCGCTGGCTGTCATTGACTGCCATCATGAATACTCTGCCAGTGTTTTCTCTTCTGCGGTTCTTGATACGATCAACGGTCCGACCATTTCCACGGTACCGACCGATATTTCTTCGCGTCAGTCGATCTTGAAGCTGTCGGCGCCCATCGGTGCCTGCGTGATGATATTCCTGCTCATTATGATGGCAATTCAGGCAGACACCATCCAGACGCCGAACGGTGCAAAGCAGCAGCTCGAAGGCAAGCAGCTTGCTACGGTTTACCATGAGCGCAAGCGCCGCACGCTGCGCAGCTTGCTGCGCAGAGAGAAGTCCTCGCTGCTGATTTCAAATCCGACCTGCAGCTTCTATTACACGGAGACCATTCACCAATTCCGTGTCAATATCGAGCATGCAAAGGAGCAGTACGGCAACAGCGTTTTTATGATCTGCAGTTGTTCGGAAAATGAGGGTAAGTCCACCATTGCAGCAAATATTGCCCTCTCCCTTGCGCAGAAGCATGAAAAGGTGCTGCTGGTCGATGCCGACCTGAGAAGACCTGCGCAGGCAATGATTTTTGAGCGTCCTGCAAAGCGCGGTATTGATTTCGGCGCGTTTGTCGGAAAGGCATTTAAAAAGCAGACGCTGTTGGATTCTATTACCACTGCAAGTCCGCAGTCAAGTCTGCAGGTGCTTTACTCAACACCGATCAGCCGCTATAAGCTTGAAACGCTTTCGGCAGAGTCCTTCAGCGCGATGTTTGATGTGCTGCGTGAAGAATACGACTATATCATTGTAGATACGCCGCCGATCGGCTTGTTTGCCGACGCTGAGGTTCTGGCCGATGTCGTGGATGCGTCTGTGCTGGTCGTGCGCCAGGATGTCGTCTCTGCGATCATGATCAACGATGCAATCGATAGCTTGAGCGAGGCAAATTCGACCTTCTTGGGCTATGTCCTGAATAATTTCCGCACCTTGCGGGCTACCGCCTTCTTCCGCGGCAATTACGGCTACGGTTACGGCTACGGTTACGGCTACGGTTACGGCTATGGCTACGGTTACGGCTACGAAAAGTCAAAAGCTGCGGAAAAACACGAACGCAAGAGAAAGGGGTAAGTTATGGACGAAAAGAACAATTCAAGCGGTTTTATGGATTTTGATTTCCGTGTGGTGTTCCATAACTTCCTGAATACCGCGAGGCATTTGGTTTGGCTGGCGGTTCTTCTGAGCCTTTTGGGCGGGGGGTATACCTATTACAGTACAAACAACAGCTATTCACCATACTACCGCGCACAGGCGATTTTTTCCGTGCATGCCAGCTATTCGGCAACGACGGACATTTTAAGCACCAGTAACTTTATGGATAAGAATGCTGCGCTTACTCTTTCATCAACCTTTAATTATGTCATTGAGAGTGAGCATGCGAAAATGCTTCTGACGCGTGAGCTTGGACGTGCTTCCAACAGCAGTATCATCGCCACGGCAACGGCAGAGTCTGCACTGTTTACCATGACGGTCATGAACAGCAATCCCGATTATGCTTATGAGGATCTGTTGGCGGTGATCAAGATCTATCCGCAGGCAGCCAGCACCATTCTCGGAGATACGCAGCTTAATGTCATTAACCAGCCTTCGGGTCCTCCCACGAAGCCGATCAACAGCAATAATGCGTTTGAAACGGCGGTCAAAACTACAGTGATCGTGTTTTTGATCGGCTTAGTTGCGATTTTCATCCTCTCGCTGACCAGAAAGACGATTCACTCCTCGGACGATTTGCGCAGGCTTGTCAATTTAAGGTGCTTGTCTTATGTTCCGAGCGTGAATTTAAAAAAGCACTCGAATGCGGTCAACCTGAACGTTTTGATTACGAATCCGCGCATTCCGTCCTCGTTTAACGAGTCGATCCGTAATTTGCGCGTGAAGCTGCAAAAACAGATGGCGCAGACGCAGGCGAAGGTTCTTTTGATCACGAGTACCCTGCCGAACGAGGGCAAGACGACGATTGCGACCAATCTGGCGCTGTCGTTGGCCTCTGAAGGAAAGCGCGTGATCCTGATCGACGGCGATATGCGCAAGCAGTCGCTGAAGGGAACGCTTGGGATTGATACGCCGTCGGATGGCCTTTTGGAGGTTCTCTCCGGCAATGCGAAGAATTTCCGCCTGCTCAACGTGCCGAAATCCACGCTGCTCTTGCTCTCGGGCGATACTACCGTCGATCAGCCGCAAGCCTTGCTCGACACCCCGAGATTTCAGCAGGTTTTGGAGCTGCTGCGAAAGAAAATGGATTATATTATCATTGACTCGCCGCCTGCCGGTATTTTGTCCGATGCGGCAACGACGGCGAAATATGCCGATGCCACATTGTACATTGTCCGACAGGATCTTGCAAATTCCGCACAGATCGTGAATTCGATCCAGAATTTGGCATCTACCAACGTAAATATGATTGGCTGTGTTTTGAACCAGACGCAGGCAGGCACCACTCGCTCGGGCTATGGCTCGAAGTATGCCCACGGCTACGGCTATGCTTACGGATATAAGTATTCCAACTCGTACCGCCATTACAATTACGGCAGTTACGGCTACAACCGCTACACAGATGCGGAAAGGACAGCAAAGGTACTGACCAAGGAAATTGAAATGACTTCCCGGAACACGACAACTGTCGACTTCAGTATTTCGGATTAATACCAATGGAAGGGAGGCTCGCTCGTTGCAAAGCTCCAAAAAGACGTATTTGAACAAGGGAAATTTAAAAGAGATCATAAACGAGACCCGTTGGATATATCAACATACCCGCGCTTATAAAAAAGCGATCGTATGTTATGTTCTCTTGGGCCTGCTTACAACGGCGCTGAGCATGATCGTTGCGCTTGCCTCCAAGGAATTGGTAAACTCGATCGTATATTTAAAAACGGTCGAGGGCTACGGCGGCACCCGAATTTTAACGACCGGCGCCACGGTGGTTCTGCTCTCTGTCGGCAACATCGTGCTCAATGCGTTTGTCACGCGCTACAGCACCAAAATCAATCTGCGAATTAACAACGAGCTGCGCGCTGAGGTCTACGAAACATTTATGAATACGGACTGGCAATCTTTGCAGGAGTTTCACTCCGGCGATCTGCTCAACCGTATTAATAACGATGTGACGTCGGTTGCGAGCAGCGTTTTGGGCTGGGTTCCGACGCTGATTATTAAAGGAGCGCTGTTTGTATCCTCGTTGAGCATTATCCTGATCTATGATCCGACGATGGCGCTGTTTGCGCTGCTGTCCGCACCGGTGACACTTTTGGTCGCAAAGCCTTTTGTCGGGAAAATGCGTGTTTTCAGCAAGAATATGCGCCAAATCAACAGCGAAATGACATCATTTCACGAGGAATCTCTGCAAAATGCGCAGAACATCAAGGCGTTTAATCTGGTGGACACCTTCCTTGTTAAGCTGCACGCCGTGCAGAAGAAGTATTATGATACCTCGCTGGAGTATAATCGCTTTTCGATTCTAAATTCGTCACTCCTGTCTGCTGTCGGTATGATCGTCAGCTATCTCTGCTTTGGCTGGGGCGCGTACCGCCTGTGGCTCGGGAAGATCGACTTTGGTACGATGATCCTGTTTATCCAGTTGGCAAGCTACCTTTCCTCTGCGCTGACAGCGCTGATAAAGCTGGTGCCGTCTGCGGTGGAATGTACGGTGGCAGCGCAGAGAATTATGACGATTTTCGACCTGCCGGCTGAATCCACGGACGAACGCAGCGCGGTTGAAGCGGTGAAGCGAAGCGGTCAGCCGATTACGCTGCGATTTGAAAATCTTCAATTTGCGTACCAGAAGCGCGCGGTCGTCTTGAAAGACCTGCAGCTTCAGATCAACCGGCATGAGATGATCGCCATTGTCGGTCCGTCCGGCAGCGGCAAAACGACCTTGTTTCGTATCATGCTCGGTCTGCTGAATCCAACGGGAGGCTCGGCTACGGTCAGTGTGGGCGATCGCTGTTTCGATATGTCGCCTTCGACCCGAACCCTGTTTTCCTATGTGCCGCAGGATAATATTATTTTCTCGGGCACGATTGCACAGACGCTTCGTCTTGTGCGACCGGATGCAACGGAGGAACAATTATATGAAGCGTTGTCGGTTGCCTGCGCGGAGGATTTTGTCAGAGCCTTGCCGAATGGCATCCATTGCACGATGCGCGAGCGCGGAAGCACCCTCTCCTTGGGACAGAATCAGCGCCTTGCGATCGCAAGAGCTGTTCTGGCCGATGCGCCCATCTTGCTGCTGGATGAGGTAACCTCTGCGCTGGATCTGGAAACGGAGCAATTGGTGCTTCGAAATATCGCAAATCTGCAGAACAAAACCTGCATCATTTCCACGCACCGTCCCAGCGTCCTTTCGCTGTGCGACCGAATTTATCGCATTCGAGATACGCGCTTGGAGCTTCTTCCGCAGGAGGATTTGGAAAAAATGCAGGCAGCATCCACATAGAATAAGGGGTTGTAAAAAACTCTTTCTATGTCATTGCGAGGGAACGAAGTGACCGAAGAATCTTTTGTAAAATCCGGGAAATAGCAATATTTCGGAACTTTTAAAGATCCTTCGCCTGCGCAGCCGTCAGCGAGGAACGAGCGCTGCGGATGCGGTGTGCCCCTTGTGGGTATTCGCTCAGGATGACATAAATCGGAGTTTTTTACAGCCCCTTTGTTATTCTGCATGGATCGATTTGGCATATTCCGTAGGAGAAATGCCGAAATTGTCCTTAAATTGTCGGGAAAAATGGTGAATGGTTGAATAATTGAGCGCGGCGGCAATTTGCGAGAAATTCATCTTGCCTTCGCGGATGAGCATTTTGCTCTCCTCCAGCTTTACGCGCCGAATGTATTCGCCCGGAGAAATATTCATCTGGCGGTGGAAGAGCGCCGTCAGATGGGATGCACTTACGCCTGTGCCGCTTGCTACGATCTCTACAGAGAGCTTATCGTAAACATGGTCTGCAATATACTGCAATGTGCGGCTGACGATGGTATTCTCATTGCGGATGGCAACGGGTGTTTTCAGCCGCTTTTTTCGCACATTTATATCACGCAGCACGGTAAGCAGCAGCATTTTTAAATAGCAGCGAATGAAGTCGTTGCTCAAAACATCCTCAACCTCGATCTCGTGCAGCAACTGCTTTAAAAACGAAGCCTCCGTTGACGACAGATCAAACACACGGTCAGAAAAAGGCATGTCCTGCGCGCAGTTTAAGTCGAAGGAAATGGTCAGAAAACGAGCCGACATATCCAGATCCGTGTACTGCATATGCCATTGGTTCGGAGCGAAGATCATTAGCTGTCCCTGCTTGAGAAGATAGCCGTTGCCGTCCACAACACAGTGCAGTTGACCGCGATCGACATAAGTCAATTCATAGGTCGAATGCTTTTCGCCCTTGAACAGAAAGCCGCTTTCTTCTTCGTGGTAAAACAGTGTATAAATGCTGCCCAAAAGAAAACGGTCGTGAATTTTCAAATCCTCGATCGATTCCAAACGGTCGAGCGGTGTCAGCGCCGCTTTTTTAGGTACTGACAGACGCACGGAACATTCATCCTGATACGGAACGATGGAAAAATCGGTATTTGCATTGAGACAAATCGGTTTGTCCAGATAGAAGCAGGTCGTCTTGCCTTCCAGACGAACGGCAAGAACTGTCATACCGTACTCGAAATCCAGATGGACGGGAGTATCGCAGCGATAAAAGAATAACTCGCTTGCGGAAAAATAACGAACAGTCTCCAACCAATCGTCGCCCTGCGGGAAGCCCCTGTGAGGCAGACAGTCGCGGAGGATGGTGCCATATGCGCCAAAGGTCTGTCGATTCAGATTTTCGATCATGGAAGCCACCCCCTAAACAGAAATTAAAATCGTATTAAAACAGCCTTTCGGGATATTTGCCCTCGTCATGCATCTTGGCAATGGCGGCGCGCACGGAATCCAAATCCTCGCGGTAGGTTACGCCGTACCAAGTTTCGTCGGTATGTAACAGGCGAACCTTCGCCATGCCCTCGCGGATCATGGCGTTGGTGACCGTCGGAAGAAAATATTCACACTTGAGCGGATTGACGGGCACATTGGCATCTAAGAATTTGGGGAACCGAGCCTCAAGCTCCTGCAAAAGCAGGGGACTGTAACCCCAGAAGTTCATGGAAACAACGCTGTCGCCGGAAATGGGAATAAAAATCTTGCCGTCTTCGGTATAGGCGGCGTCATCTCCGCGCTTTTCGATATGTGTGCGCTCGGTCACGGTGGTCAGATAGCCGTCCTTCGCTTCGCAGACACCGCGTGCGACATGACCGTTTTCGGTCATTGCATTGCGCAGACGGAAGCCAACCATGGAAAATTCACTTTCCTTCGGTTCGCTCATTAAGAAATCAGCGAGCACCTGATACGTCTGGCGGCCGTAGAAATCATCGGCGTTGATGACGGCAAACGGTCCGTCGATCTCATCCTTTGCGCACAGCACGGCGTGGCCTGTTCCCCACGGCTTCTCGCGGCCTTCGGGTACGCTGTAGCCCTCGGGCAGCTTGCTGACCTCCTGATAAACGTAAGCAACCTCGATGTACTTCTCGATTCCTGCCATCATTTTCTTAAAATCTTCGGCAATGGCTTCCTTGATGATGAAAACGACCTTGCCGAAGCCGACCTGACAGGCATCATAGATGGAATAGTGAATAATGCTGTTGCCCTGTGCATCGACAGGAGTCATTTGCTTCAGACCGCCAAAACGGCTGCCCATACCGGCTGCCATCACAACAAGTGTTGGTTTTTTCATAATAACTTTCCTTTTCTGTTGAATGTTTTTTTGTATTTCTATGTCGATTATAACAGAATCCATAGGAATAAGCAATCTTTTTTACCATTTTCTATGCTATTTTTGTGAAAAAATATTGACAACGAAACAAAAAATGGGTACGATGATAAGAGAATGATTAGGAGGCACTCTATGGAAAAGATTTTTGTTACGGGTCACCGTAATCCCGATACCGACTCTATCGTTTCGGCGATGGCGTATGCAGCTCTTCGGAATGCTTTGGGCGATCGCAGCTATGAGGCATGCCGTTTGGGACATGTCAGCGATGAAACGCAGATGGTTTTGGATCGCTTTGGATTTGCTGCGCCCCAGTGGATCAAAACTGTGCGCACACAGGTCAGAGATCTGGCATTTGACACGCCGCCCATCTTGTCATCGGCGGTTTCGGTCAGCCGTGCGTGGTCAATTTTGACTTCCGACCGTTCGATCGCGGCGATCCCGGTCACCAACGAGGATGGTACGCTTTACGGCCTGCTCTCCTCCGGTGATATTGCCTCGTGCGATATGCGCTCGATTGAGCGGCCGTACATTGAGAAAATTCCGGTTTTTAATCTGCTCAGCGTTTTAGAGGGCAGGATCATGAATGATGCCGGCAATATGGTCGATACCATTACAGGCGAGGTCTGCATCGCTTTACCGCAGACGTGTGAGAATCTGCTGTTTTCAGGCAAGGATAGTATTGTGGTCTGCGGTCACCAGCCGCAGATGGTGCGCCGTGCGTTGGATATCGGCGTAAAATGTGTGATCATCTGCCAAGCCGAGCTGGAGGAGGAGCTGCGCCACATCGAAACAGATACCTGCATTATTTCCACGCCCTTTGATGCTTACCGTGCGGTGCGTATGATCTATCAATCGATTCCGGTCAGCCGCATTTGCAGAACGGAGGGCATTGAGTGCTTCCATTTGGATGACTATGTGGACGATGTTCGGGAGGGCATGCTGCAAAGCCGCTACCGCTGCTATCCGATCTTGGATGAAAATGAACGCGTGGTCGGAACGCTTTCGCGTTATCATTTGATCCGTCCGAGAAGAAAGCAGGTCGTTTTGGTGGATCATAACGAGGCTGCGCAATCGGTTCCCGGCTTGGAGCAGGCGGAAATTTTGGAGATCATCGATCATCACCGTTTGGCGGATATTCAGACGGGTAACCCCATCTATTTCCGCAACGAGCCTGTCGGCAGTACGACCACTATCATTGCAGGCATGTATCAGGAGAAGGGCTTGATGCCGTCGGAGAAGCTGGCAGGAATTATGGCAGCGGCGATCGTGTCCGATACGGTCATGTTCAAGTCGCCCACCTGTACCCAGCGTGACCGCAATATGGCAGAGCGTATGGCACGTATTGCCAATGTGTCCTTGGACGAGCTTGGACAGCAGATATTCTCCGCATCGTGGTCGGATGATAAGTCTGCACACGAGATGCTCTTTGCGGACTTTAAGGATTTCCATATTGCCGGAAATACGCTCGGCGTCGGTCAGATCACCTGCGTTAATTCTGCGCATATTCTGGAGCGCAAGGACGAATTCCTTGCTGAGATGGAAAAGACAATGAAGGCTCGCGAGTATGATATTATGCTCCTGATGCTCACGGACGTTTTGCTCGAAGGTACGCAGCTCATCTATTTGGGCGATGAAGAAACCATTCGTCAGGCATTTTCGCCCGATGCGAAGCATAACGTGGTCTTCTTGCCGAAGGTCATGTCGAGAAAGAAGCAGGTCATCCCGGCGCTGTCAGCGATGTGGGGTTAATACAGCCGGAAAACAAATTTCGATTTAGCTAAAGATTGCCATAAAAAACAGCTCTCGTTTGTGAACGAGGGCTGTTTTTATGGATACGGCTTTGCCTGATCGGTCAGACCGAGAAGATAATCTGTGCTGGTACGATAAAACTGCGCAAGGCGAATCAAAACGTCGGTAGGGATGTCACGCTTGCCGTTTTCATAGTTTGAATAGCACACCTGCGTGCATTTCAAATATTCAGCTAAATCTTTTTGCAATAGATCGCGATCTTCCCGTAAATCTCTGATTCTTCGATACATCCTGCGCCCTCCGAAATAGTTTGGTCACAAGATAGTATAAATAAAACGATTTGTTATATTGACATATATAACGAATTGTTATATAATGGGCGTACAGGGGGGGTGTTTATCGTTGCTGATCATTGCAGTAGGAGTTTTTTTCCTCGTTGCGAGCATTTTCGATATTAAAAAAGATTACCGTTGCCGTTCTGCTTTTTAGACTACGCGCAAAGCGTGCTTCGTGGTATTCTGGCAGCGATTATCTGTGCTGTGGCTGCGACGATCATCCTTATGATTTTTGCCGATAGGTCCACGGAAGATAAATATGAAGTCCACACATGGGTCTGTGCAGCGTTAACCGGTATTGGTTATGCCATCGGCAACTATCGGGAAGACGACTAAAAAGGAGAATACGCTTATGGAATATATCGTCTGGATTCTTCCGGGATTACTCTTCGCATATTGCGTTTTTACCGCAGCTCCAGGATTTTCTATTTTCATTATTACTGTTATCGTTCTACTCGCAATCGTCAACCACATGATTCGAAAGCGAGATGCAGCGGAATCTAAAACGGCAAAGGAGTTACTTCAACTGGTTGCCGCTTTTTCGCAATCTGGGTTCAGGAATATTACATTAAAGCTCAAAATTACAGAAATTTCCTATCGTAGTGAGAAGCACTATTGGACGCTGATTGGCGGTGCTGTAACAATTGACGATGAGAATTTTGACGCAATCTGCCGAACGAAGAGAAGTCTGTATGAATACTATGAGCAATGCTACGAGGATGCACAGAGGCAATATCATCTCAGCGTCGATGAAAAAATAGAAAAGATGCGCTATTATGATCAAAAGAAAAAAGAAGTATCCGCAGAAATGAGGAATGTCCTCTTCAGCGGAAAACCTGCTCCATGTATTTACAGCGACGTATTTGATAAAGACTATGGTCTCTTTAATGATTCTGTTGAGTTTCCGATTCAGGCGTACTCTCATGGCGAACGTAAGTATCAAGTAAAAGACGCACTCGCAATATTTGACCATGTTCGGAAAATTGCCACAGTCGAGTACCCAAACATTCGCATTGCAATCAATAAAAATGTCCCGAAACCGGGAGATTATAATTTTAATCAGTAAAAAGGAGAAGTTCATTATGGCAAAGAAAAACTACTACGGTCTGTGCGGATCGTGCAAGTACTGCGAATTGGGAACCGCGTACACCTGGTGCTACAGCACTTCATTTAAGTGCTCTCGCAGCGGTTACAGTGTGAAAGCAGACGAAAAACCTTGCAACAAATACGAACCCGATCGAACTCGTACCAACGATATCATTGCAAAATACGATAGATAAGAGGATGGCAGTTGTGTGTTTTTTGATCCTTCTGTAGTGTGGTAGATTTAGGAATCTATATCGTGATACATACGCCCTAGTCAGAAAAGGAGGAAAAAATGTTTGATAATGTCGGTAGAAAGATAAAAGCATTAACAAAAATGGTTGCTTGGGGTGGAATTGTCCTGAGCATCATATTAGGAATTTTGATATGTTCTTTGGGGCAGGATCTATTACTGCCAGGTATCATTATTATGATTGCCGGATCATTCATCTCTTGGCTTTCTGCATTGCAATCCTATGCTTTTGGTCAGTTGGTTGATAACACGGATCGACTGGTTACATTGTTAGAAAGAGAAAATAAAAGAGCCTTGGCAAACCAAGATAAAGGGACGCGGAGCAACCCTGCGGTTTATCAAGCTTCTGCATCCGTTCAGCAAAAAACGGTGCAGCCGGTAAGAGCTGTTCCGGACGTACATGATTCGTCTTGTATTTATTGCCCTAAATGCGGAACCAAACAAAGGGCAGACCGAAAGATTTGTTTTGCCTGTGGGGTGCCATTCTTTGCACAATAATTATCATCGGTACCATAATAAAAAACGCATCAGTGTCATTCATACACTGATGCGCTTTTTTGTAAATTAATGTGTACTGAACAACGCACAAGCCCTTGCAAGCCAAGGCTTCCAAGGCC
>CAYVLD010000041.1:0-14091 GCA_964452205.1 uncultured Oscillospiraceae bacterium
GGTGGAATTTTCCTTCACGCGCCAGTCCTGAATCTTAACGTAGCTGTCAACAAGCTCCTTGTAGTCCAAAATGGTGGACTTCATGTTACGCAGCTTCTCGCGCTGACGACGATAGAGAATGTATGCCTTGGCAACATCGTCATAGCCGCCGCGAATCAGAACGCTCTCGACGCTGTCCTGAATATCCTCGACTGCGATCGTGCCGTTTTTGATCTTCGGCTCAAAATCAGCGGTGACCTTCAGCGCGAGGAAATCGATAATGGAGTCGTTAAACTCCTTCTCCTTTGCGATAAATGCCTTGCGGATCGCCTCGGCGATCTTGGTGATGTCGAAATCTACGGTTTTGTCATTGCGCTTAATGACCTGAAACATAATGATTCTCCTTTTCAAATATTATAAACCACGGATTTGAGTGTTTGATATATATTGACTGGCGATTGCCAGACAGTTTGCAATTTTATCCTTGCTTGCTGCGTGCATTCCGCCTTCAAGGATGTTTCCCGAATCCACAAAGCCTTGCAGGAAGTACGCCTCTGCGCCGCGGATCCATTGACCGATGTCGTGAAAATCCTTAGGCTCGTGCAGCTCGTCAACAACAGTTGTGCGGAACTCATAGGGGATTTTTCCGTCCAACAAAATGCGGACACTTTCTTCCACCGCGGGCAAGATACCCGTTTTGCCGCTCGTGCCTTCGTATTTTGCGCGGCTGTTCTTGATGTCCATCGCAACAAAGTCAACCAAACCTTCCTCGATCAGCGATTTCAGGCGGTCGGGAAAGCTGCCGTTGGTATCGAGCTTGATCGCATAGCCGAGCAGCTTTATCTTGCGCAGGAGTTCTGCAATATCGGCATTGATCAAAGGTTCGCCGCCGGTGATCGCGACACCGTCGAGCATGCCCTGACGTTTTTTCAGAAAAGAAAGCAGCTCAGCCTCCGGTATTTCCTGTGTGCCGACTAAAAGCGGCGTGTTATGACAGAAGGGACAGCGGAAATTACACCCCTGCAGAAATACGGTGCAGGCAACTTTCTGCGGAAAGTCCAATAATGTCAGTTTTTGCAGGCCTCCGATGCGCATTTCTGCCCTCCAAAGTGTTGAATTTGAACATCTTGTGCGATCGTTATTATGTAAACACAATATGTTGTGTCTACAAGATAACACAGAAAGCCGATATTGTCAACCGCTTTCTTCGCTTTTTTTTAAAAATATTATAAGTTTTACGCGGCGCAGCCACGCTGTGTATTTACAATAAATAAAAAATATAGTAAAATAAGCAACGGGTGGTGTATTTATGGGAAAATTTGAACGCAGAGAAACGAGTGCAAATGAAGATCCTTATGAACGCGGTTTTGCAGACAAGCTGTATGAAGGCACAGAGTACGAACCACAATATCTTGTGTTTGACGAAGAACCACAAGATATTGTACCGCAAAAAAAGAAAAAGCATCGTTTAAAAAAATGGTTCGTTTTTATTTTGTTGATGATTATCATCGTACCCCTGCTTTTCGTAGGTTTCACATATTTTTACAGCGCTTGTCCGAACGATGCGGAGGGACACCGAGAAAATGTGTCAACCGTTTTGATCGCAGGGCTGGACGAATCCGGTTTGCGAACAGATACGCTGATGCTTCTTTGCGCCGATCGCGACGAGGGAACGATCAATCTCATGAGCATTCCGCGAGATACGAAGGTCAATTCCTCTTATTATCCTCAAAAAATCAACCTTGCCTACCATGCAAACGGTGCAGGGGACGAGGGCATGTACTGGCTGATGGATTATGTGCGCCGGTGTGTCGGTTTTAAGCCGGACGGATATATCCTTCTGGATTTGGATTGCCTGATTGAGCTTGTGGATCTGTTTGGCGGCGTAGAATTTAATGTTCCGTGTCGGATGCAGTATGCAGACCCCTCGCAAGACCTTTATATTGATCTTGAGCCCGGCGTTCAGACGCTTAACGGCGAGGAAGCGATGGGACTTGTTCGCTTCCGCAGCGGTTACGCCATGGCTGATTTGGAACGCATCAATGTGCAGCGCGATTTTGTTATGGCCGCGATGGATCAGTGGATGTCTCTCGGAAATATAGCGAAGGCTTTTGATGCACTTGACATTCTGGAAAAATACAGCCGGACAGACCTGAGCAATCGGAATCTGCTGTGGTTTGCGTGGTCTGCGCTCATCTGCGGCACAGACGATATGACGATGACAACGATTCCTTACTATTTGAGCGGCGAGTATGTCTGCATTGATTCTGATGAAGAGTATCTCGATTTCATCAATCAATATTTTAACCCTTATGAGGAAGATATTACGTTCGGTGATCTTAACACAGCCGATTAAGGAGAAAGAAATGAACTATATGATCACGAGCGGCACACCGAGTGCCGAATTTTTAGAGATAGCTAAAAATTTACAGCAAACAAATAAAATTGAAGAAGCTGAGATCATCATCGGAGAACCGACCCACGAAGAGCTTGCCGAGGCGAAAAATTTAAAGTGGGTGCAAATGACTTGGGCAGGTGCCGACCGATACCTGAAGCGTTTTCCCGAAAATGTGATCTTAACGACCGCGTCAGGCGCCTTTGGAGAGACGATTGCGGAGCATGCGCTTGCGCTGCTGTTTGCTTGCTGCCGCCGTTTACCTGCTTATGTGCGCAAAAATGACTGGCAGGATCAGGGGTGCGAAAAGCAGGTGAGTGGTACGACTGCCTTGATCTTTGGTGCAGGTGACATCGGCACTGCAATTGCAAAACGTCTGCAGGCGCTTGGCGTATTTACCGTCGGTGTTT
This sequence comes from uncultured Oscillospiraceae bacterium, assembly GCA_964452205.1. GTDB lineage: Bacteria > Bacillota > Clostridia > Oscillospirales > Oscillospiraceae > JAZOXB01. Next base: position 2,785 of record CAYVLD010000041.1, read on the forward strand.
GCCGCGATCTGCGCAGAAAAAGAGAGGGCTTTGCCGTCCGCACAAATTTGGAAAACGCAGCAGCTTTTCTGCCCGAAGCGGATTTTGTCATCGGTGCATTGCCGCACAGCGAGGAGACGAAGGATTATTTGAACGAATACCATTTGCGCCTTATGAAGAATGATGCTGTGCTTATCAACGTCGGGCGTGGCAGCTTGATCGATACAAAAGCATTAACCAGCCTCTTGCAAGAGGGAAAATTCTTTGGTGTCGGCTTGGACGTGGTTGCGCCCGAGCCTTTGCCCGAGTCGCATCCCTTGTGGAAGATGGATCGCGTAATTATTACGCCGCATGTTGCAGGTGTGAGCATCGGGCATTTGAAAGAAACCGAGGAGCGCATCTGGAGCATTTGTACAGAAAATTTGAAAAACTATCTGGAGAACAAACCGCTCAGAAATGTGGTGAAGCCATGATCGGACGATTTGCACCGAGTCCATCGGGAAGAATACATCTTGGAAACATTTTTACGGCGCTGCTTGCATGGCTGTCGGTTCGGAGTCAAAAGGGGAAAATGCTTTTGCGCATCGAGGACTTGGATCCCGAACGCAGTAAAACGGAATTTATCCGCGCACTTTATGAGGATCTGCGATGGCTTGGGCTCGATTGGGATGAGGAAATGCCGCTGCAGAGCAAAAGAAATGAGGTGTATGCGCAGCATTTTCAGAAGCTTGACACCTATCCCTGCTACTGCTCACGCGGCGAACTACATAGCGCAAGCGCGCCGCATACATCAGACGGTCGAATCATTTACCCGGGCACCTGCCGAAATTTACCGCCGCAGACACAGACTAAAAAAGTACCCTCATGGCGTGCAGCGGTCGATGATTGTACGATTTCCTTTACAGACGGCGTTTTTGGCGATGTGGAGCAAAATGTTGCCCATGAATGGGGTGATTTTATTGTCAGGCGCACAGATGGCGTGTATACCTATCAGCTTGCCGTTGTCTGCGATGATGCGCTGGGCGGCGTGACAGAGGTTGTGCGCGGGTGTGATCTGCTCTCTTCAACACCGATTCAAATTTGGCTTTATCAGCGCCTTGGCTTGCCTGTGCCGAAGTTTTACCATGTGCCGCTATTGGTAGCGCCGGATGGCAGAAGGCTCTCAAAACGCGAAAAAGATCTTGATATTTCAAACTTAAAACAGCGTTTTTCTCCTGAGGAAGTAATCGGCAAGCTCGCATACCGTGCCAATTTGACCCATGACGATGCACCGATCAACCCGAGCCAATTGTTGAAGTTTTTTTCGTGGGACAAGATCGGAACTGCACCGATCGTTATAGACGATAGCTTTTAAAAAGATAACGATTTGTATAAATCATTTGTTTTTATCCAATAATGGATATGACAAACGCCTCTTCCGGCTTGCGTCGGGAGAGGCGAAATTTTTAGGAGGGTCATATGAACGTCAAGGATATTATGTCAGATAAGGTCATCACGGTATCGCAGGATGAAAATCTTACTGTGGCAGCAAGGCTTCTTTCGCGCTACAACATCGGTGCACTGCCTGTGTGCGGCAAGGACGGTAAGCTGCGCGGCATGGTAACAGACCGCGACATTGTTTTGCGATGTGTTGCTTCTGAGGACGATGCCAACAGCACAAAGGTGTCAGAAATTATGACGCGCAAGGTGATTTCCGTCGGTGCGGAGGAGAGCGTCGAAACGGCGACAAGGCTGATGGCGGACAGGCAGGTTCGGCGATTACCGGTCGAACAAAACGGAAGGCTTGTCGGGATGATCTCCATCGGAGATCTTGCAAAAATTCCCGATTATTCGACCGAAGCGGCTGCTGCATTGAGCGATATTTCCGCCAATATCAAGCATTTTTAATCAGCGAAGAACTGCGTCAAGCGAATCTTTCTGCGCAAACTCGATCACAAGTCGGTTTGGAAGGCACACAATCGGCGCACCGTGATTGCTCTCGCCGAAGTGAACGCAGTCCTGCGTAGAGCAGGAGGCGGAGGAAACGGAGATTTTTCCGTTTTTGACCGTCAAAATGTTCCATTCTTCCCCAAAATCAATACGATATTCCGCATCTTGTGTCAATTCGATGGTCTGTATCAGCTCGCCGTCGGAATACACAAGTGCGGTGTTTTTTTCTTCGCCGCCGAGGAAGAATAGCAGACTGAGCGCAACACATATCAATGCAACGGCGCAGAATAGTAAAATCCAAGTTCTTGTTTTCATCGTTCAATCACCGTAAATTCGCATTCGCTCAAAAGGGGAGCGGCACCTTCTGTCACATAGATCGTTCCGTCATTCAGAACGAAAACCGCTTCAAAATCATTCCGATTCCGCCAAAAATCGCTTGCGTCCTCTAATCCCATGACAAACAGCGCCGTTGAATAGGCGTCCGCCATCGTTCCGTCTTGCGCCAAAATCGTGACAGAAGCCAGCTCGTTTTCTGCAGGGCAGCCTGTTTCGGGGTCTAAAATATGGTGATATTTTCTGCCGTCAAATTCATAATAACGCTGATAGGAGCCGGACGTCACAAGTGCCAATGAACCCTCGAACCGCACAACCGCAACGGAATCGGTCGGCATACTCGGGTCAGCGATACCGACGGCCCATTTACTGCCATCGGGCTTTGAACCAAGAGTTTGTACATTTCCGCCGAGAGATAAGATGGCACTTTCGACATTGCAATCTTGAAGATATTCAATGCACCGCTGCGCCGCGTAGCCTTTTCCGATCGCGCCTAAGTCAAGCGCTGCATGATTTGCAAGAGAAACTGTATTTCCGTCAATTGTAATATGCTCGGTGCCGACATAGGGAAGAAGCGAACGCAATTCATCGGCATCGGGCATCGACGCATTTTTCCACATGCGGACAAGGGGATAAATGGTCGGATCAAATGCGCCATCGGTTTCTTCGCTGTATCTGACCGCCTCGGACAAGATGTTCATCGTATCGTCTTGCACAACGAAATAACCCTCGCTGTTTAGCTTGTAGATGTCGCTGCTTACATCCTCTGCATCCAACAATGAATCAAGCTCGTAAATCATATTACAAACGGAGGTCAATGTTTCTTCCTCGCCCCAGATGCGAATGTTCATAAGCGTATCCATCGCAAAAATATCGCGCTCAATTGCTGTTTTTTCAGCACATCCGGACAAAAAAATACACAGCAGCAGCGAAGCGATTCCTGTTTTTTTCATGTAATCACCGTAATTCAAGAAATTTTCTGAAAATATTATAATAAAAATTAAAAAAATAGTCAAATAGTATTTGACATTTTTGAAAACAGGTGTTATAATTTATGCGCCGCATCGAAGAGGTTTAAGTTGAGCGTGGCTCACACCTTGAGAGCGAGACTACAAAAAAGGTAGGTGCAACCAATAATGCAGGCAGTTATCGTTACCGGTGGCAAGCAGTACAGCGTCAAGGAGGGCGACATCATTTTTGTCGAGAAGCTCGGCGTTGAAGCTGACGCAACCGTAACCTTCGATCAGGTGCTGGCAGTCGTAGACGGCGAGAACTCTAAGTTCGGCGCTCCCGTCGTGGCAGGCGCTTCCGTCGAAGCTAAGGTTCTGAAGAACGGCAAGTCTAAGAAGATCACCGTTTTCAAGTACCGCCCGAAGAAGGACTCCAAGTCCATCCGCGGCCACAGACAGCCCTATACCAAGGTGCAGATTGAAAAGATCTCTGTGTAATGACTAAGGTAGAAATTTTCAATCAAAACGGCAGAATCAGTGGTTTTGCCGTATCGGGACATAGTGGATATGCCGAAGAGGGAAGTGACATTATATGCGCTTCGATCTCTTCTGCGGTGCAGTTTGCCGAATGCACGATCAATGACGTGCTTGGCAACCATGCCAACACAAAGGTCAATGAGGCCGAGCCCCGAATCACCCTCACGCTTCCCGCAGTTTGCGATGATGAGGACGCAGTACAGGCAGTTTTGACCGGCTTTATGCTGACCATGCTGTCATTGCGGGATGAGTATCCTGATTATATCGAAGTTATGGAGGTGTAACAAATGCTGAAAATCGGTTTTCAGTTCTTCGCTCATAAGAAGGGCGGCGGTTCTACCAAGAACGGTCGTGATTCCGAGTCCAAGAGATTGGGCGTAAAGCGCGCAGACGGTCAGTTTGTTCTGGCTGGCAATATTCTGGTTCGCCAGAGAGGCACTCATATCCATCCGGGTAACAACGTCGGTATCGGAACCGATGATACCCTCTTCGCTCTGATTGACGGCACCGTCAAGTTCGAGCGCAAGGGCAAGGATCGCAAGCAGTGCTCCGTTTACGCAAAGCAGTAATGCAATAAGGAATCCCGAACATGCCCATGTTCGGGATTTTTTAATAAAGTGGTGATCGTATGGAAAGATATATAGAGACAGATCGATTGATCATAAGCCGCTTTGACGGCAGCGAAACCTTTGATGCCGCTTACTATAAACTGCATCTGGAATAAGAAATGAACGTACAAAAACAAAGAAAGCAAAACCGCTTGCAGGAATATGACTATTCCCAAGCCGGGACTTATTTCTTGACAATATGCACACAGAACAGGAAAAACCTCTTCCGGTGCGTAGGGGCGACCTTCGGTCGCCCGCATGAAAATCTTCCGTTATCGAATGTTGGTCGGGTAGTGCAACAAGAACTGACTAATCTGAACAATACCTATCAGGTAGTCCACATTGATAAGTTTTGTATTATGCCGAATCATATCCATCTGCTTTTAACGATTCAATCTGTTGAAGATGGGCGACCGCAGGTCGCCCCTACGGTGTCACGGGTGATGCAGCAATTCAAAGGGGCTGTTACCAAGAAACTCGGAAGAGCGATATGGCAGAAATCATTTTATGACCACGTGGTACGCAATGAAGCGGATTATTTGGCATGTTGGAAATATATTGATGAAAATCCACTAAAATGGCGTGAAGACGAACTCTATACGAAGGAGTGAGCATAATGTTTGTAGATAAAGTTAAAATTTATGTCAAAGCGGGCAACGGCGGTAACGGTGCGGTTGCCTTCCATCGTGAAAAATATGTTGCTGCAGGCGGTCCTGACGGCGGTGACGGCGGCAGAGGCGGCAATATTGTCCTGCGTGTCAATGATAACATGTCCACGCTGATGGATTTTCGCTATAAAAGAAAATATACCGCCTCGCCCGGGCAAGACGGACAGGGCGGCCGCTGCTCGGGAAAACGCGGAGAAGATCTTGTGATTCAGATTCCGCGCGGAACGGTCATTCGCGATGCTGCCACCAATGAAGTGATCAAGGATATGTCTGATTCGGACGATTATATCCTCTGCAAGGGCGGCAGAGGCGGCTGGGGCAACAAGCATTTTGCTACGCCCACACGTCAAGTGCCGCGGTTTGCCAAATCCGGCTTGCCCGGTGAGGAACATGAAGTCATTTTGGAATTAAAGCTGTTGGCGGATGTCGGCTTGGTTGGCTTCCCGAATGTCGGCAAATCCACGCTGCTTTCTGTGACATCCAATGCCCGCCCGAAAATTGCAAACTATCATTTTACCACCTTGTACCCCAATTTGGGCGTGATCTATGTTGATGAGGGAGTTTCCTTTGTCATGGCAGACATTCCGGGCATTATTGAAGGCGCTGCGGAAGGTGCCGGATTGGGACATGACTTCCTGCGCCATATCGACCGCTGTCGTCTGATGGTTCATATCGTTGACGTTGCAGGAAGCGAAGACCGCGATCCGATCGAAGATTTTGAAAAAATCAACGAAGAGTTGCGCAATTATTCCGAAGACCTTGCAAAACGCCCGATGATCGTTGCTGCAAATAAGTGCGATTTGATTCCCGAGGGCAGCGATAATTTAGAGCGCTTGCGTGCTTATGTCACAAAGCGCGGTTATGAATTTTATGAAATTTCCGCGGCTACGACACAGGGCACAAAACAGCTTATGCGAGTTGTTGCGAGCAAGCTGAAGGATTTGCCTCCTGTTATCGTTTATGAGCCGGAATATGTCAAGCCGCTTGCTGAGGCCGGGGAAGCTGATGACCTCACCATTGAACAGTTTGACGATACTTGGGTTATTTCGGGCAAATGGCTGCAACAGCTCGTAAATGACATCAATTTCGGTGATTACGAGTCGCGAATGTACTTTGACCGACAGCTTCGCAAGAGCGGCTTATTTGAAAAGCTGGAAGCAATGGGTATTGAAGACGGCGATACGGTCAGCATTTACGACTTCGAATTTGACTACGAGCGATAATACAGAAGGGGCTGTAAAAAAACTCTTTCCTATGTCGTTCTGAGGGAACGAAGAATCTTTTGTGAAGTTCGGGAAATAGCAGTATTTCGGAACTTTTAAAGATCCTTCGCCTGCGCAGCCGTCAGCGAGGAACGAGCGCTACGGATGCGGCGTGCCCCTTGCGGGTATTGCTCAGGATGACATAAATCGGAGTTTTTTTACAGCCCATTTCTCATGAAAAAGGGTGTCTGCCTGCCCGAGGGGGATGGGCAGGCAGACAGAAAAGAGAGAGGGAAAATAAAAAGAGAGATAAATAAAAAGACACTTGTAAGTTGAAGTGTGGCAAGTACCTCGTCCTTACATTTGCAGTATATAAGATGATTTTTACGAAACTATGAACAAATGTAGAACTTTTTCAAAATAGAAAATTGTTTGCGGAAAGTTCATAATTATCCTGATTGACATCGTCTCACAACGGGAGTATAATATATCGCAATGATTTATCCCCTAAGGAGACCCGCAATGAAAAAGTTTTGGAAGATCATGAAACACATTTTATTGTGTGTAATATTGTTTATTTCGTTTTTGGCGATCTTTTTAGCAAACTGGTATACCGACCGCTACGGCGATACGGGCTTTATGTCGATCATATCGACCTTCATGACCCCGTGGACCGGCTGCTCCAACAATATTTCCATCAGTTGGAAGCTGAATGCGCTATTGCCTGCCGGAATTTGCACGCTTGTTCTGTATCCTCTCTTTTTCTACCGAGGCAAAAAGTTCCGTATTACCATTAAGGACAAATGGCAGCTCTTTCCCATCAAGCCCCTGGTATCCAACATTATCTTCGGTGTGCTTTGCTTAGCTCTGATTGTCAGCGCTGCTGTGATGGTTCGTTTCCCCGGATTTGTTGTGGATTATTATTTTGATGATACATCTTTGTACGAAGAACACTATGTTTCGCCGGACGAGGTCGAGATTTCTTTCCCTGAGGAAAAGCGCAATCTGATTTATATTTATCTTGAATCGATGGAAACATCCTTTATGTCCGAAGAATTGGGCGGCGCGTTGGAGAGCAATTTGATTCCCGAGCTATATCAGCTTGCGGATGAAAACGTGAATTTCTCGCACACTAACGGCGTCGGCGGTTGGCCGCGCGTGACACATACCACATGGACTTCGGCGGCAATGGTTTCTCAGACCTCCGGCTTGCCGCTGACGATGGATCTGTTCGAGATCAAGATCGGTGAATTTGGCGGCTATCTTCCGGGCGCGACGAATTTGCAGGATGTTCTGCATGAAGAAGGCTATTACCAATCCTTAATGGTTGGTTCCGATGCAACCTTTGGCGCAAGAGAGGAGTATTACGATCTTCATAACACCGATCAGATCTATGATCTGGAGGATGCAAAGGCAGACGGTACGCTGCCGGAGGATTATATGGTTTGGTGGGGTTTCGAGGATGCGAAGCTGTTTGAGTATGCCAAGACCGAAATTACGCGGCTTTCTCAGATGGAGCAGCCCTTCGCCTTTACAATGCTGACGGCTGATACACATCATATTGACGGCTACTATTGCGAATATTGCGATAACGAGCACGAAGAGCAGTACGAAAACGTTATTTCCTGCTCCAGCCGTCAGGTATACGCATTTGTGGAGTGGATCAAGCAGCAGGATTTCTATGATAATACTACAATTATCATCTGCGGCGACCATCCGAGCATGGATAATCAGTATTTTGTGCGCAATGTGGATGAGGATTATGAACGTCATGTTTATAACTGCATCATCAACGCGCCGATTGAAGCTCAGAACATGAAGAACCGCGTCTTTACACCGATGGATATGTTCCCGACAACGCTGGCGGCCATCGGCTGCGAGATCGAGGGAGATCGTCTGGGACTCGGCACGAACCTTTTCTCCGAGCGTCAAACCTTGGCGGAAGAGCTTGGGTTAGAATATGTCAATGCGCAAATCAGCAAGCACTCAGATTTTTATATCGAAAACTTCATAGAAGAATGAAAAAACGGGGCTGGTTTCAGCCCCGTTCTTTATAAGCCGGTCATTGCCTCCAAGACTGTCATCTCTTCGGTGTCGATACTCTTTGTTTCAGCCAAGGCTTCGTCAATGTCAATATCGGACATCACGGAGTTTCTGAGGCAAACAATGCGGTTTGTGCCGCCTTGTGCCAAAATATCAACTGCATGATAACCCATTCTGGTCGCAATTACGCGGTCGCGGCCGGTCGGCGTACCGCCTCGCTGAATATGTCCTAAGACCGTAACACGCGGCTCAATGCAGATCTCATCCTTGATCTTCTTTGCAACATCGAGAGCTGATGCCGCGCCTTCGGCTACAACGATCATGTAGTGCGTAAAACCGTTCAAGCGAGCGTTGCGGATTTTCTCAATTACATCTTCCTCGAAGCTGACCTTGCTCTCCGGCACCAAAACCGCTGTCGCGCCGACTGCCAAGCCGACATGAAGCGCAAGATGTCCTGCATGTCGTCCCATCACTTCAACAACCGAACAGCGCTCGTGAGACTGCATGGTATCACGCAGCTTGTCAATGCACTCAATGGCAGTATTTGCCGCCGTATCGAATCCGATACAGTAATTCGTGCAGGCAATATCATTGTCAATCGTTGCAGGAATACCGACAACGGAAATACCATACTTAGACAGTGCCAAAGCACCTTTGAACGTTCCGTCGCCGCCGATCGTAACGATACCGTCCAAGCCAAGCAATTTGCAGGTTTTAACCGCCTTTTCCTGACCTGCGGTCGTCATAAATTCGTCGCTTCGTGCCGTATAAAGGATCGTACCACCGCGGTTGATGACGCGTGCAACACTCTTTTCATCCAGTCGGACGATGTCGCCGTTAATCAGACCGTTATAGCCTCTGCGGATACCGACAACCTCAATGCCGCGGAAGATTGCTGCACGCACGACAGCGCGCACTGCTGCGTTCATACCGGGTGCATCGCCGCCGCTGGTCATAACTCCGATTCTGCGAACTGCGTTGTTTTTCATAGATCAGCACCTACTTCTTTTAGGATTATTATTATTTTATCGTGATTTTACGCAAATGTAAATAGCCAAATGGAAAGAAGTGTGGTATAGTAATAAAAAAGGAGGGATCTTTTATGCGTTTTAATGCGAAGAAAGTAAAAGACGATATTGTAAGCTGGATCCGTGATTGGTTTGAAAAGAACGGAAAAGGCTGCAATGCGATCATCGGGATTTCCGGCGGCAAGGACAGCTCTGTTGCGGCAGCTCTGTGTGTTGAGGCTTTGGGCAAGGAACGCGTTTACGGTGTTTTAATGCCCAACGGCGAGCAGGCGGATATTGATATGTCTTTACTGCTTGTAAAGCATTTAGGCATTGATTACTGCATTATTAATATTAAAAACGCTTACGACGGTATTTTATCGGAGATCACCGAAAAACTCGGCTCTGTCAGTAAAGATACGACCATCAACCTTGCCCCCAGAATCCGTATGGCAACACTCTATGCGGTTGGCCAGAGCAAAAACGGCAGAGTTGTGAATACCTGCAACCTTTCGGAAGATTGGGTCGGTTATTCTACGCGTTACGGCGACAGTGCAGGCGACTTTAGCCCATTGTCTATGCTCTGCGTGCGAGAGGTCAAGGCAATCGGCAGGGAACTGGGGCTTCCCGAATGTCTGATTGAAAAAGTGCCGATCGACGGCCTGTGCGGTCAGACGGATGAGGAGAAGCTCGGATTTACCTATGAGGCACTCGATCGCTATATCCGCGAGGGAATTATGGAGGACGAGGAGACAAAAACGCGCATTGACCGTCTTTATGCGATCAATCGTTTTAAGGTTCGGTTTATGGATGTATTTCCGTATGATCCAACCAACGGTTGATTAAAGGTTTCCGTTGTGTCGATTCCGTTTGTGATAGGGAAGTGCTAAAAATGATGAATTTGACTATGCCGAAGGCTTTCTGAAAGAGGGGAGTACGATAAGGCGTCTGAGAAAAATTGCTGATTTAAAGAGATAAATTTCGGAGGAAATATGACAGGAATCTTCTATTTTTCATCGACAGGAAATAGCTTATACATCGCAAAACAGATAAAAAACGAAATATCCGGTATGATTTGTTATATTCCGAAATACCATGGTGACACCTTGGAATTTGATCGAATCATCATCGTTTCGCCGGTATATTCGTGGGGGTTGCCGACGCACGTTTATGATTTCCTGCCGAAACTAAACCGTGAAATTCGGGTTGACATTGTTTTGAATTACGGCGGCATGCTTAGCGGTGCTGATCGTTTTTCTTATGAATACGCGAAGAAATGCGGCTTGAATATTTACTCTGTGCAGACGGTAAAAATGCCTGAGAATTACACGCTGAGCTTTTCTGTACCTAAATTCTATATGCGATCGATTCTAAATAAAGCACCAAGGGCGATTCAAAAGGTGATTGACGCCCTTAAAAATAGGGAAGAGAAGATTCCTGAAGCTTGCAAGACCAAGTCCGAAAAATATTATCAAAATAAGGCAAATTGGCACTTGATTGCAAAAGAATTTTCTGTTACGGAAGATTGCATTAAATGCAAAAAGTGTGTGAAGCTTTGCCCGAGCGAGAATATCAATTTTGCCAACGGAAAAATTGTATTTGCAGATTGTTGCGTTGCTTGTTTAGGCTGCTACCACAGATGCCCGCAAAAGGCAATCCGATACAGAAACAAAGCAAAGAAGGATCGCTATGTAAATCCGAACATCAATGAATCAGAAATCGGACAATCAATTGAATGATCATTTAAAACCGGTACGATAGGATCATTCGTGCCGGTTTTATACTAGGGCGTATCTGAAAACCGTCAAAACGCCCAAACAATGGCGCTTTTTCCGCCGTACTGCGTCATTTTTCCTTGCAATACACAAAGTATTCCTGCGTAAAAATGACTTGTACAACGAAAAAATCCCTCGCTGTTGGACATTCCGCCGGTTTTCAGATACGCCCTAAGTCTGAATTAATCATAGACCAAGAATAAACGGATAAAGTTTTTATCATAATGTCTACTGAATAAGTCGCTGTTGCGACTTGTTCATGCGGCATCGCCGCAT
>CAYVLD010000042.1:0-12012 GCA_964452205.1 uncultured Oscillospiraceae bacterium
ATGACCAGGTCAAAGTCCGCGGCAACCGCATCGAGCTTTCCGAAATCGAGGCGGCCGTTTGTGCCCGATGCGATGTTTCTGAGTGCGCTGCAATCGTGGACAAGAGTACCGGCTCGGAGCGTATTGCCTTGTTCTATGTCAGCGACGGCGATCCCGAAGCCAATGAAATGCGACAAATGATCAGTGCTTATCTGCCGCGCTATATGCTGCCGGATGTTTGGGTCAAGCTCACGCAATTCGAACTGACGAGAAACGGAAAGATCGACAAAAAACGACTCTCTGTTGCAACGCATCACGCGATCGGTGCATTGCAAGTCAAACAGCCGACAACGCAGACGGAGCAAACCATCTTGGAGATCTGGAAACAGACGTTGCAGCTTGAGAGCATCGATGTGGAAGACAATTTCTTCGAAGTCGGCGGCACGTCACTCTCGCTTGCAATGATGTTTGCAAAGCTGAGTGAAAAATTCCCGAATCAGCTCAATATTGCCGATGTTTTCGCAAATCCGTCGATTCGAAAGCTGGCAGAGTTTATCGGCAGCAAGTTGCAGATGCAGGCACGGCAGATCCTCAGCGGCATACGGCTGAGGGATGATTGCTACGGCGCGTCCGAACGTCTGCAGTTTACCTACCGCATTGAGAATCTCGAGAAAATCAGCGATGCACAGTTTGCTGCATGCACGCTATACGCACTTGCGCGTTTGGCGCAGACGAAAAAAAGTGTTGTATACAGGCAAATGATTGACGGGCGGTTTGAAACGATCTCGTGCGACCTGAGCGGTATTACGACTTTGAATCAGGCAGCGCAGCAGATGGTATGCGGTGAGGCGTGGCAGACGGATGCTGTGATCCGTAAGCCCGAGAGTAAAGCTGTCACTTGCGCGATTGCAGGGGTGCACAGTGCTTCGGGCAGAGAACAGAGCTTGTTTGATCTTTGGATCGTGCGTGAGAAAAATGAGCTGAGGGTGAAAAACCACAGCAAGAGTCTCCGCGATGCAGCAGCCAAAAATCTGCTGAAAATGCTGGTTGGCATACTGCGAATGATAGCGGAGAAAGTGTAATTATAGCTGTAAAAGGCCGCCGGTCTTTTACAGCCCAAGAAATTGAATGATTTGAAAGGAGGGCACATTGCTCATTGCGACGTGCATAGGAGTATGAAAAAGAAGGTTGCGATGTTTCCCGGGCAAGGAAGTATCTATGTGGGGATGGGAAAGAAGCTCTGCGAGAACTATGAGATTGCCCGAAAAACGTTTGAAGAGGCTTCGGAAGCTATTTCTGAGGATCTAAAGAAGCTCTGCTTTTCGGCAGATCTGAAGGAGCTGACAAAAACCGAAAATTCCCAGCCTGCAATATTAACGGCAAGTGTGGCTGCATTTCGTGTGCTGCAGGAAACCACGGGGTTCCGTCCGCACTATTATGCAGGACACAGCTTGGGCGAGTTTTCGGCATTGACCTGCGCGGATGCGATCGATTTTGCCGATGCCGTGCGTTTGGTCAAAAAGAGAGGCGAGTTGATGCGCGATGCTTCGGCAAATAGTCAGGGCTTAATGACTGCGGTCGGTAAGGTGCCGAAGCAGAAGATCATTGACATTTGCGAGCAGATCAGCACGAATGAAAATGTCGTTTGTGTTTCGAATTACAACTCCTTGAAGCAGAATGTCATCTCCGGTCACAAGGAAGCGGTCATCACTGCGGAAAAAGCTCTTGCCGACATGGGCGCTTCCGTAAAGCGTCTGAATGTTAGTGCAGCGTTCCATTCGCCGCTGATGCAGCCTGCGTTAGAGGAATTTAAGACCGTTTTGCAGCAGTTTTCTTTCCGCGCTCCGAAGGGGATCGTGCTGTCTAACGTAACGGCGCGTCCGCACGTGCGGGCTGAAATCGCTGAGCGCATGGCGCAGCAGCTCGTTTCGCCGGTGCGTTGGCAGGAGTCGATGGAGTATCTGAAGGAGCAGAAGATTCGCATGGCAGTTGACATCGGCCCCGGCAAGGTGCTTCGAAATCTGATGTATGACAATTTCCCGAATTTGAAGTCACTGTCTTATGACCTATCCGATGATGCAAATGAGCTGATCAAGCTCCTTGAAAATGAGAAAGCGATTCCGTTCGTTTCCCGCTGCATGGGTCTTGCGGTAGCGACGAAGAATCTGTGCACCGATGCACAGGAATATGAGGCGAATATCGCTGAACCCTACCGCAGACTGCAACTGATGCAAGAAGCGGTTGATGCCGAGGAAAGAGCCGCCAATACAGAAGAGATGCAGCAGGCAAGACAGCTTCTTTTGCAGATTTTTAAGGCAAAGAAGGTTCCTGCTGCCGAGCAGGAGGAGCGTTTGCAAAGATTGTATCTGGACACGGAAACGGAATATGTTTTTAACGCCTGACGGCGCAGATATGTATTTACATGATTGCAGAAAGGTAGGTGATACCTGATGGATCGAGATATTAACTTCGATATGCTCGAAGAACTATTTGAAATTGATGATGACCTGATCGGTGAAAACAGCGATACCGTTGGCGACATTGCCATTGTCGGGCTTGCTGTCAAGGCAGGCCAAGCGGACAATGCCGAGGAGCTGTGGCAGGCTCTTTGCAACGCTGAGGAGCTGACGGCGCAGATGCCGCAAGCGCGTGCGGAGGATGCAGATGCCTTTGCCCGATATTTGGGTAAGAATGAGACACAATACATAGCGCAGAGTTATCTCAAGCAGATCGATCAATTCAGCCCGAGCTTTTTCCATATCCCCCCGAAGGATGCGGCACTGATCGATCCTGCGCAGCGTCTGTTTTTACTCACGGCATTCAGGGCTTTGGAGGATGCCGGTCTTTCGAAAAAAACGCTTGCCAACTCTCAAACAGGCGTTTTTGTGGGCTATACCTCCAATCCCAACAGCTACAGTGAGCTGCTTGCCGAGTCTGATCCGGAGTTCGGTGATCGCGCCATTGCCGGAAAGGTAAATTCTATTATCGCCGGCAGAATCAGCTATTATCTGGACTTGAAGGGACCTGCGGTAATGATTGATACGGCTTGTTCGTCTTCGTTGGTTGCGGTACATATGGCGTGCAATTCCATTCGAAACGGTGAATGCGATATGGCAATTGCAGGCAGCGTGAAATATACGCTGCTGCCGCTGAAGACTGACGATCAGGGCGAGATCTCCGTGACCTCGGCAAACGGTCAAACAAGAACCTTTGACATCAATTCTGACGGAACGAATCCCGGTGAGGGCGTTGGCGCGATCGTGCTCAAGCCGCTTTCTAAGGCGATAGAGGATAAGGATCATATTTACGCGCTGATCAAGGGAAGCGCGATCAACCAAGACGGCGCTTCCGTTGGTATTACCGCGCCGAACGCAGCCGCACAGGAAGCGGTCATCGTCAAAGCGTGGGAAAATGCCGGCATCGATCCGGAACGTGTATCGTATATTGAGGCGCACGGTACGGCTACAAAGCTGGGTGATCCGGTAGAAATTTCAGGCATTGAGCGTGCGTTTGCAAGGTTTACGGACAAGAAGCAGTTTTGCGCAATCGGTTCGGTCAAGACGAATTTGGGACACTTGGACTGTGCGGCAGGCATTATCGGGCTGATCAAATGCGTCCTTGCGCTTGAACATAAGCAGCTGCCGCCGCAGCTTCATTTTACCAGTCCGAATAAGGAGATCGATTTTATTCATTCGCCTGTGTATATTAACGATACGCTTGCGCCGTGGGAGTCGGAAGGGCAGCGCATTTGCGGTGTCAGCTCATTCGGCTTGAGCGGAACGAATTGCCATGTGATTTTGCAGGAATATGCGGATGAACGTGTTGAAACGGCGCAACTGCCTTTGATTCTTCCGCTTTCTGCGAAGAAAAAATCGGAATTGATCCAAGTGGCGCGACGCTTCACGGAAGATGCGCTTAAAACACCGGAAAAGCTGTCCGATCTGATCTTCACGGCGGCGATGGCGCGGAGCGATTATGAAGAACGGTTTGCCATTGTTGTTGAGAGCATCGAGGATGTAAAAAATTTGGCAGAGCGTGTCGAAACAGAAAGTGCAAAATTACCGCAAAAGAATGATGTGGAGCTGCTGATTGCAGCCATCGGCGATGGAAAGAATATTTCTGCCATGCAAGCACTCTGTGAGGCGTACATGCAGGGCGCAGAGGTCGATTGGCGGCGGCTGTTTGAGCATATGCCCGTCAGAATCGTGCCGACGCAGGGCTATCCCATGCAGTTGGAGCGTTGCTGGCAGGTGCCGAAAAAGCGTGCAAATCCTGTCTACCGTTCACAGCAGGAGCCTCTGATTGATGTTTGCATTACGGCCTCACCTCTGGTGCATATCTATTCGACTTCCATGAGCGAACAGACACACAGTGAAGTGCGCGAGCATATCATCGGTGAGCGCAACGTGCTTGCAGGTACGGTGTATGTGGAAATGCTGCGCTCGGCCGCAAGCAAGATGCTTAAAAGCGAGCATCTGCAGATCGATAATCTTGTGTTCCTGGCTGCGATGATCTTTGAGAAAGAGATGACTCGCGAGGTACAAACGATCTTGTACCAAAAGGGCACAAATGAATGTGAGGCAACCATTCAAAGTCGCTGCGAAGGCGAAGATTGGACGATTCATGTTCAGGCAAAAATTTCCGCATTTGAAGAGGAAAGCCCTGAAATAATCGACGTTGAACTGCTGCTTTCTGCAATGGGCGAAAACGTTCTCGATGAAACTGCCACGACCGTTGACCAAATGGTAACGACGGGTCCGCGTTGGAAGGTGCAGAAGGGAATCTGGATTGCTGACGGCGAGGCTGTGACGATGGCGGAGCAGTCTGAGGAGTTTTCTCACGAGCTGAAGCAATATCACCTTTACCCGTCGATGCTTGACGCGGCGGTCAACTGCAGCAGCGTTTTAAACGGCGATACCTTTTGCCTGCCGTATTACTACGGCTCAATGCGCATTTACCGCCGTATGCCTCAGAGAATCTATTCACACACAGTCAAGAACCGCTTGAGTTCCTCGCGAGATGGGGAAATCAATGTTTTTGACATCACAATATTTGATGAAAAAGGTGCGATCATCGCAACGGTCAAGGACTACGCGATGAAAAAAGCCGGCGAACGTCAAAAGAAACAGTTTTATGCGATGACCGAGCCGCTGCTCAGAACGCTGACATGGGTGAAGGATCAGACAAAATATCGCCCGTCGGCTTTGGTAAAAGCGGATGAGTCGCTTGTTCTGGTCAGCTACAACGAGACGTATGGGAAAAAGCTGTATCAGGCGATAAAAGCGGAGTCGAAGGGCAACCTTTACGAGCTTGTCTTGTGCGACTGGGAGGGCAGACACACCGACCGAAAGCGCTATGTTTATGCGGATGAACAAACGGCAATTGCAGAATATTTTGAAGATATGGAAAATCGCGAGCTTTCGCGCATTGTATTCCTGCTGCCGGATGAATCCGAGCTAAAATCTTCCGATGTGCTGCAGGGCTTGCTTCGAGGCTTCTTTAATATCATTTACGCGGTTGCATCGAATAAAGCGCTTGGAAATGTCTGCGTTGATATTCTGATCCCGGCGAACGGTGAGGCATCACCGACCGCGATGGCGCTCATCGGCATGGGCAAATCGGTTCTGTTTGAATACAGTCGTTTACGCCTGCGCAGTGTTTTGTACACAGGCAATACGCATGAGCGTTATGTATTGGACGAGCTTTCGTATAACCACTCGGATTATATGATTCGCCTTGACGGTGAAATGCGCTGTCTGCCGCAGATTGTGGAAACAGACGGAGCAAAAGCGCAGCCGTTTAGCCTGAAGGAAAACGGAACCTATCTGATCACCGGCGGTCTGGGCGGTGTCGGCTTTGTGATAGCGCAGGAGCTTGCGCGGCTGGAGCCGAGCATCAGGCTGGTCTTGACCGGAAGAAGAAACATTGACGATGTAAATGATGAGCGGTGCGCGAAGCTGCGCTCGATGGCCGCGTCGGTGCGTTATTTTGCTTGTGATGCTTCAAATGCAGAAGCATTTGCGGAAGTTTTTGAGTCTGTCGGTGCAGTCAACGGTATCGTTCATGCAGCCGGCTTACCCGGCGGCGGTTTCGTCATCAAACGTCAATGGGAGGATTTTTTTGAGGTCCTAAAACCGAAGATTTTTGGCACTATGAACCTCGTTGAGCTTGCAAAACGAGAGGAAACAGATTTTTTGGTGCTGTTTTCTTCCTATGCCTCGGTGCTTGCGGTTGCAGGTCAGTCCGACTATATATGCGCAAATTCCTTCATCGATGCTTGCGCACAGTTGGACAAGGTTAAGGTGATTAACTGGGGCGGCTGGAAGGAATGCGGCATGGCATTGGATAACGGCGTGGATATGGTTCATTCACCCGTACAGTTTATGACCAATGCTGAGGGCGCGCAGGCGTTTTGCGAAGCCATGGCTTGCAGTGAGCGTCAGGTTTTGGCAGGGAAATTCAACTACCCCGAGCTTGCCGAGAGCTTGCAGGACTATCAAAAGGTCGTTCGTTTCTCAGACGATGACCTGCTGATGCTCAGAAGCAGCGAACAAAAAAAGAACGCCGAGAAGAATTATGATATTACGGTGCATGGCAAGGATACCCCCTTGACTGCGACCGAGCAAAAAATTGCGCAGGCATGGGCGAAGATCCTCGGGCTGCGCGAGGTTGATTATCAGGATAAATTTCTGGAGGTCGGCGGCGATTCAATGTCAGCGACCTATCTGCAAAAGGAGATCGACAGTATTTATCCCAATGTGATGGATATTACGGATGTGTTTGTCTATCCGACCATCGAACAGATGGCGGCGTTTGTCGACAGCAAAACGGTTATTGAAGAGATAAAGCAGCCCGTAAGGGCAACCGATACAGATCAGATGAGAAAATTGCTTGAGCAGCTTGCCGCCGGTGAGATCGACGTAAGCAAAGCCGGCCGGCTTATTTAAGGAGGGAACGGATCATTGAATAATTTTAAGGAGTATATTTTGCAGCAGGTCAGCAAGAAGGAATTGTCTCTTGACCGTGCAATGGAATTTCTTCAGGAATTGGGGGAGATGGAGAAAGCGGCTGCGCCGGATGGAAGAATTGCAGTCGTCGGCATGGCATGTGACCTGCCCGAGGCGTTGAATTATAATGAGTTTTGGCAAAATATTCTGAATGAACGTGATTGTCTCGGCTATATGCCGCGTGAGCATGACGAGTATTACAAATTGGTCGAAAATCCTCAGTTTGCTGAGGTTATGGAGATCAAGGCGTTCCGCATTGAAGAAAACCGTTTTAACAGCAGAAGCTCCTATCTGAAAAACTCAGATAAGTTTGATGCGGCGTTTTTCGGCATTTCTCCCAGAGAAGCGCGCTATATGGAGCCGAGCCAGAGAGTCTTTCTGGAAACAGCCTGCGGCGCCATTGAGGATGCGGGTTACAGCTTGAACGATGTCTATGGCAGTCCGATCGGTGTGTTTGTAGGTAAAGACCATAATAATGCGGAGTTTTATAAGAAAATTTCCAAGCCCGACAACCTCAGCACGACCGGCTCGTGGCATGGTATTCTGGCAAGCCGCATCAGTTATATTTTCAATTTCTCCGGTCCGGCGCTGGTAATCGATACCGCGTGTTCTTCCGGACTGGTGGCTGTGCACGAGGCTTGCAGAGCGTTGCAAAGCGGCGACTGTGAGATGGCCATTGCCGGCGGCATTTCGACCGGCGGCGCACCGGCAGACGGCACCAAGGATCCCGAAGAGGTTACGGATGCTTTGGAATCCGTCGCCGCAGGGGACTCCACTGTCCGTCCGTTTGATAAAAAATCGGCAGGTACGGTCTTCGGTGAGGGCTGCGCAGTTGTGCTGCTCAAGCCGCTGAAAAAGGCAATCGAGGATGGCGATCACATCCATGCCGTGATCTTGGCAAGTGCTGCAAATAACGACGGTGCCTCCAACGGCATCACCGCTCCGAACCCTGCTGCGCAGACCGATGTCATCATGAAGGCGTGGCAGAGCGCAAAGATCGATCCCAGAAGTGTTTCCTATATTGAAACGCACGGCACCGGCACGTTACTGGGCGACCCCATTGAGTTTAAGGCGCTCAACAATGCCTTCCGCAAATACACAGACGATAAGCAGTTCTGCGGCATCGGCTCTGCAAAGAGCAATGTCGGCCATTTGGTAGCTGCTTCCGGCTGTGTGGGCATGATGAAGGTCATCCTTGCGATGAAGAACCATACCCTGCCTGCAAGCATCAATTTTGAAGAACCGAATCCGCATATTAATTTCTTGGATTCTGCAATGTACATGGTAGATCAGGCGTTGCCGTGGGAGGGCGAGGTTTTGCGCGCAGGCGTCAGTGCTTTCGGCTTCAGCGGTACGAATGTGCATGTCGTTCTGGAAAGTGCAGATGCGTATCTTCCTGAGAAAAAGGAAATGCAGAAAAAGCCCGGAATTCTTACGCTTTCGGCAAAAACCAAGTGGTCCTTGGAGCAGTTGGTTGCAAGATACGCTGCGTTCATCGACAAATCGACCGACATTGACTTGGAGAGTCTGTGCTATACCGCATCTGTCGGCAGAGGACATTACAGCTTCCGTCTGGCATTTGCCTTTGAGGATTATGCAGATCTAAAGCAGAAGATCGACAGCCTGAACTGTTTCGGCCTTGACAATGAGCAAGAAGGTGTCTACTACGGCAGCTATAAGGTCGTTTCCGACCGCCGTATGGAACGCTCCGCCGGTGAATATACCGAATCGCAGGTGCGCCGAACAAACCACGAGGCGGAGGATATTCTCGACCGTATTCGTGACGGCGTTCTGAGCGTTGACGATTGCAGCGCACTTTGTGACTGCTATATCCGCGGTGCAAGCATCAACTGGCAGAAGCTATTTGAAGGGGCGCAGCCGCAGAAGCTGAGCCTGCCGACGTATCCGTTTGAACGCACCGTCTATTGGGCGGAGAATAAGGAGCTGACCGCGGGCGGAGAAATGGGCGAGAAGAACGATCATCCGCTTGTCGAACGGTGCCTGCTCAAGTCCGTCAATCAGGACATTTATACAACGAAATTCAGCGTCAAGAAGCATTGGATCCTGCACGACCATGTCATCATGGGTAGAAATATCATCCCCGGTACCGCCTATGTTGAGCTTGCCCGTGAGGTCTGCTCGAAGTATATTGACGGCGAGATGGAGCTGCGTGAGCTGATCTTTATGACACCGTTGGGCGTAGATCCCGACGAAGAGATCGAAGCGCAGATCGTTGTAACGAAGTATACAGATCATGTAGAATTTGTCGTTGCCACAGCAAAGCGCGCACTTGATGCCGAGGGCTCTAAGTGGGTTAAGCATGTCGAGGGCAAGGCGTACAAGCTCGACGGTGCAACCGTTCCCGAGCGTTACGATCTGAGTGTTTTGGAAACGGATACGAGTCTGATGAGCCGACCTGTTCAGCTTGCGGGACTTGATACTCCCGATGCGGTTATGTGCTTCGGACCGCGTTGGCAGAATGTGGAGCGCGTGTACATTTCGCCCAAGGATCTGTACGTTCACGGCAAGCTTGCAGACGAGTTTACCGATGATCTGGAGGTCTTTAAGTACCATACAAGCCTCTTGGATGCAACGGTCAATGCAGGCATTCAGGCGACGATGGAGGGCGTGTATCTGCCGTTCCTGTTCAAGAGTCTGAAGCTCTACAGACCGCTTGTGCAGGAGGTTTTCAGCAGAGCTGTCTGCAAGAATCCGAATGCGCCGAGTGACGAAACGTACACTTATGATATTCAGCTTATGGACAAAGACGGCAATATTCTGGTTGATATTACGGATTATACCGTCAAAAAGGTACATAAATTCAATAATTACGAAGATAAAACTTACTATCGCGTCAACTGGGTCAGCAAGGACAGACAGGGCGAGTATAACAGCTCTTTGGGCAATGTGCTTGTCATTGGAAGAGATCGCTTGAATGAAGCGCTGCTTTCGAAGATCAAGTCTGCATCGACAAGCGTAATTTATGCAAATCGGGGTGCTGCCTTCGCCAAGTGCGGCGAAGATTCCTTTGATGTAGATTGCAGCGAGCAAGGCTATCGCGCGCTGTGCGCGGCGATTGCCGGCAGCAATATTGAAACCATTGTCTATGCCAACTGCTTTGCGCCGAATGCGCCGGAGGCATCCCTTGAAACGTTTGACGAAAGCCTCAATGACGGCGTTTACGGTCTGTTCCACCTGACCAAGGCGATGATCAAGGAGAAGGTGCGTGGCAGAATCGATATTGTCCTTTTGACCGATCATGCTGCGAAGGTCAGCGGAGATGAGACAACGGTCAAGCCGGAAAATGCTTCGCTTCTGGGCTTGGGCAAGTGCATCATTCAGGAATATTCGAACCTGATGACGCGCTCCATCGATGTGGATGAAGCCACCGATGCAGAGGAGATCATCGCGGAGCTTCTTTCTGCGAAGCGTACCCAGCGTGTTGCGCTGCGTGCAGGTGCGCGTTATGAGGAAACGCTGGTCAAGTTCGAGCGTGACGCGCAGCTCGATGAAGAGCCGCTGGACATTGCAGACGGCTGTGTTCTCATTACCGGCGGTACCGGCGGACTGGGTCTTGAGGCTGCGAAATATCTGGCAGAAAGAGGCGCAAAGCACATTTGTCTGCTCAGCAGAAAGGTTCTGCCCGAGGAAGCAAAATGGCAGCAGATCCTTGAGGAACACAGCGATCGCAAGCTTTGCGCGATCCTTGAGGTAATGCAGAGCCTGCGCGAAAAAGGCGTTGACGTCTTTGCCTGCAGCGCAGACGTTTCCAATGCAGATGCGATGAAGACCTTGGCGGCGAAGCTGGAGAAGGATTACGGCGCGGTCGTCGGCGTATTCCATTGCGCTGGTGTCGCAGGTGACGGGTTCATCGTCAATAAGCCGTTTGAGGTATTTCAAAACGTCGTATCACCGAAGATGCTCGGCACGAAGGTTCTTGAAAGTGTGCTCGATTGGCAGAAGCTGAAGCTGTTTGTGGCGTACTCCTCCATGACAACGCTTCTGGGCGGCCCCGGACAGGGTGACTACACCGCGGCAAATGCTTATCTCGATGTATTTGCACAGCAGGGAAGTGTCAAGGCAAGACCGATCGTTTCCCTGAACTGGCCTGCATGGAGTCAGACCGGTATGGCGGTGGATTATGATGTTTCCGAGGCGCAGGTGCTCTTCAGTTCTCTGGATAATGCTTCTGCAATTGCTTATTTGAATGACGCGGTCAGTTACCGACTCGCAAACGTTGTTCCCGGTGAGATCAATTATGCGGTTTTGGCAGAAATTGCGGATGAGATCCCGATGTCTATGGCACCGAACATCCGCAGGGCTGTGGAATTGCAGAAGAAGAGAAATCAAAGCGGCGGGGGGGCAAGAGGCCGCAACTTCAGCGCTCAGGATATTGTGATTCTCGGGAAGGCTGCTGAAGACTTTACGCATACGGAAAAGAAGGTTGCTTACATTTATGCGAGCGTTCTGAATATTGAGGAAATCGATATTTATGAGAATTTCAACGCCATGGGCGGCAACTCCATGACATCGACGGAAATTCTCAAATTCCTGAATCAGTATTTTGACAATATGTTGGACGTTTCGGACGTATTCTCGTATCCGACGGTTTTCGAGATGGCGGAATACATTGATTCCAAGCTCGCAGCGAAGAATGAAGCGGTAAATGCAGAAAAGATGGAGAATGTTTCAGATCTTCTGGATCAGCTCGAAAGCGGAGAGATCGAAGTGGACAAGATGATTGAATTCTTTGATGAATAATCTAAATAAATTTAATTTCGAGGAGACGATACCATGAATATTATTGAAACAAGCAAGCTGGTAAAAAAGTACAAGAATACGGTTGCTGTTGACGGGATCGATTTAACGGTCAAGGAAGGCGAAATTTTCGGTCTGCTCGGTCCGAACGGTGCAGGCAAGTCGACATTGATCGGTATGCTCGTCGGCACGCTGAAGGTCACAGAAGGCAGCGTTCGCATTTTTGAAAAGGATGTCAGCAAGGAGAGCGCGTTGATCAAAAAGGACA
>CAYVLD010000042.1:12022-13975 GCA_964452205.1 uncultured Oscillospiraceae bacterium
ACATGGGCTATGTTCCGCAGGATCTGGCATTCTTTGAGAAACTGAGCGCCTATGATAACGTTCTCTACTGGGGAAGACTCTACGGTCTGCGCGGTGCCGAGCTGAAGAAGGCTGCGCAGGAAGCATTGGAGTTTACCGGACTTTGGGATCGCCGTAAGGAGCAGTCGGAAAAATTCTCCGGCGGTATGAAGCGCAGATTGAATATTGCCTGCGCGATCGTCCATAAGCCGAAGCTGCTGTTTATGGACGAGCCGACGGTCGGTGTTGATCCGCAGTCGAGAAACAACATTCTGGATACCATCAAAGACTTAAATCGCAACGGCACGACCGTCATCTACACCTCTCATTATATGGAAGAGGTCGAGGCGATCTGTGACAGAGTCGGCATCATGGACTTTGGAAAGATCATTGCCCTCGGTACGATCGACGAGCTGATCAGCGCCCATGTAACAGATGAGTGCGCCGTGATTGAGGTCAATGACATCGATCTGCAGACGCTTGAGGCGATCAAGCGCATTGAGGGCGTGAACTCCTGCGAGCGTGAGGATAAGGTTTTGACCATCCATGTCAACCCGGGTCAAATTTCAATGATGCAGCTTTTGGAGAAGCTGATTGCGAAAAAGCTCGACATTACGGCAGTCAATATTGAAAAACCGAATTTGGAGATGGTCTTCCTGCTTTTGACCGGCAAGAAGCTCAGAGATTAAGGTTTGACCGGAAAGGAACTGGACATGAGAAATATTTATTTTCAAATGGTACATTCCTTGAAGTGTATATTCAAGGATACGAAGCCTTTGATCTCCAAGCTGCTGACATTTGCCATCGTGATTCTGGTTTTGGGTTCGGCGTTCAGCGATACCTTCACGGCGACATCGATGGAGCCTGTCCGCGTGGCATTTTTGAATGAGGACGAGGGCGAAATGGGTCAGCTCGTGTGGTCTCTGATGACAGGCGCGGAAAATATCGGCGTTCAGACCACACCGGATGCGCAGCCGTCGGAGGAAGCAGAGCTGACGGAGAACGAATTTGACGAATGGATCATTCCCGTTGAGGTCGACAGCTTTGAAGAAGGCCAGAGATTGGCAGGCGACAGCGATGTTGACGAGAGCGAGCGGATTTCGGCGATGATCCGTATCCCGTCGGATTTTACGCAGAAAATCTATGCCGGAGAGCCCGTAGAGGTTGAGATTTTCTGCGGAAGATCCTCTCTCATCGAATCTACGGTTGTCGAATGTGTATTTAATACCTTTGTCAATTCGTGGAACACCAGCACGGTCGCAGAGCTCAAGGGTGCGATTTTGACAGAGCTTTATTCTCTTGATGACAGCCTGAAGGAGATGGATATGGAGGGGGTGGACTCTCCCGATGCGATGAGCTATTACGCCATTGCGATGCTGATGATGACGCTGCTTTACAGTGCAGAGTACGGCGTGAACGGTATTGCTGACGATTATCTCGGCGTGATCGGTGAACGTATTCGCACGACCCCCATCAAGGCATATCAGCAGTACACGGGCAAGATCTTGGGCATGTGTATCGCATCGACCCTGCAGGGCTTGTTCATTGTCCTGCTGACAGGACTGATATACGGAGCAAACTGGGGCAGTAACTATCTGCTTCTGGTTGCGATTATCTTCTCGATGTCGATGGTTGCCACGACCTTTGGTGCAATGTTCTGCATGATTACCCAAAACGGACAGAAGGCACAGGCGTTTGTTACGGTTTTGGTCATTGCCTGCACCTTCCTTG
Organism: uncultured Oscillospiraceae bacterium; assembly: GCA_964452205.1. Taxonomy (GTDB): domain Bacteria; phylum Bacillota; class Clostridia; order Oscillospirales; family Oscillospiraceae; genus JAZOXB01. The sequence goes on from CAYVLD010000042.1 coordinate 13,772, forward strand.
CCGGCGGCTTTGTCAAGATGGATATGGGTCCGCTGAAATTCATCTCTCCGAACTACTACGCGCAGACTGCAATGTTTAACTCCGTTTACGGCGGCGATATGTCGATCGCTTACTCGTATATCGGCGTGCTGTGGCTGTTTGCACTCGCTGCAAGTGCGGTTGCGCTGATGCTGTCAAGGAGGAAAAGAGCATGACGATACTGTT
>CAYVLD010000043.1:0-13733 GCA_964452205.1 uncultured Oscillospiraceae bacterium
GCGTGATGAATAATAAAAAATTGCTGGATTTTCTGCGTACCGTGGCGCAGGAAAGAGGACTGATCATTCTGACGGATTCCGACGGAGCGGGCTTTGTGATACGCAATTATCTCAAGGGTGCGCTGCCGAAGGAGAAGGTGCTGCATGCATACATTCCCGATGTGCTCGGTAAGGAGCGGCGAAAGGCGCATGCAGGCAAGGAAGGTAAGCTGGGCGTGGAGGGAATGAGCAAGCAGGTGCTTCTGCAGGCATTGCAGGCGGCAGGCGCGCAAATTGAGCAGACGCAAACACCTACGCGCCGTATTACAAAAACGGATCTGTTTGTCGCAGGACTTTCGGGGAGGGCAGACAGCGTGCAAAGAAGAAAACAACTGCAAGCGGAGCTGAATCTGCCTGAGCATTTGGGCAGCAACGCATTTTTGGATGCGCTGAACCTTCTGATGAGCTGCGAGGAATTTGAGAAACGATATGGAGTAAGCCATGATTGATATTTCGGTTAAAAATCTGGTCAAATCCTTTGAGGTTGGGGACATTTTGCTTGACGGCCTGAGCTTTGATGTGCATGAGGGCGAGTGTGTCGGCATCATGGGACGCAACGGCTGCGGCAAAACGACGCTGTTTCGGCTTCTGACCGGTGAAATACTGCCCGATGAGGGCGAAATAATGATCACATCCAATAAAAAGCTCGGCTTGATCTCGCAGATCCCGCGCTATCCTGCAGGCTTTACGGTTGAGGATGTTTTGCGCAGCGCATTTGCGAAGCTTGAGGCAATTCGGCAAAAGATGCAGACGCTTGCCGACAAGCTGACTGCTTCTGCGCCGAAGGCGCTTTTGGATGAATATGACCGTTTGAGCAACGCCTATCTGACAGGCGGCGGCTACGAGCAGGATACGGAAATCGACAAGATCTGCAACGGCTTGGGCATTGAGCAGGCGATGCGAGCGCAGGAATTTGACCGTCTTTCGGGCGGCGAAAAGACGCGTGTGAATTTGGCAAGGCTGTTGTTGGAAAAGACGGACATTTTGCTGCTCGACGAGCCGACCAATCATCTGGATCTAACGAGCGTGGAGTGGTTGGAGGAATATATTCTGAAATTTAAGGGAACGGTATTGACGATTTCGCATGACCGTTTCTTCTTAGACCGCGTGGTGGATCGCATCATTGAGATCTCGGGCGGCAAGGCGGAGTTTTACAGCGGCAACTACAGCTTCTATTTACAGGAAAAGCAGGAGCGCTTTAACCGCCGGCTCAAGCAGTATGAGCAGGAGCAGGCGAAATTAAAACAGCTTGGCTATACGGTCGAGCGTATGAAGGGCTGGGGCATCAATAACCGCGTGCTCTACCGCAGAGCCATGTCAATCCAGCATCGCATGGAGCGCATCGAGAAAACAGAGCGACCGCGCACGGAAAAGACACTTCGTGCCAGATTCGGCGAGAAGGAATTTCACGGCGACGAGGTCTTGAGCGTCAAAAATCTTGCCAAATCGTTTGGTGATCGTCAACTGTTCTCGGATGTGGAGCTGAAGGTCGCCGGCGGTGAGAGGATTGCACTTTTAGGCGACAACGGAACGGGAAAAACCACGTTTTTGCGCGTGCTTTTGGGCGAGCTTGCAGGCGAGGGAAAGATCAAATTCGGGCCTTCGGTCAAAACGGCATATCTGCCGCAGGTGATGTATTTTGAACATCCCGAGCGCACGCTCTATGACACGCTGCTGTATGAAAAAAAGTGCACGCCGCAGTCGGCGCGCGATCGTTTGGGAGCGTTTTTGTTTTCGGGCGAGGACGTGTTTAAAACCGTCGGAACGCTTTCGGGCGGCGAGCAGTCGCGTCTTCGGTTGTGCATGCTGATGGATGAGAAGATCAACCTGTTGATCTTGGACGAGCCGACGAACCATTTGGACGTTGCCTCGCGCGAGTGGGTCGAATGTGCGATCGATGAGTATGAGGGAACGTTGATCTTCGTCTCTCACGACCGATATTTTGTGGACAAATTTGCAAGCCGCATTTGGGAGCTGGAGGACGGGAAAATCAGAGATTTTCCGTGCGGATATGCAAAATACCGCTCGATCAAGGAACACGAGACCGCACCGCAGTTCCAAGCGCCGAAGAAAAAGGAGAAGCCTGCAAAGCCTGTCGGAGGCAAGGAGCTTGAAAAGCTCGTGCGCCGCTTGGAGCGTGAGATTGCCGTACAGGAGCAGGTGATTGCGGATTTGGATTCAGCGCTGGAGGCGGCTTCGTCGGATTATCAAGAGCTGATGCGTTTGACGCAGGAGCGTCAGATGCAGGAAGAAAAATTGGATGAACTAATGCAGCAGTGGGAAGCTGCCGCTTCGAATTTATAACCAAAAAGGAGAAATCATCATGAGTGAACAGTGCAGCGGAAATTGCTCCTCGTGCGGCGAGAGCTGCGGTGAGCGTCAGGCAGAGAGTTTAATTGCGGAGCTTCATGCAAGATCGAGCGTGAAGAAGGTGTATGCCGTTGTTTCCGGCAAGGGCGGTGTCGGCAAAAGCACCGTAACGAGCATGTTGGCAACTGCAATGCAGCGTGCAGGCAAGCGCGCGGCGATCTTGGATGCGGATATTACAGGGCCTTCGATTCCCAAGGCATTCGGCGTGAGCCGGTGCATGGCGGATGATGACGGAATCTATCCGGCTGTCAGCGAAAACGGCATTCAGATCATGTCGATCAACCTGATGCTGGAAAACGAAAATGATCCTGTTTTGTGGCGTGGGCCGATCATTGCAGGCGCGGTCAAGCAGTTCTGGACGGATGTTATTTGGGACGATGTGGACTATATGTTTGTGGACATGCCTCCCGGAACGGGGGATGTGCCGCTGACGGTGTTCCAGTCGCTGCCGATCGACGGCGTGATCATCGTTACCTCTCCGCAGGAGCTGGTCGGTATGATCGTCTCCAAGGCGGTCAAGATGGCGAATATGATGAACGTTCCCGTGGTAGGCTTGGTGGAGAATTACAGCTATTTCCGTTGCCCGGATTGCGGCGGCAGACATGAGCTGTTCGGTAAGAGTCACTTGGAGGAAACTGCGGCGGAGTATCATCTGTCTGTTCTGGCAATGCTGCCGATCGACCCTTCGGTTGCAGCCAAGTGCGACGCGGGCAAGGCAGAGGAGCTGGATACTTCCGAGCTGGAAGCGGCAATTGCCATGATCTTATAATGATGAAAGGGGCTGTAAAAAACTCTTTCCTATGTCATTGCGAGGCAACGAAGTGACCGAAGAATTTTTAGTAAAGTTCGGGAAATCTTAGTATTTCGGAACTTTTAAAGATCCTTCGCTCCGGATGACATAAATCGGAGTTTTTTTGCAGCCTCTTTATAATTTGTTCATAAAAAAACTACACCAAATTCAAACTTCCTTGCCGGCATCATGCTATGATAATACAGATTATGTTATGTAATATCGCTATGTGAAAGGAATTTGAAAATGGATACGGTGCGTGAACCAACATCACAGAAAAGTAAAAAAAGCGTGACGGAAAAAGTTCGAAGAATCGTTTTCGTGAGCGGCCAGATTTTCTGCGCGGTCTCCTTCGTGCGCCTTGTGCGCAGGAAGCTGGTAGCCTGTGCGCTTATGGCGCTGCTGAGTATGGTGCTGTTGTGTATTCCGATGCTGATTGAGCGGTATTTTCACTGCAATATCGTACTGCCGGTGTATCTGATTATGCTGGTCTACACGCTGGGCTCCCTGCTTGGTGATGGGTATGATCTATACCATCTGACCTCGTGGTGGGATAAGCTGATGCATCTGTCGGGCGGCGTGATATTTGCAATGTTCGGTGCATTTTTGGCGGATGTGCTGAGCCCTGACGCTGCACCTTCATTGCTGATGCGTGCGATTTTTGCGCTTTGTTTTTCCGTTGCGGTTTCCGCTGCGTGGGAGATTTTTGAATATGCTGCGGATTTGCTGTTTCATGCCGATATGCAAAACGATACCATAATCACGGAGATCAATTCCTATCTGATCGGCTCGAAGCTCGGACAGATCGGTCATATTCCGGAAATTACAAGCGTGACGGTCAACTCGCAGCCGATGCAGGGGTATATTGATATTGGCTTGATCGATACCATGCGTGATATGATCATTGAGACGCTTGGTGCGGCTGCCTATGTGATCTGGTTTTCCGTCGACAAGGATCGACATCCGGTGTTCGTAAAGCTTACTTAACGGCATCTAAGGCTGCCTGACAAAAACGACGGTATTCTTCTACGGCTTTGGGTGGGAAGGTGATTGCGGCGCGGCCTCCGAAGCCTGCCAGCCAGCCCAAAAAATTCGGAGAGACCGAAACATTCACGGTAAAGGTGAAATGTGTATCTGCGTCGGGGATCAGCAAAATATCCCTGCCGAAACGGTCAAGCACAACGCCTGCGAGTGAATTTTCAAAACGCAGCTTGAGTTTTTCCCGCTTGCCGCGGAACATGCCGAAAACCTCTCTGGAATATGTGGACGGGTCGAAATTTTTGGTCTCCTCCGTTACAACGCAGGGCAGCTCGGTCAGGGCAATATCCTGCATTTTATCTACGCGGTAGTGTGTAAGACCGTGACGGTCGCTATGGGCGATAAGATAATAATTTTCATCATCCCACAGCAGGGCGCAGGGACTTGCAGCGTAGCTGCCCTTGCGGAAATGTTTTTTTCGATCCACGCCCCAATCAAAATAACGGAAAGTGATTTGCCGGCGTTTTTCGATCGCCTCATGCAGAAGGTCAATATTGTCAAAGCCGCTTTCGGCGGCGGATTTGACTCTGCCTGCCAAAACGATCTGACGGCGCAGAAGCTGCGATTCATGGTCGCTGGAAAGACCGGCGAGCTTGCGGATGAGGGTGCTTGACTGCTCGGGCGTTAAAAAACGGGAGGATAAGACCGCATCGACCAGAAATTTGATCTCCGAAAGCTCGAAATCACGCTCCGAGACGTAGTAGCCCGAGGGCTTGCTGCGGCGATAGAGAATCTCCATGCCGTATTCATACAGAGATGTCAGATCATCATAGATGCTTTTGCGCTCGGCGCGTATGCCCTTTGAGGCAAGAAAGTCGATCATATCTGCGATGCTTGCCGGATGTGCTTCGTCCGTGTTTTTGCGCAGATAGTCTTTTAAATACAGGAGCTTGAGTTTTTGCTGCTTGCTTTTTGCCATGGATAACCACCTCGCAAATACAATACCATAAATCGGACTGAAATAGCAAGGATTATTTCAATACTTGACGTTTTGCGAACTTCGTGCTATCCTAAAAGGCAGGAAAGAAAGGTGGACGCGGATGAAATTAAGGCATAACGATAAATTCTTCAAATGGGGACTGACTGCTTTCTTGGTGATCGTGGCAGGCATATTGGCATGGGTCATTTTTTCGAATTTTCCCGGCTTCTATGACATGATTCTGGAGCTGATTGCCATTCTTGCTCCGATCCTTTACGGCTGCTTCTTTGCCTATATGATGAATCCTGTGATGGAATTTGTCAACCGCTTTATGACAAAGCAACTGTCAAAAACGAAGCTCAAGGAAAGCAAGGTGCGCAGTATCGGCAAGACCGTCGGCGTGATCTCGGCTGTGGTCGTACTGCTTGCTGCGCTCTATGCCCTCATTGCGCTGCTGGTTCCGAATATCGTCAGCAGTGTGCAGGTGCTCGTGAGTGAGGCGAAGATCGACAGCTATTATGCCACCATTACCGGATGGGTGAACGATACCTTTGCAGGAACGGCCGTTGAGCAATGGTTTAAAGACAATCTCGACAGCCTCATAAATGCAGTCCGTAATTGGGTGCTCGGTTTGAATTACACGGGTATTTTGTCGGATTTGTTCAGCGCAGGTGTCAGCGTGGTCGGCGGAGTGTTTAACTTCCTGCTCGGCATTGTTGCGGCGGTGTATATTCTGATTTATAAAAGACAGCTTTGCTCGCAGGCGAAGAAGTTCACGACCTCCTTGCTGCGCAATGACCATGCAGACCGCGTTTTCGAAATTGCACGCCGCACCAACCGAATTTTCAGCGGCTATGTGATCGGTAAAATTTTAGATGCGCTGTTGGTCGGTGTGATCACTTATATTGTGATGCTGATCATGGGCATGCCCTATGCTGTGCTGATCGCAACGATCGTCGGCATTACGAACATCATTCCGTATTTCGGCCCGTTTATCGGTGCGGCTCCGTCTGCGCTGCTTTTGCTGATCGAGAATCCTGTTGATGCGTTGTATTTTATTATTTTCATTGTGATATTACAAATGATCGACGGGAACATTATCGAAAACCGCATCATGGGTCTGCAGCTCGGCATTTCCGATTTTTGGGTGCTGGTTTCCATACTGCTCTTCGGCGGTGTGTTCGGCTTTGCCGGAATGCTGCTCGGTGTGCCGATTTTTGCGGTGCTCTATTCGCTGATTGCAGATATGGTCAATAAGCGCCTGCGCAAAAAGCGTTTTCCGACGAATACAGACATTTATTACGAAATGCAGTGCGTGGACGATCTGCCGATCGAAAAGACACCGAGTGTGTCGCATGTGACGGTAGAGCCGAGCTACGATATGAATATTGAGCCGGAAGATGAGCTTCCGGAAGAGTATGAGTAAAGCAAAGGGACTGCGTACAGTCCCTTTGTTCATACACGAAGGGAGGGAGTGCGTTGGATTTTTTTCAGTCGATCGGTGAGTTTTTGCAGGAAGACGGAAAAGAGATTTCCGCTGTTTTCTGCAATGTGTGGCGTTATCTTGCGCCGGTGCTTGCGCTGATCGTTCTTTGGCGATGTGTTCGGCCGCTTTTATGCTTTCGCCGCGAGCCGGAAACATGGGCGTGGCTTGAAATGCCCGACGGTCAGCATTATCCGATCACGCATTGGGAGAGTATCATCGGCCGCGCGAGAGGCAGCGATATTGTGATCAATTTCCCAACGGTTTCCCGAAGTCATGCGGTCTTGACGCGCTATGACGACGGAAGCTGGTCTTTGACGGACATCGGCTCCCGTGGGGCTGTGAGCGTCAATTCCGAGAAGGTCAGTGTGTGTGCGCTCAACTACGGTGATATTATTTCTCTCGGCGGTGTTGAGATGCGGCTGGTGCCCGTGAGCGCTGCGGAAATCGAGGATCAGAGGTACAGCCGCACCCGTCCGAACGAGGGCACGATGCCGGCAATGACGCTCCTGCTGTTGACGGTTTTTCAGATTCTTTCGGTTTTCCAACTCTGGACGACCTGCGAGGTAGAGCAGATTTCCAACATTTTATTTGCGTTTGCCGCACTCGTCGGTCTGCAATGGCTGCTGTATTTCCTTTTGCGCTTGATGCGGCGATGCGGCTTTGAAGTGGAAACGATCGCATTTTTCCTATGTACGATCGGTTTGTCGGTCATTGCAGCCTCTGCGCCGAGCGATATGATGAAGCAGATCATCTGTGTTTTCGGCGGCATCGTGATCTATTTTGTGATCTCATGGTCGCTGCGCGATCTATCGCGAGCGAAGGCTGTGCGTTATATTGCAGCAGTCGGCGGTGTGCTGCTGCTGTTGGTCAACCTCGTTATCGGACAGGAAATCAACGGCGCAAGAAACTGGATCGCACTTGGCTCGATGAGCTTCCAACCGTCTGAGATCGTAAAGCTGTGCTTTATTCTCGTCGGTGCATCCACGATGGATCGCATCGTGACCAAACGGAACTTAATTTCGTTTATCGCCTATTCTGTTTTGATGTGCGGCTGTCTGGCTCTGATGAAGGACTTTGGTGCGGCGCTGATCTTCTTCGTGACGTTTTTGGTCATTGCGTTTATGCGCTCAGGCAGCTTTGCCACGATCGCGCTTGCGGTGATGTCTGTTGTATTCGCGGTGCTGATTTTATTGCTGTACTTTGAAGACTACAGCGGCTATATCCAAAGGCGATTCTCCGTCTGGGGAAATGTCTGGGACGACCCGTACAATATGGGCTATCAGCAGGTCAGAGCGATGATGTGCCTCGCCTCGGGCGGCTTGTTTGGACTTGGCGCAGGAAATGGCTGGCTGCACAATGTGGCGGCAGCGGATACCGACTTGGTGTTTGCCTTTGTCGGTGAGGAATGGGGATTTTTGATTGCCGTTATGTGCGTGCTTTCCATCATCGCCCTTGCGGTTTTCGTCTTCCGCTCATGCACGGTTGCCCGAAGCAGCTTTTATACCATTGCGGCTTGCGCTGCAGCAACGGTTTTGGTCATGCAGAGCATTTTGAACGTTTTCGGTACGATGGATCTGCTGCCGTTAACCGGTGTTACACTTCCGTTTGTATCCAACGGCGGCTCGAGCATGCTCTGCTGCTGGGGGCTGCTCGCCTTTATCAAGTCCGTCGATACCCGACAAAATGCCAGCGTGGCAGTCAAGGCTGTGAAGGCGGAAAAGGTTGACTTTGACGAGGAAACCCTTGAGGAGGTGGACTATGAATAAGCTGGCCAAACGAGCGTGGTTTGCCCTTGTGCTTGCCCTTGTGCTGCTTGGCGGCATGGCGGTGATCGTGGTGCGGTATATAACCGATGCATCGCAATGGGTGGGCTTTCGCAGCAATCCCGGTGTGCAGGTTTCGGGCGCTTTGAGCAGCTATTCGGTATGCGCTCGCGACGGAACGAGCGTTTTGGATACCGAAGGCTCGCTGAACTATGCCGAGGAAGCCGCTTTGCGTGCATCGCTTCTGCATCTTTTGGGCGACGGCGGTAATGTTTCCTCCTATGTGACGGATGAATACGGAGATGCCTTGACGGGCTTTGACCATTTTAACGGCATCCACAGTAGCTCCGATGCGCAGGGGGAAATGAAGCTCAGCATCAGCCCCTTGGTGCAGAAGACGGCGTACTATGCAATGCAGGGGAAGAAAGGTGTAGTCGGTGTGTACAATTATCAGACCGGCGAAGTTTTGTGTATGCTGTCCATGCCGACCTACGATCCCGAAAATCCGCCCGAAACGATCTACACGACGGACGAAAACGGCAATTCCGTGGTCATGGACGAGTATGACTCGGTTTATTTTAACCGCTTCATGTGGTCGACCTATATTCCCGGCTCAACGTTTAAGCTGGTCACGGCGGCTGCCGCGCTTGAGCGGATTGCGGATATTGAAGAACGCACGTTCACATGTGAAGGCTCGATCTATATCGGCGGCAGGCAGATCGTCTGCTCCGGAGGCAAGGCACATGGGCAGATCGGTATGGAACAGGCGCTTTCCAGCTCCTGCAATGTGACCTTTGCGCAAATTGCAGATGAGCTGGGCAAGGAGATCCTGACCGAGTTTTCCGACCGTGTGAGGATCACGCAGCCCATAGAATTTGACGGACTGAAGACAACGGCAGGCAGTGTCGATCTGGATGATGCTGACAGCCACGCCGTGGCTTGGGCAGGCATCGGTCAGGCTTACGACCAGATCAACCCGTGCCAATTTATGACCTTTGTCGGTGCGGTTGCAAACGGCGGTGAGGCGGCCGTTCCCTATGTGGTCGAGGAGGTCACCTACGGCGGCGATGAAACCTATCAAGCCGAGACGCAGATGCAGTCCTTTTTGAGCAAAAGCACGGCGGGCCGTCTGGCGGAGATGATGCGCTATGCGGTGAATAACAACTATATCTGGTCGTGCAATTTTGCGGGGCTGCGCGCCGGCGGCAAGTCCGGTACGGCAGAGCGTGACAGCGGCACGCAGGATGCGCTGTTTGCCGGGTTCATTCAGGATGCGGATTATCCGCTTGCTTATATTGTTATTGTTGAGGACGGCGGCTCGGGCAGCTCGACCTGCCTTCCGATCGTGCAGCAGGTGTTAAATGCCTGCGTTGCAGCCATCGATGCAGAAGCATAAAGAAAAGGGGCTGTAAAAAACTCCGATTTATGTCATTCCGAGAGAATGACATAGGAAAGAGTTTTTTTACAGCCCTGATTTTTATAATAACAATGCGTTTGCAACGAAAAAGTAGACCAAAAGCGACAGTGTATCGACGATGGTCGTGATGAACGGACTTGCCATCACGGCAGGGTCAAGGCCGATCTTCTTTGCAAGCATCGGAAGCATTGCGCCGATGATCTTTGCAAATAAAACGGTCAGCGCCATCGTGATGCAGACAACTGCGGCTACCAGATAGGTAATATCACTGTTGCCGAGCAAAAGCCGATCGATCAGCATGAGCTTACCGAAGCAGGCGACTGCCAAGGCAATGCCGCACAAAACGGAGGTTCGGATTTCCTTCCAAACAACGCGCCAAAAATCACCAAATTCCAATTCGCTCAGAGAAAGGGCGCGGATGACCATAACAGAGGACTGAGAGCCGGAGTTACCGCCGGTGCCCATGAGCATCGGGATAAAGGCGGTCAGAACGACCTGCGTGGCAAGGGCATCTTCAAAGTTTGTGATGATCATGCCCGTAAAGGTGGAGGAAAACATCATCAGCATCAGCCATAAAATACGGTTCTTAAACAGCTCAAAAACGGACGAACGCAGATAGGTGTTCTCCGACGGCATCATACCGCCCATGAGCTCGATGTCCTCGGTGGCCTCGTCTTCCATGACGTCCATTGCGTCGTCGAAGGTGACGATACCGACCATGCGGTATTCGGCATCGACAACAGGGAAGGCGAGGAAATTATATTTCGAGAACATCTGCGCGACCTCTTCCTGGTCGGCGTGGGTGTTGATGGAGATGATATTTGTCTCCATGATCTCGCTGATGGGCATCTCGTCATCCTCTGCCAAAAGCAGATCTTTGACGGTGACCAAGCCCAGAAGCGTACGGTCACGGGTGACATAGCAGGTGTAAATAGTCTCCTTGTCGTAGCCGGTGCGGCGGATGCGCAAAATTGCTTCCTCCACCGTCATGGCAGGTCGCAGGGAAACGTATTCGGTGGTCATGATCGAGCCGGCGGAATTTTCGGGATAGCGCAGGATCTCATTGATCTCCTTACGCATCTGAGGATCTGCTTGCGACAAAATACGCTTGACAACATTGGCAGGCATTTCTTCGACCAGATCGACCGCATCGTCGATGTAAAGCTCGCTGACGACCTCGCGCAGTTCGGTGTCGGAGAAGCCGCGGATCAGGATCTCCTGTGCCTCCGGCTCCATTTCAACAAATGTTTCAGCCGCCAGCTCCTTCGGAAGCAGACGGAAAAAGATGGGAAGACGGTCTTCCTCAAGTTCTGCAAAAACGTACGCAATATCCGACGGGTTCATTGTGACCAGAATATCGCGCACGGTGGTGTACTTTCGCTCAGCGATGAGTGCGATAAGGGTGCTTGCGATTGTAACGCTATATTCTGCCATCGGTTCTTACCTCCTGATTCATAAAATCGTCAGAGATTCTGCAAGCCGGCACGGCAGACCTATATTTACGGACAGCTCCGGATACCCGGAGGTTCCTGAATACTTCGGCCTACCGCTGTGCCGTTACTACTCCCAGCATCCATGACTGTCCCTCCTTTAAAATCAACTTGGGTCAATACCCTCCTTTTAGTTTATTCCCAAAAATCGGATTTGTCAAGCAAAAGAAAAATGTATTTTTATTTTTTTGACAAAAAAGAATTGATTTTCAAGCACATTTCGGCCAAAAGTGCGCGAAAAATAACGTGCAATATGCAAAAACCAATCGAACATTTGTGCCTAAAAGGAAAACTAAACAAATTTATCAGAAAAAGCGAAATTCGGTTGCAATCTTTTGTGCAAAGTGGTATAATTGTATTTGTAAGATTATGTACCGAAGGAGAGTGACACAGACGATATGGAACAAAGCTTGCATAATTCCTTCAAACGCTTTGCAAACGGCGATGAATTGCACGCCTATACCTTCCTTGGCTGCCATGCGGAAACCAGAGAGGATGTCAGCGGATATGTTTTCCGTGTGTGGGCGCCGAATGCACAGGCTGTGAGCGTTGTTGGCGATTGGAATTTCTGGAACTGTGACGATTTGCCGATGAAGCCGGTCGAATACGGCATTTGGGAGGCGTTCTCCGTCTATGCCAAGGAGGGGGATGCCTACAAATTCTTCATCCGCAAGGCAAACGGTGCAGCGGTTTACAAGACAGACCCCTACGGCTTCCGCACAATGGCGCTGCCGGAAACCTCCAGCCGTGTCTGCTCCCTGGAGGGTTATAGCTGGGGAGATGCGGTTTATCGCCGCAATCAGGGGAAGAAAAAACTCCTTGACAGCCCGATGAACATTTATGAGATCCATTTCGGCTCATGGAAGCGCAAGCCTGACGGGAGTGTTTACAATTACGAAGAGCTTGCCGATGAGTTGATTCCTTACCTTCAGGAAATGGGCTATACGCATGTTGAACTGATGCCGATTTCGGAGCATCCGTTTGATCCCTCATGGGGATATCAGGTGACGGGCTATTATGCGCCGACCGCCCGATACGGCGAGCCCAAGCAATTTATGAAATTTGTGGATAAGTGCCATAAGGCCGGGATCGGCGTTTTGCTTGACTGGGTGCCTGCACATTTTCCGAAGGACGAATACGGTCTTTATGAATTTGACGGCACCTGCTGCTACGAGCTGTCCGACCCGATGATGAACGAGCATCCGGATTGGACGACCAGAATTTTTGATTTTGGCAGAGGCGAGGTGCAGTCGTTCCTGATCTCAAATGCGGTGTACTGGATGGAGATGTATCATATCGACGGTATTCGTGTCGATGCGGTCGCTGCTATGCTGTATTTGGACTACGGCAGGAAGGAATACCGTCCGAACAAATACGGCGGCAAGGAGAATCTGGAGGCGATTGCTTTCCTGCGCAAGCTGAATCGGGCAATTTTCTCCGTGCGCCGCAATGCCATCACCTGCGCGGAGGAATCGACCTACTTTCCGTTGGTCACCAAGCCCGATTACGACGGAGGCTTAGGCTTCCTCTTCAAGTGGAATATGGGCTGGATGAACGATACTCTGAAGTATATGTCGCTTGACCCGCTGTGGAGAAAGGGCAGCCACAACACTCTGACATTTACCATGAGTTATGCCTATTCGGAGAATTTTATCCTGCCGCTGTCGCATGACGAGGTCGTGCACGGAAAGAGATCTTTGATCAACAAGATGCCCGGCGACTATAATATGAAGTTCAGCAACCTCCGTGCGTATTACGGCTTCATGATGGGGCATCCCGGCAAAAAGCTCAGTTTTATGGGAAATGAGTTCGGACAATTTATTGAATGGAAATATGACCAAGGTCTGGATTGGCTGCTTTTGGATTATGAAAGACACCGTCAGATGAAGGAGTTTGTCCGCGATCTGAACCATTTCTATCTGAAAAACAGCAGTTTCTGGAATAACGATACCGATTGGAACGGCTTCCAATGGATCTCTGCCGACGACCGCGATAACAGCGTGATCGCCTTCCGCAGAATTGACCGCCGTGGGCGTGAGGTCATTGTCATCTGTAATTTCTGTCCTGTTGAACGCAGGAATTACCGCTTGGGTCTGCCGCGGACGGGTATTTATGAGCCGGTTCTCAACAGCGATGATGTAAAATACGGAGGCAGCGGTATTGAGCTTTCCGCTGTCACCGCGCAGAAGCTCCCGATGCACGGGCTGCAGTATTCCGGCGAGTTTACGCTTGCGCCGATGTCTGCAACCTTCTATAAACGAAAAGTAACCCAACGAAAAGTTAAAAATGACAAGGAGAGATGAGCTATGAACTTTCAGAAAAAGCATTGTGTCGCCATGCTGCTGGCCGGAGGTCAGGGCAGCCGTCTGATGGTCTTGACGGAGAATACCGCCAAGCCTGCCGTTCCCTTTGGCGGTAAGT
>CAYVLD010000044.1:0-13411 GCA_964452205.1 uncultured Oscillospiraceae bacterium
ATGACCAGGTCAAAGTCCGCGGCAACCGCATCGAGCTTTCCGAAATCGAGGCGGCTATGCAGAAAATCGCAGCGATTCAGGAGCAGACCGTCATCGTGAGAAAAGATGAAAACGGTGAAAACGAGCTCTTTGCGTATTATGTCGGAAAAGTTGAAGTTTCTGACGTAAAAACTGAGCTTCGAAGAACTTTGCCTGAGTATATGGTTCCGAGGTTCATGCTTCGTCTTGATGCGATCCCGTATACCAGAAACGGTAAAGTGGACAAGTCTTCGCTGCCTCTTATTCGGGAGGATGGAGAATACACCGCGGCTGAAAATGAGCTGCAGGAGGCTCTTTGCGAGGCATTTGTCGAGGTTTTGGACGTTTCTCGTGTCGGTATTGATGACAGCTTCTTTGTCCTTGGCGGTCACTCTTTGAAGCTTGCGCAGCTACTGAACTGCATAGAAAAGAAGGTTGGCGTGCGGCTTTCGTTTAGAACCGTGTTTGTGAGCCCGACGGTGCGTGAGCTCGCTCAGGTGATTCAGAGCGGTGCAACGGAGAGAACCGAATCCATTCCAAGGGCGCCCCTGCAGGAAAGCTATCTTGCTTCTTCCGTGCAGAAAAATGTATATATTTCGCATTTGCGTTCCGGTGCGAGTGTGACGTATAACATGCCGGTATGCTATGAGATTACAGGCAAAGTTGAGGTAGAGCGGCTGGAAAAAGCACTTGATTGTCTTGTGAAGAAATACGAACTGCTGCGCACGTCGTTCGAGACGGATCACGGCGAGGTTTACCAGAAAATTCACGAGAATGGAAGCATACCGCTTGTGTCAATCTGTGTTGAAAGTACGAAGGACTTTGATGCAGCCTTCACGCAATTTATACGACCGTTTGATTTAAATCAAGCTCCTTTGATGCGCGTTGCGTTGGCAAGCTGTGGCGAGGAGCAAAGATTGTTTGTTGATATTCATCATATCATCTCTGATGGTGAGAGCATGCCGATCTTGCTTGCGGATCTGGCTGCGGCATATCGTTCGGAGATTTTAGCCGAGCCGAAGCTGCAGTATAAGGATTTTAGCTGCTGGCAGAATGGGAAAACTTTAGAAGCCGAGATCGCATTTTGGCAAAACAAGGCGGAAAAAATGCAACGCTTGGAGCTGCCGACCGATATGGCAGGCGAAACGAGCAGCTCCGCAGATGTGAGCTGCGAGATGACGCCGCCGCTTCTTGAAAAGCTGCAAAATGCGGCGAAGAAGGAGAATACAACGCTGCACAATGTGCTTCTGTTTGCGGCGATGCTGACAATCAGCCGTTACGCAGGGCAGAAGAATGTTACTCTCGGCGTGCCGTTTTCCATGCGCACGCAGCCTGTGCTGACCAATATGCCGGGCATGATGGTCAATGTGCTGCCGATCAGTTGCGAGATTGCATCGGATATGAGCATCTCAAGCGGCATCAAGCGTGTTGAAGAGGAGGTTGTCGCAGCAAAGCAGAATTCCATGTGCGATGCGTTGTCTCATTTGGGAGCACGGTTCGAGGCGGTCAAGCCAAATGCGGTTTTCTCTTACGAAACAGCGGGCGAGTCGATCGAGCTGGGGCAGGCGAGGCTCAATGCGAAAAACACGACCCTCAATACAGCAAAATTCGACATTGTGATCGGTGTTACGAATACGAAGGGTCATTGTTGTGCCTCCGTTTCTTATTCAAAAGAACTTTTTTATGAGCGCACAGCGCAAAATATGCTTGAAAGCTATGTAACTGTGCTCGAACAGCTTTGCAATGCTGCTTACACTAAATTGCGGCAGTTGACAGCGATCTCAGCGCAGCAGCAGGCTTATCTTACACGTCTTGCAGGTGCGGTAACGCCCTGTGCGGAGGTACAAACGGTAATCGATCTGATTGATTCATCTGCAAAACGCGCTCCCGATAAAACGGCGCTTGTCAGCAAGGATCGGAAGGTAAGCTATGCAGAACTGATGCTAATGTCAGATCGCTATGCGTTTAAATTGCAGGAGTATCAAGTTGGGCGCGGTGATCTTGTGTGCGTGCTGATGGATGACGGCGTGAGTGCGATTGCCGCAATATTGGGCATCTGTAAGACAGGTGCAGCATATCTGCCGATTGATCGGCATACGCCGGATCAGCGTATTTTATCGATTCTGACCGACAGCGGTTGCAAGTGTGCCGTTACCGACAGCGCAAATGCGTGTCGCTTCGGTGAACTTCCATGTCTGACTTCGCTTGATGCAGCGCAGGTGAATGCGAAGCTTATCAAAAAGTCCGATAGAAATGACACGGCTTATGTGATTTATACATCGGGCTCGACAGGCAAGCCGAAAGGTGTTGCAGTCAGTCATGCGGCGCTGATGAATCTGGTGCGTTGGCATATTCGTCAATTTGAGCTGACAAGTCAAGACAATACCACGCGTTACGCAGGCTTTGGCTTTGATGCGGCGGTTTGGGAAATTTTTCCGTCACTTGCGGTCGGCGCATGCATCCATGTGATCGATGAGGCGCTGCGTCTGGACACAAGAGTGCTGAACAGCTACTTTGAAGAAAATCGGATCACAGTCAGCTTCCTGCCGACACCGGTGTGTGAGCAGTTTATGAAGCTGAAGAATCATTCCCTGCGTATTTTGCTCACCGGCGGTGATAAGCTGAACCATTTTATCTCCGGAAATTCTTATCGCCTGTTTAATAACTATGGTCCGACGGAAAATACGGTTGTAGCGACCTGCTACGAGGTTACGTCGCTTAGCCGAAATATTCCCATCGGCGTACCGATTGATAATGTGCAGGCGTTTGTTATGGATAACGACTGCAGACCGCTTCCGCCGGGAGCGATTGGAGAGCTGATGCTCGGCGGCAGCAGCCTTGCACAGGGTTATCTTCACGATGCGGCGCAGACGGCATTCGTGAATACTGCTCACGGTCGTTTGTACAGAACGGGTGACATGGTCAGATGGAATGCAAACGGTGTACTGGAGTTCATGGGAAGGCGCGATGCGCAGATCAAGATCAACGGCAACCGTATTGAGCTCGGTGAGATCGAGGCGGTTTTGAACGGTATTGACGGCATCACAGGTGCTGCGGCGACTGTTCTGGAGCACAGCGGCATGAAGTGGGTCGTGGCGTATTATGCTTCCGCAGAGCGTAAAAACGAGGAAACGTTGAAGGAGCTGCTGCTTGAACGGCTGCCTGCATATATGCTGCCGCGGCGAATCGTCCATATGGAGCAAATTCCTCTGACCTTAAACGGCAAAGTAGACAAAAAGCGCCTGCCTATGCCGACGGAGGAGGAAAAAACGGAAAGCATTGCCGCATTTTCCAAAACACAGCGAGACCTGCTTGCGATCTGGCAGTCGCTGCTTGGGCAGCAAGATATTGGAATGTATGAAAACTTTATGGCAATCGGCGGCAATTCCATTCTCGTTGTGAGGATGCACGATGAGATTGAGCGGCTTTATCCGGGAACCGTGAGCATTGCGGACATTTTTGCCAATCCGACGCTCAAGATGCTTTCGCGGCATATTGACAGCAGCCATGCTGTGCTGCACATGCAGGCAATGCCGATTGAGAATCTGATCGAGGGAAGCCAAGCGGAAAAAGTTTTTGCCTTTACAGATCAGGGAAATCTGGCAAAAACCGTCTTTACGCTGAAAAAGCAGGATAAAGCGATGCTGCAGACAATTTTGATGTCGGCATATTGCTTTGCCCTGAGTGCGGCGGGAAAAGTGCAGACGGTGCCGCTTTGCGGCAGCAACGAAGGCGCGTATTATGCCTTCATGGTCGATATGCAGAAGCATCAAAGCTTTGAGGCGCTTGTGCAGTACATTTCCGAGGCATACCGCAAGTGCGATAAGCTGCAGCAGCCTAAGCTGACGCCGGATCGGAAAGACGGCAGCATTCTGAGTGCTTTTGTGCTGGACGATGCGGACGAAACGATCTATCGTCAGGTTTGTGAGCTATACATTCAGTGTGTCGTGACGGCGCAGAGCCTTCAGGTGCGTGCACATGGCCGCAAGCTGCCGGAGGAATTTTTACAAACATTTTTACAACATTACCGCAGAGTATTGCAGGCGGTATTTACAGTGCAATAGAACGCAAAAGGAGCACGGCCGATGAGTGCATATGTGATAGAACAAGTGAAGAAGGGTCTGCCGGAATCAGAGCTTGGACGTAAGGTAGCTGCGTTTAATCAAACGCAGTGTGCCTATCCCTCTGACTGCACGATTGCCTCTGTGTTTGAAGAACAGGCGGCGAAAACGCCGGAGCGGATAGCAGTCGTTTTTGAAAATGCCGCTTTGACATATGCGCAGTTAAACGCCAAGGCAAATCAGCTCGCACGCAAGCTGCGTGCTCTCGGTGTTTGTGCCGATGACCTCGTCGGGATCCTGTCAGAGCGCGGCAGCGAAATGCTGATTGGCATTTTAGGCGTTTTGAAAGCAGGCGGCGCATATGTTCCGCTGGATCTGACGTACCCGACCGAACGGCTTGCGTTTATGCTCGATGATTGTGGAGCGAAGGCGGTGCTGGTGCATAAAGCTTCCGCACCGACCGAGCTTCCTGTGATCGATCTGGGCATGAGCGATGTATGGACAGAGGCGGAAGAGAATCTGCCTTGTGTCAATCAGCCGTCCGACCTTGCCTATGTGATCTACACCTCCGGCACGACGGGAAAGCCCAAGGGTGTCATGATCGAGCAGAGGAACGTGCTTAACTATTGTACGCAGAACGGTTTCGGCGTACTTCGCTACGCCGAGGAAACGAAATCGATCGTGTCTGTTACAAATATCGTGTTTGATATTTTTGTAACAGAAGCGATTTTACCTCTGCTTTGCGGCATGACGGTTTATGTTGCAAACAGCGAGGAGCAGACCAACGCGGATGCGTTTTTGCGGTTGGAGTCTGTCTGCAGGGCACAGATCCTGCAGACGACCCCGAGCCGCTTGCAGATGTTCCTGGCGCAAAGACCGAACGATGAGAGATTTGCATTTTTCCGCTATATTATGATCGGCGGCGAGGCAGTTCCGGCGCAGTTGGTGCAGCGCTTGAAGGAGGCTTGCCCCGAGGCGCGCATCATTGATGTTTACGGCCCGTCGGAAACAACGGTTTGGTCATCGTGCGCGGATGTAACGGATGACGAGATAACGATCGGTACGCCGATCAGCAACACACGGATTTATATTTTGAACCAAACAGAGCTTTGCGAAATTGGCCAAATCGGTGAGCTTTGTATTGCAGGTGACGGCCTTTCGCGCGGTTATCTGAACCGACCGGAGCTGACGAGGGAGAAATTTATTGATAATCCCTTCGGTGACGGAAAGCTCTATCGTACCGGCGATCTTGCTGCTTGGCGTCTTGATGGAAAAATCGATTTCTTTGGAAGAATCGATGAGCAGGTCAAGATTCGCGGACATCGTATTGAATTGGGCGAAATCGGCAGCGTGCTTCGCGCGATTGATTGCGTAAAGGACTGCGCTGTGATCGTCAGCGAGTGTGGCGGCGATAAACAAATATGCGCCTACATTGTCAGCGATGAGAAGGTTGAAATAGAGAGAATCAGGAGCGTGCTGCACCGCTCCTTGCCGGATTATATGGTGCCGGCGAAAATGATGCAGATTGCCGAAATTCCCATTACGCGCAACGGAAAACTTGACAAAAAAGCGTTACCGGAAATTATAACGGCACATGAGATGGAATATACTGCCCCGCGCAACGAAACAGAGCACTTGATTTGCCAACTGTTTGCACAAGTGCTTGGTGTTGAGAAGGTGGGCATTGAAGATAACTTTTTCTCTCTGGGAGGTCATTCCCTCAGAGCAGCATGGCTTGCTAACAGGCTGCAAGAGCAGACCGGCTGCAGCGTGAGCATGAGAGATATTTTGGATTACTGCACGCCTTCCATGCTTGCTGATTTTTTGCAGCAGACGGAAAGGGAAGCGCTTTCGCCCATCCCCACAGCGGAAAGTGCGGCGTATTATCCAATGTCGGCTGCGCAGAAGCGGATGTATTTTGTCTGCCGCATGGCAGATGGAATTGCATATAATGTACCCTCAGCCTGGCGCATCAAGGGCGAGCTGAACGCCGAGCGTGCGGGCAGAGCCCTGCAGATCATGCTCGAGCGGCATGAAATTTTGCGCACGGAGTTTTTGCTGCTTGACGGAGAACCAATGCAGCGAGTGGCAGCCTTTGTCGAGGCGGATTTTACCGTCATAGATGATGAAATCACGCCTGAAAATGAGCTGATAAAGCAGTTTATCAGACCCTTTTCGCCGGAAAAAGCGCCGCTCGTGCGAATGGAGCTTGTTCGGCGCAGGGACGAAAGCCTTCTTGTGCTTGACTGCCATCATATTATTACCGATGGTATGAGTGAGAGCTTGTTCTGGAAGGAATTTGCAGCGATCTATAATGGCGAAGAGCTGCCTCCTGTACGGCAGTATAAGGACTACAGCCAATGGATGCGCAGCAAGGACATTTCTGCGCAGAAGGCGTACTGGATCGACCGCTTCAGCGGCGAGCTTCCCGTTTTGGAGCTGCCTCCGGATCACATCAGACCGCAGGAGCAGCGCTTTGACGGCGCGCAGGTGCATGCAAAGCTGAAAGCAGCACTTTGTGAGCAGATCAAGGAACTTTGCAAGCGCAGCGGCGCAACGGAATACATGGTATTTCTTGCTTCCGCGATGGTGCTTCTGAGCAAGTACAGCCGTCAGGAGGACATTGTCATCGGCAGCGCCTTCAGCGGCAGAACGCACCGAGATACGGAAAACATGCTCGGCATGTTTGTCAGTACGCTTGCCATGCGAGGAAGACCCGAGAAAGAAAAAACCTTTGATGAATTTTTAACGCAGATCAAAGAAACCGCGCTCAAGGCCTACGAGAATCAGGAATACCCGTTTGAAGATCTTGTAGAGGCGGTGGGGGCGCCGAGAGATATTTCGCGCAATCCGCTGTTTGACGTGATGCTGGTGGTTCAGAACAACGAGAAGAACGCCTTGCCGATCAAGGGAATCACAGCAGAGCCGATCACGGCAGAAACCACGGTGTCTAAATTTGATCTGACATTTAATATTGAAGAAACCGATAATGGCTTCGACCTTGCACTCGAATACGCCACGGCTCTGTTTGAGCGTGAGAGTATCGAGCGGATGATAGAGCATTATACCGCAATATTATGGCAGGTGTGTGCAGACAGCACAAAGAAGCTCAAGGAGCTTGCTGCCATCACGCCGAAGGAAGAAGCGCAGATTTTGGGTGAGTTCAATGACACGCGCGCGGAATATCCCGAGGAACGGACAATCGTTTCGCTTTTTGAGCAGCAGGTTTGTCACTCGCCGCAGAAAGCCGCTGTTGTATACGGTAATCAGCAGCTTACCTATCAGCAGTTGAATGAACGGGCAAATCAGCTTGCGCACAAGCTCCGTGCATTCGGTATCGGATGTAATGACTTGGTTGCGATGATCGCCCGGCGCGGTATGGATATGATCGTCGGGATCCTCGGCATTTTGAAAGCCGGCGGCGCATATGTGCCCATCGATCCGACCTATCCTTCCGAGCGAATCGAGTTTATGTTGGGCGATTGTAAGCCTAAGGCTATCGTTGTCAGCGGCGCGCAGATTCACAGCGTACTTCCTGTGATTGATCTGCAGGAGGAAGACAACAGCGTTGGAAACAGGGAGAATTTAGAGCATGTCAATACGCCCAATGATCTGGCATATTGCATCTATACCTCCGGCACAACGGGCAAGCCCAAGGGTGTACTTGTCGAGCATCATGGTGTTGCAAATTTGAAGGCATATTTTGCATCGCGTTTCCATGTCACAGAGGATGATCGCATCTTGCAGTTTGCGAATTATGTGTTTGATGCCTCTGTATGGGAATGGAGCATGGCGCTTCTCAACGGTGCGACATTGGTGATTTCCGAAAATAATCTGGACATTGCTGCTTTTGAGAGAGAATTTGAAGAAAAAGGAATCACGGTTGCGACCTTGCCGCCGAATTTTTACGCACAGCTTCGCCGTATTGCACCGCGCCTGCTGATTACCGCAGGCTCTGCTTCGGATCGCGGAATTTTGGAGAAAGCGAAAGGCTCGCGTTATGTCAATGCCTACGGTCCGACCGAAACGACCGTCTGCGCAACGCATTGGGAGTTCTTCGGTGATGATTCCGTGATCTCCATCGGCAGACCCATCAATAATACCAACATATACATTCTTCACGGTGAGCAGCTTTGCGGTATCGGTGTTCCGGGCGAGCTGTGTATCGGCGGCGTCGGACTTGCGCGCGGTTATTTGAACCGTCCGGAGCTGACAAAGGAGAAATTTATTCCAAATCCCTTCGGCAAAGGGAGATTATACCGTTCGGGCGACCTTGCAAGATGGCTGCCGGACGGAAATATAGAATTTTTGGGAAGAATCGATCAACAGGTAAAGATCAGAGGCTTCCGTATTGAGCCGGGCGAGGTTGAAAGCGCGCTGCGAAAGTGCCAAAAGGTGAACGACTGCGCCGTATGCGTGAAGCACGACCGCGCAGGAGAAAAGGCGCTGTGTGCCTACGTTGTCGGCGGTGAAACGCTTGATGCAGAGCAACTGAAAAATGAACTTTCTTTGACCTTGCCTTCGTATATGATACCGTCATATTTCGTGCAGCTTGATGCGATCCCCGTTACAAAAAGCGGAAAGATAGACATCAGAGCATTGCCTGAGATTGCTGCCGGTGCTGCGCATTCTTACGTTGCACCAAGGAACGAAAACGAGAAATTGATCTGCGACCTTTTTGCGCAGATTCTCGGGCTGGAAAAGGTTGGCATTACAGACCGTTTCTTTGCCTTGGGCGGACATTCGCTGCGTGCTGCGTGGCTTGCAAACAGCTTGGAGGAGCAGACGGGACGCCATTTTAAGATGCGGGAAATTTTTGCCTGCCAGACACCGCAGAAGCTCGCGGAGCTGATTGAGCAGCCGCTGCAGCATCTTCCGATCGCGAAGGCGGAAGAAAAAGAATACTATCCGATGTCTGCGGCGCAGAAGCGAATCTTCTTCGCCTGCCGGATGGATGAAGAAGGCACGAGCTATAACATGCCGTCCGGCTGGTTTGCAGAGGGTGAGATCTCTTCTGAGCGTGTGCGTGCGGCTTTGCGCAGCGTGATGCAACGCCACGAGATTCTTAGGACGCAGTTCCTGCTGATCGACGGAGAACCGATGCAAAGGATCCTTCCCCATGTGCAGGAGGATTTCGAATATCTTGAAGATGATCTGTCCTCGGAAGACGCACTTCTGAGTGCTTTCGTTCGACCGTTTGACATTAGTCAGGCACCGCTTTTGCGCTTGCAACTCGTCAAGCGGGAAAAGGGATTCCTTCTTCTGCTGGACTGCCACCATATTATCGGCGATGCCATGAGCATGCAGATCCTCCGGGAAGAAATTTCTGCGCTGTATAATGGTGACGAGCTCACGCCGCCGCAAAGCCAATATAAGGACTACAGCGAATGGATGCGCAATAAGGATCTGAGCGATCAGAGGACATATTGGCTTTCACAATTTGAGGATCAAATCCCTGTTTTGGACATGCCGTTGGATTATAAGCGGCCGCAGAAACAAAGCTTTAACGGCGCACTTATATCCATGCGCGTGGAAGCTGCGATGAAAAATGACCTCAGAGCTTTTTGTAAAGAAAATGATCTGACGGAATATATGGTATTCCTGTCTGCGACAATGCTGCTTCTGAGCAGATACAGCCGACAGGAGGATATTGTCGTCGGCAGTGTTTTCAGCGGCAGAACGCATAAGGATACCGAAAGCATGCTCGGTATGTTCGTCAGCACGCTTGCCATGCGCGCAAAAACGGAGGGCGAACTGAGTGTAAATGAATTTTTGGCACGGATCAAAGAGCTGTGCATCAAAGCGTTTGAACATCAGGAATATCCTTTTGAAGAGCTGGTCGAAGCACTCGGCTTGCGCAGAGATATTTCGAGAAATCCGTTGTTTGATGTGATGCTTGTCGTGCAGAATAACGAGAAGCCGTCGCTGCCGATCGAAGGAACGCAAGCGCGATTGCTTGTTCCCGACACGAAGAGCTCAAAATTCGATCTGACCTTTACGGTTGAAGACCGTGATGAGGAATATGAGCTCTCGGTTGAGTATTGCACCGATCTGTTCCGCTCGGAAACGGCAGAACGTTTGTTGCGGCATTTGACTGCGATCGTTCGCCAAATTTTACAAAATCCGTCGCAGAGACTAAAAAACATCCAAGCTCTGACGCAGAAAGAGGAGCATTTGATTCTCAATGCGTTCAACTCCTCCGATGCGGATTATCCGTCCGAGCGTACGCTGATTGAGATCTTTGAGGCACAGGCAGCCGCCACGCCGAACCACATAGCGGTTTGCTTTGAAAACGAGCAGCTTACCTACGCACAGCTCAACGAAAGAGCGAATATGCTCGCGCATCGTTTGCGCACGCTTGGCGTGAAGCCGGATGATTTAGTGCCGATGTATATCGAGCGATGTGTGGAAATGGTCGTCGGCATTTACGGCATTTTGAAGGCCGGCGGTGCATACGTCCCGATCAATACCGCTTATCCTGCAGAGCGCGTTCAGTTTATTCTGGAGGATTGCAAGGCGAAGCTCCTGCTCACCGGCAATACGCCGCTTCCGCAGGATGCGCCGTGCGAGGTGCTGAATTTGCGCAGCGTAGAGCTGCGAGAAAGCACGGATAATTGTGTTCATGTGAATAAGCCGAATGATATTGCCTATGTGATCTACACCTCGGGCACAACGGGAAAGCCCAAGGGCGTTATGATCGAACATCAGAATGTAGTACGCCTTTTTATCAACAGCCGATTCCAATTTGACTTTGATGAAAATGATGTATGGATGATGTTCCATTCCTACGGCTTCGATTTTTCCGTATGGGAGATGTACGGCGCGACCTTATTCGGCGGCCGATTGGTGGTAGTACCGGAGGAAACGGCCAAAGACAGCGAAGCCCTTCGAGATTTGATCGCAGATGAGGGCGTAACCGTTTTGAATCAGGTGCCGTCATCGTTCTATAATTTGCAGCGCTACTGTACCGGAACAGAGAACTTTAAGGTGCGATATTTGATCTTCGGCGGTGAGGCGTTGTATCCTGCAAAGCTGAAGAATTGGCACACATGGTTCCCGAATTGCAAGATCATCAATATGTACGGCATAACGGAAACCACGGTGCATGTTACCTATCGGCGCATTACTGAGGCCGAAATTACTGCAGGCATCAGCGACATCGGAAATGCGATCCCGACGTTAAAGGTCTATGTTGTGAATAACGGTCGGCTGTGCGGCGTCGGTGTACCGGGCGAGCTGTGTGTTGCAGGCGCAGGCTTAGCACGCGGCTATCTCAACCGACCGGAGCTGACGCAGGAGAAATTTGTTCCGAATCCATTTGGCAAGGGGAGACTTTACCGCTCCGGTGACCTTGCCAAATGGCTGCCCGACGGCAATCTGGAGTATTTGGGCAGAATTGACGATCAGGTGAAGATCAGAGGCTTCCGTATCGAGCTTGGTGAGATTGACAGCGTTCTGAGGAAGAACGAGGGCGTGCAGGATTGCGCCGTCATCGTGCGCAAGGATGCTGCAGGCGAAAATGCGATTTTTGCCTATGTCGTTGGCAGTACGGAGCTTGATTTTGCCTTGATTCGGCAGAAAATGAGGGATTTCGTCCCTGAGTACATGATTCCTGCGTATATGATGCAGATCGACCGTCTTCCCGTTACCAAAAACGGAAAACTGGACAAAAATGCGCTGCCGCTGATCGCAGCGAGCAGCGAACATACCTATATTGCGCCGAGAAACGAGCTTGAGCAAACGATCAGTGAGATCTTTGCGCAGATTCTCGGACTTGAATTCGTTGGCATTCATGACAGCTTTTTTGAACTCGGCGGTCATTCGCTGCGTGCAGCGCGCTTGGCAAACCGAATTGAGGAGCTGACAGATTACAAGATTCGTCTGAAGGATATTTTTGAATATTCGACTGTGGCGCAGCTTGCTTGCTATATTGCTCAGAATGCTAAGCGCGATGCGCCCATCCCCACAGCGGAAAGTGCGGCGTATTATCCAATGTCGGCTGCGCAGAAGCGGATGTATTTTGTCTGCCGCATGGCAGATGGAATTGCATATAATGTACCCTCAGCCTGGCGCATCAAGGGCGAGCTGAACGCCGAGCGTGCGGGCAGAGCCCTGCAGATCATGCTCGAGCGGCATGAAATTTTGCGCACGGAGTTTTTGCTGCTTGACGGAGAACCAATGCAGCGAGTGGCAGCCTTTGTCGAGGCGGATTTTACCGTCATAGATGATGAAATCACGCCTGAAAATGAGCTGATAAAGCAGTTTATCAGACCCTTTTCGCCGGAAAAAGCGCCGCTCGTGCGAATGGAGCTTGTTCGGCGCAGGGACGAAAGCCTTCTTGTGCTTGACTGCCATCATATTATTACCGATGGTATGAGTGAGAGCTTGTTCTGGAAGGAATTTGCAGCGATCTATAATGGCGAAGAGCTGCCTCCTGTACGGCAGTATAAGGACTACAGCCAATGGATGCGCAGCAAGGACATTTCTGCGCAGAAGGCGTACTGGATCGACCGCTTCAGCGGCGAGCTTCCCGTTTTGGAGCTGCCTCCGGATCACATCAGACCGCAGGAGCAGCGCTTTGACGGCGCGCAGGTGCATGCAAAGCTGAAAGCAGCACTTTGTGAGCAGATCAAGGAACTTTGCAAGCGCAGCGGCGCAACGGAATACATGGTATTTCTTGCTTCCGCGATGGTGCTTCTGAGCAAGTACAGCCGTCAGGAGGACATTGTCATCGGCAGCGCCTTCAGCGGCAGAACGCACCGAGATACGGAAAACATGCTCGGCATGTTTGTCAGTACGCTTGCCATGCGAGGAAGACCCGAGAAAGAAAAAACCTTTGATGAATTTTTAACGCAGATCAAAGAAACCGCGCTCAAGGCCTACGAGAATCAGGAATACCCGTTTGAAGATCTTGTAGAGGCGGTGGGGGCGCCGAGAGATATTTCGCGCAATCCGCTGTTTGACGTGATGCTGGTGGTTCAGAACAACGAGAAGAACGCCTTGCCGATCAAGGGAATCACAGCAGAGCCGATCACGGCAGAAACCACGGTGTCTAAATTTGATCTGACATTTAATATTGAAGAAACCGATAATGGCTTCGACCTTGCACTCGAATACGCCACGGCTCTGTTTGAGCGTGAGAGTATCGAGCGGATGATAGAGCATTATACCGCAATATTATGGCAGGTGTGTGCAGACAGCACAAAGAAGCTCAAGGAGCTTGCTGCCATCACGCCGAAGGAAGAAGCGCAGATTTTGGGTGAGTTCAATGACACGTGCGCGGAATATCCCAAGGAACGGACGGTGGGAGAATCCTTCGAGCAGCAGGCGGC
>CAYVLD010000045.1:0-13136 GCA_964452205.1 uncultured Oscillospiraceae bacterium
AGCAAAGCTGTGCGAATAAGTCACAAGGGCGACTTATTCAGCAGACATTAAATAATTCATCAAAGCGGAATTTGTCGAACAGATAGCGTACACTGCTTTTGGTCTTTTTCGAACCAAGAATGCCTTACGGACGATAAGCACACCTTCGGTGCGTGGAGCGATACTTCACAGCGGTAACGCGCGCAGCCAAACTTTTTTAAAAGTTGCTTGGCGCGAGTTTTTATGGTATAATCCGCTGCGAGGGTAACGCAAAATAAGCAAGGAATTTTTTAAAAAGGAATGATACAAATGGATACAAAAATTTGGATTGAAATTTTTGGTTACGTCGGCTCTGCGCTGACGATCGTCTCCATGCTGATGGCATCGATCGTGAAGCTGCGCATCATCAACACCGTCGGCAGCGGCATTTCCGGCGCCTATGCGCTGATCATCGGCTCGTATCCGCTGGCGATTTTGAGTTTTTCTCTCGTAATCATCAACATTTACAACCTGTTTAAGCTGTTCAAGCCGAAGAATAATTACGATCTGGTCGTGGGCAAGTCCGACGATGCGTTTGTAAGTTATTTTTTGAACCGTTACAGGGAGGATATTCAAAGCCATTTCCCGAGCTTCGATGTGACGAACAAGGGCGATACGGCTTATATCGTCTGCTGTAACGGCACGCCTGCCGGCATAACGCTCGGCTGCGACAAGGGTGACGGTGTGATAGATCTGATTTTGGACTACTCCACGCCGACCTATCGCGACTGCTCCGTGGCGAGATATTTGCATTCAAAGCTGCCCAAGCAGGGCGTGAAGAAGCTGCTGTACCGTCAGGGCAGCTCCATGCCGCATGTGAGCTATCTGAAAAAGGTGGGTTACACGGAGGAAAACGGCATCTATGTCAAGAAACTGTAAGCACCACACAAAAAGCGAAGGATCTGTTTCGGATCCTTCGCTTTTTATTATTTGATGTGATTCATTTCACACGATTTATCGGTGAGCCGGGGAGTTTGTGTTTGTCATTCTGAGCAACGCGAAGAATGACACGATGATTGTCAAATTCCGATTTGTCGGGCAGATGATAGAATCATCTATTCATGATCTGATTTAGTGCAAATATACGGTCTGCTTACTCCGTTGCGGTCTCGTTGTTTGCGGTGATCATGTCGAAAATGCGAACCTTCGTGTAGTCAACCTTGATCGGATACTTTTCTACCAGCGTATCGAGCATGTTATTGAGCTCCACGGAAACCAGATCCTCCTTGGCGGTGTCAAACCACTTGCGGTTTTCGTTCTGACCGACAAAGAACATGATATGATAGCCATAGCTCGTCTTGATAATTGCATGATCGCCGATCACACGGGCAGTGTCGAAGCACCAGTCGTTGAACTCCGTGACCATCTGGCCGGGGTAGACATCGTCATACAAGCCGCCGTTCGTGTTCGAGCCGGGGTCGCCGGACTTCTCGTTTGCAAGCTCGATAAAATATTCCTCGGTCGGGTTGCTCTGCCAGTCGGCGTAGATGTCGTTGGCGGTCGATTCCGCAGCCGCCCATGCCTCGGTGGAATACTCGCCGTTCTCGTCCGTTTCGCCATCGACTTGGATGAGAATGTGGCGGACGGCAATGTTATTTACCTTCGGATAGTCAGAGAAGTCCTCGGCGTTTTCGTCATAATGCGCAATGACCATTTCCTCGGTCAAGGCTGCTTCGTAGTCGGTCTTATAGCTGCTGTGATAGTCATAGGCCGCATAGTAGGTGCGCAGATAGTTCTGGTAATCCGCAATGGAAACACCGTCACCGAAGTTCGCCTGCAGATATTCCTCTACGGTATCATAGCCGTACTCGACTGCCTCGGCAGCGAAGGTGCCTTCCGGATCCTCAAGGTCGGCAATGTTGGCCTCGTCCTCCTCGGACAGAACGTAGCCGTTGGCATAGGCAGCCTGTGCCAGCGCGTAATTCTCCTCAAAGTGCTTCGTAGCTGCCTCAAGGAAATACTGCTCCCAAGTGGAGCCCTCCATCAGCGAAGACTGCTGCGAAAGCGGTACGGTGGTATCCAGACCCATCATGGAGGCGTAGGTGCCGTAGTTGTTCATGAAGGTATAGAACTCAATCCAGTAGTAGATCTGAAGATCGCCGTTGGTCAGGATGGATTCGTTGGCATCGTTGATCGCAACGACCGCTGCCATATCCGCGTTGTTCGGCGTTGCCTCCTGAATTGCGTAGTCGGCCAGTGCGGTCGGCGCATTCAGGCCGTAGCCGCCGGTTGCAACTAACTCTTCCTGCGCTTCGGTGGTCTCTTCGCTGACGGTGGTGGTAGGCTCGGTGGTAGGATCAGCTTCTTTTTCGCTGCCGCCCGTGATGAGCAGAACGATCAAAACCGTCAGCGCCGCAAACAGTGCGACAATGACTACGATAAACCAAATCGGAATTTTCTTTTGCTGTTCGTTCATTTTCAATTCTCCTAAAAATTATGGTTTAGCTATTATCAGCAGACATCATTATAACATAAAATTATATAATTTCAATGCTGATTCTTGCATAAGCAGCCGAAAAATCCGTAAATTTACTCATTGTTCAAATTTCAGCGGCTCTGGGTTTCGGTCTGGTCGGGATTTTCACCCTCCGCCTCCGTCGGCGGCGTGACCGGTACGGGATCATCGATCACGGAAAGATCACCGATCGGATCCAGCTCGTAGCTCTCCTTGGGAAATTCGACCTCTTGTGAGACCGTGCTGGTCGGCTCGGTGGTCTTGGTAACTGCAACCTGCTCACTCGGCAGATCTCGGCAGCCTGCCAAAAGCAGCATGAGAAGCAGACAAATCCATATCTTTTTCATAAAAAATCCTCCTTTGCCCTTTGACTTTCGTGCAAAATTTGCGTAAAATAAAAGCATCTTAAAAATGAGGTGTTTGCTATGATCCAGCATATCGTAATGTGGAAATTCAAGGACGGAGCCGACCCGAGCGAGTTTCTCAGCCGTCTGAGTGCGCTTTCCGGTCAAATCGAGTGCATTCGCTCGATGAAGGTGCGCCGCAGCGCGGTGCCGAACGCGGCATATGATGCCGTCCTTATCAGCGAATTTGACACGTTAGAGGATGTTGAACGCTACCGCAACGATCCGCGCCATGTGGCGGCTGCCGCCTTGTGCAAGGACATCCGAATTTCTCGCAGCGCCATCGACATCGAGCTATGAAGCAGTGGTGCGTTTACATTTTAAAATGTGCCGACGGCACGCTCTACACCGGAATGACCGACGATTTTGAAAAAAGGCTTGCCTTGCACCGTGCCGGCAGGGGCGCAAAATACACCCGAGGCCGCGCACCGCTGGAGCCCGTGTACATCGAGCCCTGCGAGGATATGTCCGGCGCTTTAAAGCGCGAATACGCCATTAAGCAGCTCACAAGAGAGCAGAAATTGGCGCTGATTTCTCGTAAAGCTTGACCGTGTTTTCAAAGCCCTGCGGCTCATAGCGCACCGACGAGATGCGCGTGCCGCTGACGCCGTATTTTTTGTTGTAGCCGAACAGGTCAATATAACGATCCAAATCGTCGCATTCCGCGTACATCGCCTTCATGACCTCGACCGTAGCGCGCACGTCGTCGATGGCTCGGTGCGAGTTGCACACCTTGTCCTGCAGGCGATATTCCTCGATGGCGTTGCACAGCTTGTGCGGATAGGCTCTGCGATCCTTGTAGACCGTGAGCAGATCGAGCTTAGGCTGGTTTTGAAGCAGTCTGGCATCGCCGTGTTTGCGCAGAAGATGGTACAAAAACAGCAGGTCAAACTGCGCATTATACGCCGCAATGAGCGTGCGCGGTGTCAAAAGCTGCGCCAGAATTTCGCAAATTGCCTGTTTTCCGATGCCCTCTTCGCGAAGCATCTCGTCGGTAATGCCCGTCAGCTCCACGATCTTCGGCGGCAGACGGCGGTCGTTGGTTCTGCGCACAAACTCGTCGACCTCCGCGACCGGCACGAGAATATCGTTTTGCCACTGAAGCCTTACCGCCGAAAACTCGATGATCTCATCGTTTTCGAAGCTCAATCCGCTGGTCTCTGTATCTAAGACGACGATACCGTCACAAAAGTTCCGTAATTTTTCCATGTTTGCCTCCGAGTTTGTTTCATTTGCTTGATTATACCATGCAAATCTCCCCTTGACAAACACTTTCTTTGCCGCTATACTATTTATAACCGCATATGTGTAACCTTCTTCGGGGTGCCGATGTTTTCGGCTGAGATTGGACGAAGCAACGTCCTGACCCGCGAACCTGATACGGTCAGTACCGTCGTAGGAAAAGATGCCGCTTTGCTTTCCGAGATGGTTTGCATGGCGGAATTTTTTATATGTGGAGGTTTCGAATGAAACACAAAAATCTGCGCGCCCTGTGCGAGGGCGCAATCATGGTAGCCTTGGCGCAGGTGCTGGGGTATCTCAAAATTTCCCCTCTGCCCAACGGCGGCTCGATCTCCTTCGTCATGCTGCCCATTTTCATCTACTGCGTGCGTTGGGGACTTTCGCGCGGCCTGATCGCGAGCCTTGCGCTCGGTACGCTGCAATTCCTGCTCGATGGCGGCTTCTCCCTCGGTTGGCAGTCGATTATCGGGGATTACATCCTTGCCTACGGCGTGCTCGGCTTGGCAGGCTTGTTCCGCGGACAGAAATACGGCTTCTTTTACGGTACGATCCTGGGCAGCGCGGCACGTTTTCTGGTGGCGTGGGTCGTTGGCGCGACGCTTTGGGCGGAATATATGCCCGAGGAATTTTTCGGCATGAGCATGACAAGTCCGTGGCTTTATTCCGCGCTGTATAACGGCAGCTACATTCTGCTTTGCGCGGCGCTGTGCTTCGCTGTGGGCGCGATCTTCTTCCGACCGCTCGAAAAATTCCTTCGCGGCGAGGATATTTGATACGATCTGTTGACATGTTTCGATTTATCGGGCTGTTCTTTGCGAGGAGGAGAGCGAAATATCCCCCTTTTAAGGGGGGAATCAAAAAAGGGGGCGTAACCCCTCCGGGCTTCGCCCGACTCCCCTTGAAAGGGGAGTTTTTTGCTCTGCGCAACGATAGCAGCATTCGATAAATCGGAATTTAAGAAATAATTTTAATTCGGTTTTTATATATCATCGCCTGCCTAAACGGCATGTCGCAAAGAATCCGCATATCAAACCGCTCCCGACGGCCGCAAAACGCGGCCGTTTTTTTCTTCCGTCAAGCCGCTGTTCACCAGCGCTGCTTTGCCGCCGACAAAGACATAATGCAAGCCCGTGCTCTCCCGTCTCGGATCATCAAATGTAGAATGCTCGTGCAGCTCCTCGGGCTTGAATACGTTAATATCCGCATCCATCCCGACAGTCAAAGCTCCCTTGTTTTTCAGGCGCATCGCCTGCGCAGGCAGGCTCGTAATCTTCCGAACCGCCTCGGGAAGCGTCAGAAGCTGCTCTTTGCAAACATATTTCTCGATCAGGCGCACATAGGTCGCGTAAACGCGCGGATGCGGCAGACCGACACTCGGATAAGTCGCATCGGAAATAACGCCGGAATAGGGATCTTTCAAAATGGTTTGGATATCGTCCTCACAATTGATGCGGTCGATCATCGTAACGGCACAGCGTTCGTCGGAGAGAACTTGGCAAAGTGCGTCAACAGGGTCTAATTTCAGTAAATCAGAGACCTCTACCATCGTCTTGCCGATCAATTTTTGATATTGCAAGGACGGCAAAGAGGAGATGATAATATTCTCCCAGCCGACCATTTGAGCGATATTGTCAAAATCATGAGCGTTTTTGATCCTTTCGCGCAGCGCTTCACGCTTTGAAGGATCGCGCAGGCGTTCGCAGATCGCATCCACACCGCCTTCCAAGAAATCAGGTGGCAGCAAATGCAAAAGCTGCGTCGAGCCTGCCTCGTAAAGATACACGTCGCAGCTAACGTCCAAGCCGCTCTCACGAGCCTGTGCCATCAGCTTAAGCGCATGCGGAATCCGCTTGCGCCAATTTCGTTTCCCCATCGCTTTCAGGTGGCTGATATGCAGCGGACAGTTGAGTGATTTTGCAACCGTAATCATCTCCTCGACCGCCTCGCAAACCATGTCGCCTTCTTCACGCATATGGACTGCAATCGGGATTTGACCGTTTCTGAGCGGTTCAAGAGCGGTTATGAGCGATTTTGTGGAATAAAAACATTCCGGCGCATAGCCTAAGCCTAAAGAAACAGCCAAGGCACCTTCGGAAAGTGCTTTTTCCAAGCGTTTGTGAATTTCACCAAAATCATCGGGGTCTTCGGCACGGTAGCCGCAGACATCCGTGCGCACCGTGCCGCCGCCGACCATCATTCCGACGTGGATCGGCAGATTTTTCAGCGAAGAAAGATATGCACCCATCGACTCGGTCGGAATCCTCGGGTCGAGCACGCCCGTCACCGGCTGCAAATAGCGTAAAAGCTCCTCACGGTGCGTGCTTCCAAAAGGCGCAAGCGACAAGCCGCATGCGCCGTTGACAATGCTTGTCAAACCCTGCTTTAGTTCCAACGAGCCGAAGCCGTCACGGAAAACCTCAGCATCGCCGTGTCGGTGAATATCGATAAATCCGGGGGTTACGGTATCACCGCTGACATCCAAAATTTGAACAGCGTCTTGCAAATGCGGCGCAATCGCTGCGATTTTGCCGTCTAAAATGCCGATGTCAGCGCGGTAGGGCGCATTTCCGAGTCCATCAACAACCGTCCCACCGCGCAAAATCAAATCAAACATGAAATCACTTCCTTTTCCTCAATCATAGCACGAATCGACTAAAAATCAAGAAAGAAATCTGCGGCCAGTTTTCACTGACCGCAGTTTTCGGTTCATATTATATGGTGATGCGTATGTTCTGCTATGTACTTGCAAAGATGTAGTCCACTGCAATCTTGAAGACAGAAACATGTCTCCTATCTTTTTTCTACTGTATTTTTATATTAGCAAAAGCAAGTCTACAGCCATCTTGATACGTACGGTGATCTGTCTCCCACTTAATCATAATCTGCTTTACTCCAGATACAGGAACAGTCACATCAAACGGCATCCCTGTCGCCTTCACTTCGTAAGAATTGTAATATGTTCCATCTAAATAAATTTCGACGTTATAATCGCACATATTGGTGCCATCAACATGTCCAACTGTAAAGGACATCTCACGATACCTGCCGCCAAGGTTGGATAATATTTGTCCCTTACTGGAATAGTTTTGCACAAAACCATTTGCATAGTTTTCACCTGCCATCATAACAACAGTAGTTATCGCTTCAGCATTTTGATAGTCATATGGTGCACAGACATCCATAAAGTTTTTAGGCATAGCATTTTGATTAGCAGCTTGATTTTGCATTTCTTCATCCGATGGCTGTGCGCTCTGCGTCGAATCGGTTTCGCTCTGATCGGAGTGATCGTTGATAAGCGTGGTATAGCCGGACACAGCAGGAAGCTCGTCTACCTCGTAGTTGAAAGAAGCGAGGCCTGCTTTTCGACTTTCATATTCTGCAACGGTAAAATGATCGAATCTCCATGAATCAGCATCAGTAGGCAGTCCGCAATGATCTTGGAAAGAGAAATAGCCGGATTTCCATCGATTTTCATCTATTATACGTAGTGCAGCATCGACGGTAGCTGCGATATCCTTTATAGCAGATGTGATAATGCAGTTGCTATAATCACTTCGATCAACATCGCTACCAATGACCTTTCCACCGTTTTTACTCGCAGCATTTACAGCTGACATATAGATATCTCCACCACAGGCAAAGATGACCTCTGTGCCGTTTTGATACCATCTGTTCATTTTTGTTTCGATTTCATCGGACGTGGAAGCATCGCCGATATAAGTGATGTCGATATGAACACCCAGTTCAGCTGCCGCTGCATCTGCACCTATGATAAAGCCGTAACCGTATGAATATGAAAAGGTTTCATAGCTGCCCAAGAAACCCAACTTTCGATAGCCGTCTTTGACTGCGGCATAGCCGGCTAAATAGCCGGAAAAATCCGTAAAATAGCTATAACATGCTGTGTTTTCAGAAGGCCTGAGAAATTCACCGTCTTCTGTCATAAGATAACTAATATCCGCTGCAATAAAATATACATCGGGATGTGCATCCATCACTTCCATCAAGGCGGAAGCAAATGAAGAATCGGGCAATACGATGACATTTGCTCCGTCGCTCACAGCTAGATCAATGGCTGCAACATAGGCTTGTGTGGACTGTCCGCTAGGACGATACCACACATGGTCGCAGGAAGCATAATTCTCGATTGCGTTCCAACATTCGCGATTATAGCCTTCATCGATGTTGCCGCCATTTGTAATCAAAGCAATTTTCTTTATAACCTTTCCGTTCATGCTCTCAATAGAAGGTTCCACACTCGGATTGTCGACAATAAGATCTCCTTCAGCTTCCGGAGCAGATACACTATTACCAGCATCGGCAGTTTCATTTGCCGTTGGTGACGAATTGCCTGAAAACAGCGGTGTTACCAAAAGAACGATTAGCGAAATTATGGCTACGCCGCAAAGAATCCAAGGGAGGTATTTTTTTGTGGCGGAAGCTTGTTTCGGCGTTGGTTTGAGCGGCTCCTTTTTGCTCTGCTCTCGCGGCGTATGTAAAACCGGTTCAGCAGGAGGCGCCTGTTTTGTTTGCAATTTCTCAGGCTCGGAGCTGACTTTTATCTTTACTTCCGACCTATTGCGGAGCGTCGCCCCGCATTTACTGCAAAATTTTGCGCCCTCACGCTGCTGCTGTCCGCATTTATTGCAGAAACTCATCACACTTCACTCCTGTTCTGCTTCTTTATATCAAGGAGTGTCTTAATATCTGCAGCAATACCTACGATTAGTGCAATAATGATCACCCAGCCGCCAAAATTAAGTCCAACCTCAACTACGCCGTCGTATCTGGCGGCCTCGGAGGATAAGGTGGAATAGAAGGCATAAAACAACAGGGCAAATAAAAGCTTCATAACAAGTCCTGCAATCATATGCCCGGGGCGGTAGCAACGGTTGGTATACAGCGGCAGCGCGGCACACGCAGCAGCCGCCGCAAAGAGCAAAAAGACTACAAGACCGAAGCCGGTGGCACCCTGCCACATGTACACCGATTCTGAGACAAGACCTAACGCCGTTACCGAAAATTTTGTAAAAAATGCGAATATGGGGATCACCAAAGAGGTGATAAGGGAGGCGAGATAAAATATTTTTGTTTTTCCCAACAGGCTCAATTTCTTACCGATATTTTGCGGCTGAACGGAGCCGGAGAAGGTATGCGCTCCGGGATTGCTGTGACGGGCGGCATAAGCAGCAGGCGTTTTGCCAAGGCTTGTGCCGCATTTTGAACAAAAGTTTCTGTCCGGTGACATAACGGCACCGCACCCCGGGCAAGAAATGGTTTGCGGCGTTTCCTCCTGTCTCGGTCGGTTTGCGCTTTCCAGCGGCTCGCCGCAGACATAGCAAAACGCTTCGCCTGCATCTATGGAAGCTCCGCACGCCGGACAAATGACATACGCTTCTGCATCTGCGCACTTTTGTGCAGGTATTTCCAAACTTGTGCCGCAGATGTCGCAGTATCGTTCACTGTCCGGCATCGAATTACCGCATTGCTTACAAAGTTTCATAAAAAATCCTCTCTTTCTTTTGTATCAGCTTCCGCCATCGCGGATAAACCAGTCGTTGTCTTCTTTGACTAACTCAAAGGTACCGGGCTCAGAACCGCCGGATGCTTGAGTATTATCGTGCAAAATAACATGAGCTGTTGCTTTATCTCCGACGATCTCAATGCTTACGATTTCAAAGTGAAGTCCGTTCCCCATGGCGGTCGCTGTGCCAATGGCAAAGAGATCACCATAGTCTGCGCTAAAACCCAAATTGCCGATGTCAGCACTAAATCCAACCATGTTAAACACTGCACTTAGGGCATTGCGTGTCCTTGCGTCAAAATTTTCCAAAACTGCCTCAAAATCTCCGCTGTTGTAGTCGCTTTCAAAGGACTCAATTCTTTCGCGAATCAGGTCTTCATCACTTTTAAAGAAACCGCTTGCATAGAGTGCGATGGTAATTGTGACAGAAATGGCAATAAATATGATAAGGTACCTCAGCCCTTTTCCTGACTTGGTTCGAGCCGGCGTCCGAACGGGGGCGCCAACAAATTCTGCAACTTGCTGACCACAGCGAGAGCAAAAAACACTCTCGTAATCCAGTGCTTGTCTACAATTAGGACAGTAGTTCATGGAGCATACCTCCTTTCAAAGTTATTCCAAAGGGTAATATAAAAATATCATAAGCTTACTTGAAAGTCAATAGTTATAACTATAATTATAGTTATATGTTTCTGTATTTTTGAAGCTATTACTGTAAAAATAATATAGAGGTGATAGCATTGAACATTGATTATAAACAAATTGGCGAGCGTATAAAGCAAAAGCGTAAAGCTCAAAAAATGACACAAGAGGAGCTTGCAGAGTGTCTGGAGGTCAGTGTGGGCTATGTCAGTCAGGTCGAACGCGGAAAAACGAAAATCAGCTTGGATCTGCTGGCTGCAATCGCCACAGCAATCGATTGTGAAATTGCATATTTTTTAGACGGCGTGAGCATTGGTCAGAAAAACTATTTGGAGACTGCGCTGCAACTGCAAATCAGCAAGCTGAGCGCTGAAAAAAAGCAGCTTCTTTTGAAAATAGCGGTTGTATTGTCTGAATCCACGGATTAAAACAATCTTTCTAACGGATTGACTTGATTTTCGCAATTGGATTGGATATAATATAGAAAAATAAATACACAGGAGGTCATTACAATGGCTGCAAAAATCGAAAAGAATACTATCATCGGTGATGTTTTGGACATCGCTCCGCAGACCGCTCCGCTGTTCCAGGCGATCGGTATGCACTGCCTGGGCTGCCCGAGCGCAAGAGGCGAAACGGTCGAAGAGGCTTGCATGGTTCACGGCGTGGACTGCGAGAGCTTCTTGGCACAGGTCAACCGCTTCATCGAAGCGACCGAGAACGCACAGTAATCCAAAAAACGAGGCAGTTTGCCTCGTTTTTTCAAAGGAGAAAATATGAAGCTACCGATTTCCAAGCGGCTTTTGTGCTGCGCCGAAAAAGTACATAACGGTGCGCGCGTTGCCGACATCGGCTGCGACCATGGATATTTGTCCATCGAGCTGCTCAGGAGCGGCAAGGCGAGCTTTGTCCACGCCTGTGACCTGCGCGCACAGCCGCTTGAAAAGGCGAAGGCGAATGCCAAACGCTTCGGCGTTGCAGAAAATATCCGTTTTTCGCAGGCAGACGGGCTGAAGGCGGTCGAGCCGAACGAGGTCGATACCATCATCTGCGCCGGCATGGGCGGCGATCTGATCGCACAGATCGTGTCGGCTTGCCCGTGGCTTCGGGACGAAAAATACACGCTCATCCTACAGGCGCAGTCGTCGGGACAGGATTTAAGGCGGAATTTATCGGAAATAGGCTTCGGAATTGAGGAAGAAACGCTGGTGGAAGACGGCGGCTTCCTGTATCAGGTAATGCGCGTGCGCTTCGGCAAGGCGCAAACGCTCACGCCGGGGCAGCAATATGTTTCGCCACAACTCTTGATGAGCGGAAGTGAGCTGATTTTGAGCTATTTTGAGCGAATTGAACGCGCCTTGGTTTTAACCGTTGAGGGTCTGAAAAAGGCCGCAGAGCAGCAGGAAAAACTCAGCTACTACGAAACCGCTTTATCCGAAATCAGAGAAATGAGGAAAGATTATGACCGTCCGTAAAATTTATGATTATATCAAAACGCTTGCGCCGGAATATATGGCGATGGAGTGGGATCATGTGGGACTGCTTTGCGGTCGGTCGGATCGAAAGGTGAGCAAAATTTTGGTCGCTCTTGACCCGTTTTACCATGTCTGTGAGGAAGCGAAGGCTTTGGGATGTGAGCTGCTCGTGACGCACCATCCGGCAATTTGGGAGTTGCAGAGTGTCAACGATCAGACCGTTGACGGCAGAGCGTTGCTTTATTTGATCGAAAACGGCATTTCCGCGCTCAATGCACACACGAATTTGGACTGCGCTCCTGACGGTGTGAACGATCAGCTCGCCAAAATTTTGGGACTTAAAAATGTCTGCGTTATCGATCCGAAGGGGAACGATGAAAGCGGCAGACCCTACGGACTTTTGCGCGGCGGTGAGATCGCACCGACAACGGCGGAGGACTTTGCGCAGCACGTAAAAGCCGCCCTCGGCTGTGAGGGCTTGCGCTATACGGCAGGCAGAGAAATTCGGCGTGTTGCCGTCGGCGGCGGAAACTGCACAGATGCACTGTTCCGCGTTGCAAAGCTGGGATATGATGCTTTTGTGACCGCCGATTGCAAATACAACGCTTTTGCCGATGCAAGGGCACTTGGCATTACGCTCATCGATGCGGGACATTTTCAGACCGAAAATCCTGTCTGCGCATATTTGGCACAAAAATTGCGTGAAAAATTCCCTGAAATCGAGGTCATCGAGTCGAAAATTCACGCCGATTGCATTAAATTTGCATAAAACAGTTGTTTTTCTGCGCTCTGTGTGCTAAAATATAGGGCGAAATTACCACGAGAAGGGAAGTTTTATCTATGTCAGGTCATTCCAAATGGCATAATATTCAGAAAACCAAGGGCGCTCAGGACGCGAAGCGTGCTGCTGCGTTTACCAAGATCGCAAAGGAAATGTATGTCGCCGTTAAGGAAGGCGGCGGCTCTACCGATCCCAACTACAACTCCCGTCTGGCTACCGTCATTACCAAGGCAAAGGCTGCCAACATGCCCAACGACAACATCAAGCGCGTTTTGGACAAGGCTGCAAACGCAGGCGGCGGCGATTCTTACGAAGCCATCACCTACGAAGGCTACGGCCCGAGCGGCATCGCTGTCATCGTCGAGACCATGACCGACAGCCGTAACCGTACCGCAGGCAACATCCGTCACCACTTCGATAAGTACGGCGGCAAGCTCGGTGCAAGCGGCTGTGTTTCTTGGAACTTTGCCAAGAAGGGCGTTCTGGTCATCGACAACGAGGACGAGGATTACGAAGAAGATACCGTCATGATGGACGCAATGGATTGCGGCGCAGACGATTTCGAGGCAGAGGAAAACTGCTTCACCATCTACAC